>JABWCO010000010.1 GCA_013360185.1 Bdellovibrio sp.
TTTCTGGCCCGCGAGGGGCTGCCCAGATAACAATCTTTGGCTTTAATCCCTTGGCAGACTCACTGCCTGGGCGCGGTTCCCCAGTACGAGAAGAAAAGTAACTTGCGTGTGGCAAAGCCTTTTGCAACATCTCTAGTGTTCCACCTCCGCCCCACACAAAAATTTCTTTTTGCAGAGGTGCGATCATACCAACCCCATCGATGAGTTCTAAGAAGCCTTGTTCGTCCGTAGAGGTGCCTAGCCATTTTTTATAGGCTTGATTCCAAAACAAAGTATTCACAGCTTTGAGCTCTTGGTGTGCACACAAACGAGCCGCATTTTCTTTATGTGGCGCCGTCACCGCGGCGTAAGTAAGACCCAGCTTTTGCAGCACCGGAAGTGCTTGGTCCCATTCTTCTCGGCTGATTTCTAGGGACCACACAGGAATCTTTCGCTTATGAAAAAAGTCAGAGTGTTCGAGCGGGGTAAAGCTGTGCGCCACGGGTGAGCCGAGGACCGCAGCAAATTTCTGAGCTTGGACCGGAGCCATCAGCCAGTACCACAACGACGGTTGATCAGTGGCACTGCCGTTGTCTTCTTTCCAAAAATTAATCAACTGCTGATTTTTTTGCAAAAGACGATACCACGCCCAGCGACCCGAGGCCGAGCGCGGCAGAAAACTGCGCTGGTGAGGACTTTGTCTTTGCCATTGATGGAAAAATTCTAAGTCAGAAAAATTTAAAATTTCTGGAGAGAACTTCAGGTGCCCAACATGGGGTTCACACGTGCTCCATGCACTAAAATCACTTCCCTGGTGCAGGGATAAAATTATTTTTTCTTTAGGCACGTCTTGCACAACACGATCTGGGGCACCTAATTCCCAGGCCCAATCAACCCACGTCAATTGATCTAAGATTTTTTGAAAGTCTGGATCTTGCGCATAGGTAAAATCACCGGACTGAATTTTTCTGAATGAATAAATAAATTTTTCTTCGGGCATTTCTTGAAGAGCTTGAAGAATTTGTTCGTGTGACAACAGATCGTCACGCAACTCAAACAAGCTAATGCCGCGTCCTTGATATCTTGCCTTAAATAAATTCCAACGCTTCTGTGACGTGAAAACGTCTGGCAAAATAGTTAAACACCCAGCCACACCGACCATACTGTGGGTTAAAATCATTTTTTCAACGGCCATGGCTTGATGATGATTGGCAAAAGAGCCCTCTGGCATCAGATACACTTCATCCGCACAAGAGCGATAATTTTGTTCACGGGTGAATGCTCGCTTGCGAAACTCCTCCAGGGGACTGACATCCGGGTTTAAGCGGGGGCGATTTAAAAAAATCCGCCCGTCTAAATCCGTGGTTCGCTTCACCCAAAGTACTCGCACTTCTTCGGGAATGACCTTCACATCAAAACCCGCACCTAGAACTATGTAAACTTCGTCATCGGGTCTTTGCAGAAGCTCTAAGAACATTTGTCGTTCCAGATCGCGGAAATAACTTTCACCGCGCTCCAAAAAAAGTTCGGGGATGGTTTTCCCGATCTTCTTTTCGATTTCGGTATCAAGATCAAATAATGTCACCGCATGATCGCGTAAATAGATATGCAAGCGACTCATCAATTCTGTTTTGCCGGTGCCGCGATGACCGATGACTGCTGTGATCATGGACGGACTCCGATCATGTCCCAAAATTCTGGAAAACTTTTATTAATCACAGCTGGCTCTTCGATTTTAATATCGTGTCCTTTTAGTTTCATTAACGCCGCAGCCATCACCATGCGATGGTCTTTGTCCGGGTTGAACGCAACACCCTTGACCAATGCCTGCTGCGGATTTCCATGCACAATCATACCATCAGCAAGAACCTGGTGCTGAATACCCACTAATTTTAAAAGCTCTGCCGTCTTGGCAATACGATTGGATTCTTTGCTGACCAAGTGAGGAGCCCCATATAATCTTGAAATGCCTTGCGCCCAACTGCATAACACAGCAAGCACCGGAAACAAATCAGGCGACTGAAATAAATCAACATCCACCGCTTGCAACGGCAAACGATTTGTTGCGGTGAAAGTTGGACCCTCCACAGAGAAATCCACATGCATCCGCGCAAAGATGTCTTTGAAGACGAAATCAGGCTGAGTACTGCTGAAAGGAAAATTTGTCAGACGTGCTTCACCGGCCAGAGCCCCAGCAGCTGCCATGGTGAAAGCAGAACTCATGTCGGGTTCCACTGTCCAATTTTGTGATGAAGTCTTTTGGCCTGCTGGAATTTTAAATCCTGTGTCGGTTTTTAGAATCTGCATGCCCAAAGTTTTTAACATCTCTAAAGTGAGTAAAAAGTAGGACTCGGACACTTTTTCACCGACCAGAATAAATTCTAAATCAAAATCTAAAAGCCAAGCATTTAGAACTAAGGCTGAAGCGTATTGACTGGATTCGGTGGTATTTACTTGCAAAGGTGCCTTGGGTTGCTGCCAACCAGAGCTGCGTAAGTGCAATGCCCGGTTCTTAATTTCCGCTTGCACGCCTAGCTGGTGCATTAAATCCAGAAGACCTTTTTGCGGACGTTCTAAGAGGCGAGAACTCGCATCCAAAATATGCTCGCCCGCTTGGCGCGAAACTCGCAAAGCTAGAAAACGAAAGGTTGTGCCCCCCTCGCCACAATCAATGTGACTGCGGGTGGAAATTTTAGAAATACCATCGGTCATAAACCGCACATCGTCACAGGCCGAATGACCATTAAGAACCAAGGATGGAAAATAGCTTTTCACAATCAGGGCGCGATTGAAAACAGACTTCGAACCTGGAATGTCACCCTGAAAGCGAAAGTCAGCCATTAAGTTCTTCTTCTTTCTGGCGACACACCTCGATTAAAACTTCGTCCACGGTCACCTCACGCACAAGGCAATGACCAGGTTTCTTTAAGAAAATAAAGCGCAAGGTTTCTGACGCCGTTTTCTTTTTGTCACTAAGAAGTAATTGTCTGAAGTCCTTAAGCACCGCCGAGCGCGTCCCCATCAACTCATCTCGTAAAGGTGACAAGAGGTAACCCGCGAGCGGCAAGCGATGAAACTTTTGGTACTCTGCTTGGGTCATAATTCTTTTATGCAAGCTCCAGCGCAAAGCAAAGTCCAAACCATAATTGATCGCAATGCCATGAGGCAGTTGATAATAGACTTCTAGCACATGACCCATCGTATGGCCCAAGTTCAGAATGTGTCGGTGCCCTGACTTTTCTTCGGGATCTTTGCTGACAACTCTATTTTTAGCATCAATCGCTTTTGCTAAGTGCTTCCATAAAATAGAGGCATTCACTTCAAATTCTTTCGCCAAAGAACTCCATAGGGGGCCACCTGAAATCAACGCGATTTTTAAAAGCTCCCCGAACCCTTCAAAGGCCCGTGCTTCAGGCTGCGCCATCAGCAATGCTCGAGACAAAACAATTTTACTGGCTGGATAAAATGTCCCGATTTGATTTTTAGCCGAACCCACGTTTAAGGCGGTCTTCCCACCGTGGGCTGAATCAATGGCGGCAAGCCAGGTGCTAGGCATCTGCACCAGATTTACACCGCGCTTAAGGACACTAGCAACGAAGCCACCGAAATCCCCGACACTGCCACCACCAGCGACAACCACGGTCAAGTGACGACTGGAAGTTTGTTCGCAAAGTTTTACCAAGCGAGCTATGTGGCCAGGAAATTTATCAACGGATTTAAGCTGTTCGCCGGCCTTCACGGGATAGTGCAGGTCAAACTGCTGCATCCACTTTTTAAACGCCGCAGATTTTTTTGGCAAAACCTCGTCGTAAATAAGTAAAAGCTCTTCTCCTAGCTCAGAGACGCGTGGCAAATCAGAAACATACAGCAGTGCGCTTTTTTTCATTATTCTTTATCTTTGAATTCGGCTTTAGCTTTTTTATAAGAATCTGAAAGCGAGTCCCAAGCCTTACTCATGCCCGTTTTCATTTCAGTCCAAGCTTTACCAGAACTCTTTTTCATTTTTGTAAGATCTTGTTTGATGCTGTCTTGCTTTTTTTCTAAAGAAGCAATTTGCTCTTTCATCTCAGACTTCGCCGCCCCCGTTTTTTTAGCGGCAGCTTCTTTTAATTCAGCAATTTCTTTTTTGAGATCAGAAAGTTTGCCTTCCATGTCTTTTTGAAATTGTTCTTTTTGCTCTTTGCTGTAATCAGCTGCAGCTGCGGCGGCTTGCGCTGTTTTTTCCTGCACGTCTTCCTTCGTTGTTGCAAAAGAAACGGAGGATAAAGAGAGAATCAGAAAAGATACGACGAAAGAATTCATGCTGGTCTCCTGTGGATGGAGACCAGTTTACATTAGGGACTTATTTTACTTCAAGAATATTGAGCTGAGTCGCCTCGGCTGTGACGCTTACAGGCTTTTTTTCTTTTAAGCTTGTTTCAAGTTTTTTACGAATGCCGTCAAACTCTGCCACATCCCGGCGTAAATAGTAGCTGCCTTTTTCTTTCATAAACAAAACCACTATTCCATCATCATCGTCGCGCAATTTTTTAACAGTGTCTGTGATTGTGGTCCTTTGCTCTTCAGCAGCGGCAGGCTTGCGTGGCTGGGAAGCGGCTTGTGACATTGTCGTCATCCCAAAGACCATCAGTGCTAGTGTTACTAGGAAAGTTTTTTTCATACGTCACCCCTTTTCCTTAAGATAAGCTCTTATCGGATTTTCGGGAAGCCCCACGAAAAGACTCGACCTTGGTCTTAAGAAATCGCCCCAGGCGGAAGAGCTGAAAGGGCACTAGTGGCAAAGTCATCGCGGCAAACAGCAAGAGGTTCGCTTTTTCGATCAAAAAAACATGGCCTAAGATCGCCAAGCTGACCCCATGAATAAGTCGATGCAGAAGCTTCCACTTACGCCCGAAAAGTTTTTGACTGAAGTTATTCGAGGTTAAAGTCAGAATCCAAACAACGACCGCCGCGATAAATCCTAGAGTTAAATAGTTCTTGGTAAAGATCTGCGAAAAGGCCATGGGTAAAAAGCCTTCTTTGGCAAAATAGAAAAAGACATGGCCCAACAGATACAAACCCGAGGCCACACCTAGCCAGCGACGCTCCAGAAAAAACCAACGAGTCCAAGGGGGCCAATTTTTTTTCAAAGCCAGACAAATGCCAATCACAAGATTGATAAGAATCAAAACCAAAGTGACATAACCGGTTTCGGTATTTAACTTCGACACTGGCTCAGCACCCAAGCCTCCAGTAAGGCCCAAGGCAATCCACCATAACAAAGGTCCGAACAAAAGCAGACGCAGGACCCAGCGCAAAAATTTTGTTTGTGTCATTCGCAATACCACCTGACACTAGATTCACACACTGCCCGTGCAAAAGGAAGACACAATGCTCATTAAGATTCCACCATCCTGGAAAATCAAAGAAAGCGACGTCACCCCTGAAGATATCTATTTTAATCGCCGAACTCTTTTAAAGGCTGCGGCCTTGGGCGGATTAGGTCTTGTGGCAGCGCAAACTATTCCTGAAGCTTGGGCAAAAGCAGAGCTTAAAAAATTATCTTATAAAACGAATGCCCTTTACAAAGTTTCGGAACCCGATCGTCCTCTGACCAAAGAAGATTTGGCGACGAGCTATAATAACTTTTACGAATTCAGCCTGGATAAAAGCGAAGTCGCTAAAAAAGTTGAGGCGTGGAAAGTGCAGACGCCGTGGAAGATTGAAGTGAAGGGCCTTAAGGGCCCGGATAAAACTTTAGACGTCGACGACCTTGCAAAACTTGTCGGCGGCTTGGAAGAGCGCATTTACCGATTCCGTTGTGTCGAAGCGTGGTCCATGGTCGTGCCCTGGACTGGCTTTCCCTTGGCAGAGCTGATAAAAAAACTTGAGCCTTCACCGAAAGCAAAATTTGTTAAATTTCAAACTTTCGCCGAACAAAAAATCGGTACGAATATGAAGAACCTGCCCTACTATCCTTGGCCTTACACCGAAGGACTGACGATGGAGGAAGCTCTTCACCCGTTAGCTTTTATTGCGACAGGGATGTACGGTCACGAATTGCCAAAACAAAATGGAGCACCAATTCGCTTGGTCGTACCTTGGAAGTACGGATTTAAAAGCATCAAGTCGATTGTCAAAATTGAATTCACGGAACAACAGCCGATGGGGTTGTGGGAAAAGTTGGCCTCTAGCGAATACGGATTTTACGCTAACGTAAATCCTAAAGTTGAGCACCCGCGCTGGAGCCAAGCCACTGAGCGAGTTTTAGATGGCAAGTTTTTCCCCACAAAAATTCCGACGCTGATGTTTAATGGCTATGAAAAAGAAGTGGCTTCGTTATACAAGGGCCTTGATCTGACAAAAAACTTTTAATGTTTCTTGCTGTGACAGGAGCCCTAAAGGCTCCAGTCGATTTCAGCGATTCCCTTAGAACGCAAGTAAGCATTGGTCTTTGAAAAAGGCTTCGTCCCGAAAAAACCGCGATGTGCAGACAACGGCGACGGATGAACGCCTTCAATCACCAGATGCTTTTTGCGATCGACGAAGGCTGCTTTTTTTTGCGCGTAAGCTCCCCACAAAATAAAAACTAGGTTTTCTTTTTCATCATTTAGAGTATGGATCACTTTATCAGTGAACTCTTCCCAGCCTTTTTTCTGGTGAGCTGCGGCCTTGCCGTCTTCGACCGTCAATACGGCATTTAGCAACAATACACCTTGCTGTGCCCATTTTGTTAAGGAGCCACTTTTGGGCAGAGGCACCCCGACATCGTCGCGCAGTTCTTTAAAAATATTTTGCAAAGAAGGGGGAAAGCGCACGCCGTCCCGCACAGAAAAGCACAAGCCATGCGCTTGCCCCGGGCCATGATAGGGATCTTGCCCCACGATGACGACTTTGACATTTTCAAAGGGCGTAAAATTCAGCGCCGCAAAGTATTCATCCCCTTGAGGGTAAATCGTTTTGCCTGCTTTGTATTCTTGCGCCAAAAATGCCTTCAAATTCAGCATTCGCTCGCTTGCAAATTCGCTCTCTAAGCGCTTTTTCCAGGATGTTTCGAGTTTCATTTCTGTTTTGATTTTTCACATCTCATTCTGGTACGTGACGTAGGTCCAGGTTCGGGATTCTAATGCAAACCTATTGGTTTTCAAATTATTTTTTAATGCCAGCGGATCTTGACCAGACAAATAACGAACCCATTGTTATTATAAAGAAAGAGGAAAAGGAGGCCGCCCATGACGACTCTTCTAAATCCCACCATAGAAGTTCTTGAGAAAAACCCGGAAGTTAAGTCTTTCATCTATCAGCAGATCGTCGATTTTGAGCCCTTTGTGACGCCGCAAACCATCGTCGCAGTCATCGCTCGAGACCCGAAAAAGCTGGCGCTTCAATACGAAACGGAAGGCAAAGAGTTTTCCAAGGAAGACTTAAAAAAGTTGTATCGTATTGCGATCTCCTTGAAAGAAGGAGATACGACAATTGAAGCCGAAGGTGTTCACCGAGATATCTTTCAGGCCATCAAAATGGCAAAAGACAATCTGATCAAAGAGCTGGTCGATATTCAAGACTCGGTCGTAAGCTCGCAGGATCGATTGATTGAAGTCAATCAATACTTGCAACCGCAAATACTGCACTAATTCGTTCGGTTCCGATGGGGCCTCTTGCAAAAGAGGCCCTTTTTTACTCCCAAAAATGAAGCTTTTTAAATATGGTGTTTCTCAACACTGGATCTGGCGCTGCGCTTTTTTGGGGTTTAGAGTGTAAGAGTAGTTAGGAATTGAAACGGTATCTCTAAAGAGATTCTGCCGGTGTGAGGAAGTGATAAGTCATGGATTCGCGTCGAAGAGTCCAAAGCCTTTGGGGAGTATCGTTCGAAACGGGATTTGGTCAAACTGATCGAGTCCCGTTTCCATTTTTAAAAGGTCCGCTAGTGATCCAGTGCTACCGGCAGAAAACTTGTCGGCTCAGCCGCCGTGTTTTCTTTTACTTTTCCCGCATCAATTTTTACCAAAGTCCCAATGATATCTTGGAGTTTTTCAAACGGTGCTAAGTTCGGCGGTAAGTTTTCTTTTAATTCCATCGTTAGAACCGGAGTTTGGCGCTCAAGCCACATATAGCGCCCCAAGCTGCCTGGGTAATTACCCAAAGACCTCCAAGGCAAATAATCAAACTTCGGCGGAGGAGAAACTTTCGGGCCATCGAAATCCAAAACTTTCAGTGGCGTATGCACAGAAACAACAAAGTCAGGCTGGAAATCTTCGATATGATGAACCGCACATTTTGTTTCTGGCTCACTGGCTGCTTCCGCCCCAGGGAAACGACGCGGATTTGATTTCGTTGTGCGCTTCCAATTTTCAACAGCGCCGACATCCCAATCTTTGGTTGGAAAATTCCGATTGATATCAATCTTATTGGCATTCGTGCGTGTCTTTAATTTCACCCCGTCCGGATTTAAAACAGGAACAACACGCCACGAGTTGCGCGGATCGATACTTTCCAAACGTTCCATCCAATAACGTCCCACGGTCCCCGCATGAGTTTCATCGCCATGAATTAAACTGAAGACTAACACTTTTTTTGCGCCACTCGTCGTGGCCATTTTTTCATAGTGATAGATGGCGCGCCCTTCGGCGCTGACACATCTCGCATCTACTTTGACCTTGTCACAGGCCTGTTTGAGCAACTTGTCATCTGTTACCCCTGGGAATTTTTTAAGATCGCTGATGCAGTCCTGGGCCGCGTTCGGAAAATCTGCTTTCGCAGTGAATACGGACAAGACTGACAGAATTATAATGAATGTTTTCATACACCCCATCTTTGTAATCTATTATCCCAGGTCTTTTCTAACTCTCAAGATGAGAAAGTGGATTTTTTTGCTTCAAGCTGAGAATCCCTATTAATTGACTAAAGTCTTAAAGCCTTTCGTCCGTAATGTAAAGGGTGTGACATATTTGGCTCAGTTGGAGGATGTATATGGTTAATAGAGGCGGCTTTAGTTTTGTAGCGATGCTAGTGATAAATCCCATTGTGATACTATTTTATCAGAACTGCTCCATGGCCCCGACTAGCTATGCAAACAATACTCCCCCAGCTATCAACAAGCGTGAAATCGCCTCAGAAACGAAAGCTCCAAAACTCGACCTAAGTAAGGTGGGTTGCGTGGAAAACAAAAAGGAATGCGCTCGCGCCGAATAGTTATTATTCGTTCTGCGAATATCTGAATTCTTATTATGCCTTTTACTAATCTATAAGACCCTTGCTAGAACTGAGTACAAGAAGTCAGTTCGAAACAAGGAGTCTTCTATGAAATCTCTTCTTCTCTCTCTCCTCTCGGTAATTACTTTAGCTGCCCCTTCGGCTTTTGCCTTTGTCTCTGCTGCAGAAGAAACTTTATTGCTACAAACTTTAAATCAAGCCAGCTCAGCACAAGTGCATTTCGAAAATATTCGCTGTTCTGCCCGTAACAGCATGTGCATCTTTAAATTGCAGTTACAACCAGGCGAACGCAAAGCCGGCTGCATGATCGAAGGCTTAAATGCGGCGGCGGACCTTTACGTTGAAGAGAATATCAATGGAGTTGCGCGTATAAACCTGTCTGCCTATGCCACAGAAGCCTTGCAACAGTGCTTGCGCAGTTTGCGCTAAGATTTGCATAACCCGGCGCACCCAGACCCCCAAAATATTTTAAAATAGTGTCTTGACTTACATATAATTTACACTGTAAGTTCATATGTAAGTTATGACAAAGAAACAGCCCCTCCCACCCCTGACGCCTAAAGAAAAACGAGTTCTCGAGTTTATCGAGAGCCATATCTTAAGTTCAGGAGTTTCCCCGTCATATCAAGAAATTAAAGATCACTTTGGTTTGGCCTCGTTCAATTCTGTGCAGAACTATCTGAAGCAGCTGACGAACAAGGGATACATTGAAAATCCTGTGGGCCAAAAACGTGCGATCCAGATTCTCCACTCGGCGTCAGCCGTTCAGGACAGTCTGCAATTGAAATCAGTCTCGACGAAGACAGGGTCTCCTCGCTCTCAGCTCCTCCAGGCTCGTGACGAGATCCTGTCGCTTCCCCTTCTGGGGAAAGTGGCAGCCGGACAACCCATTGAAGCACTTAAACATGACGAATTTGTCGATGTACCACCTTCGCTGGTGAAAAACCCTGCGAAATCTTTTGCGCTGAAAGTGCAAGGCGACTCGATGATCGAAGATGGAATTTTCGACGAAGACATCATTCTTATTCAAAAACAGGAATCTGCCAGCAATGGCGACATCATCGTGGCCACCGTGGAAAACGAGGCCACTGTAAAACGCTTTTACGTGCGTTCCCGCCCAGAAAGCGGCTCAACTGAGCGCATGGTGGAACTGCGCCCTTCCAATTCAACTATGAAGTCCATGTGGTATTCCCCAGAAGAAGTCTCCATTCGCGGAATCGTTGTCGGTTTAATTCGCAAGTTCTAATTTTCACTAAATCATTTCTGCTACGGTCGCGTTTTAATTGCGTCCTTCGCTTGTAACTTGAGATTAAGATTTTTACAGCTATCCTAAGATTGCATGAGCGATGATTTTAAAATTCAAGTAAAGAAAAATTCTGACATGTGCATGGTGTCCCTTTCTGGACGCCTTTCGACGAGCATTCAGTTTCCAGAAATTATTCACACCAGAAATATTGTCATGGATTGCAGCGCCCTAGAGTCGATTAATTCTTCAGGCGTCAAAGCGTGGATCCACTGGGTTTCAAGTTTGCGCCAATCCAAAGTGTTTTTAGAAAACTGCCCGCCGTTCATGGTCATTCAATTTGGTCAGGTTGGTGGATTTCTTACGGAAAATATGACCGTGGGTTCTTTCTTTGTTCCATATTTTTCTGAGGAAACAACAGAAACAAAAAACATTCTGTATCGCAAAGGCACCGAGTATACAGATAACGGCACTGTCAATGGACCCGAAGTCAAAGACAGTGCTGGCAATGTTATGGAAATCGATGCCATAGAAAGTCAGTACTTTTCTTTTTTAAAGAAGGCCCCATGAATCTGACTGAAAAGTATCCTGATATTTTTAAAGTCGAAGAGTTTCCCCGCATTTATGAGCTATTCGGCAGCATTCCCGTCCTTGAATACCCTGCGGAGACTCAACATAAGGATTCGCTTTCAGAAAATATCTTGGTCGTAAATGACGAGTCTTTGCCAGAGCTTGTTCAGCCAATCTTTTCGCAAAAAGCCTTTCATGTAGTGCGCAAGTCAGCCTCCCTTTTTCGCCTGGAACTGATTGTTGCTGGATTGATGATTTTAAAACACGAAACGTTTTACAATGATCCCGCCACACTGCTGCTTAAATTTTTTAAACTGCAACAATCCGGCGACAATATGCAGGTACAACGACACGAAATAAAAAGCACGACAGAAGCTCCTGCGGTACTCTCTGCCTTGCGCGGTGTCTTACCTGTCAACACAGGCGAAGCCCAAGCCGTTGAAATCGGAATCGTTCTGGATGAGCTGATCAGCAATGCCCTTTTTAACGCGCCCATCGATCGTCATAAAAAACATCTTTTCAAAGGGCGCAGTCGTGGCGAGGACTTCGCTTTGCCTTCAGGCCATAGTATAATAATACAAATGGCCTCTTCACCCACGCATTTAATGATTTTGGTGAAAGACAGCTTTGGATCTATTGATGCCGGAGGGCTTTTACGGCGTCTGCGCCAAATTTATTCCGACAATGAACCACCTACACCGCGCGTAGGACTGGGCGGCGCAGGCTTGGGACTTAAAATGGTTTTGGATCGCGTGGAAAGTTTGTACCTTATGAGTGTTCCTGAAAAATATACTTTCGCGGGCGCTTTAATTCCCCTGAATAAAGGAATGAAAAAGATGTTCGCCACTCCAAAAAATCTGCACTTGGGTTTATCAACGTAAAGAAGCTTCAAAAAATGAAGCTTCTTTACGTATTAGATCTTGCGTCGTTGCTGCGCTAATTTAGTATTTACGCATGCATCTGACATAGCCGCCCACCAAGGTTTTGGTCGCCGTACTCTGCGTTGCATTGTCCATCCAGATAGTCCACTGGTCCATCGCAGGAGTCCCATACTGCGTAGACTCTGTCGAAGTCCAATAAGGCGAGCCTTGCAAGCCAACAAAACTGGCACGGTTAGTTCCCAACAATGCCAACTCGTTTAACGCCGGCAAGAACCAATCCGAGTAGCCACCATAGGTCATATTTTCGCAATACTTAGCTGCGTAGGTGTCAGCATAGGTTGTCGCCAAGTAACTTGAGTTGGCGCTTCCTGTGATCGCACTCGTGCGCCCTGTCGCTGTCCCATTGGTCCCAAAGCCTTTGGTGACAAAGTCCGCAGAGTTATTGCAAGTTGGTGTTGCCGAATCGGTACAACCCCCAGGCGTTGTCATGTACTTAGAGCCATTATACGAGCCAACAAAGAGAGCTCCCCCTGGACATACCGTGCCTGCCGGTGGATTTCCGGTACAAGGGTTTGAATTCGCAGTCCAAGATGCAGATGCCCCAGATTCATTACCGATATTACCAGCAACGTCTCGAGCTCGCACTTTGAAGTAATATTGAACACCATCCGTCAATGTCATGCCACTGACTGCGTTGCCAGAACTTAGAGTCACCCAACCTGCCATCACGGCATTGTCCGATGTTCTAAATACACGAGCCTCATGATACTGAATTCCTGAGCCTCCAGCTCCATCACTGGCAGCTGTCCAACTTAAAACTGGAGAAGTCGTTGCAGACGCAGGAACCGCACCCACCGTTAAAGATGTCGCCAAACCCGGAGCCGTAGTATCCGCAACCCAGCCGTCACTGACCGCAGAGGCTGAAGTATTTCCGACATTGTCTATGGCCACGACTTGGACTTTATAACTCGTATTCGTTAAAAGACTTAACCCTGAAAGAGTCGCACCTGAAGTAAAGTCCACCCAAGAAGAGACCGCACTGCTATCAGAGGCTTTAATAACTCGAGCTTGATGTTTGTTCAGTCCACTGTTTGCGTCTGATCCAGAGGTAAACGTAATGACCGGGCTTGATGCCAAAGATGAAATGGCAACTTGGTCCACAACGCTTGCTGGAGCCACAGGAACAGTGTTGTCTAATTTTGCTGACACGTGAACAATACTGACATTGCCAGCACCATCTTGTGCCTGCACATGCAGATAGTAAGTCCCTGAACCAGAGTTCTGCGAGGCCGTGGTAGTGCCTGCAAAAACCCCCGTCGGAGTTGTGTTCGAAACAGTATCCACAACAAAACGGTAGCTACAAGTTTCACTGCATCCCCAGGTCCACGTTTTAGTTTTCAACCAAGTTGCATCATTGCTTAGGCCAGTAATCGTTGGTGCAACACTGTCGTAAGTACGAGTCAGATTCACAGCCGCAGTATTTAAATTTCCTGCAGAGTCAGAAGCCACGCCTGCCGCAACAGCCACAGTCACCAAGCCCTGTCCTGCGGGAGTCACTGTAAACGAATACGTAGTGCCCGAGCCACTCAAAGACGACGCGGTTCCGTTTGTGACGTTAATATCTGCTAATGCAAAACCAGTTACAGATTCTGAAAAGGTTGCCGTTACAGAAATTGTTGCGGAATTAAATTCTGCTGCTGCGGCACTTGATAAAACAAGTGATGGCTGAACACTGTCATATGTACGCGTTAAATTTGTGGCTGCCGTGTTTCCGTTGGAAGCCACGTCGAAAGCCACACCACTGGCCACAGCGACCGTCACAAGTCCTTGCCCCGCAGGAGTTACGGTAAAGGTGTAGGTTGTACCAGAGCCCGCAAAACCAGACACACTTCCATTCGTCACACCAACGTCTGCCGCATCAAAACCGGTCACAGCTTCATCAAATGTCGCAGTTACTGAAATTGAAGCGGTGTTAAAGACACTCGGCGCGGCACTTGATAAAATCAAGGTCGGAGGACCAGAGTCATATATTCTGTCAAGATCCGTTGCCGCCGTATTAGAATTCCCCGCAGGATCTGTCACCACACCCGCACCCGCAGATACAATCACTTGACCTTGAGTAGAAGGAGTCACAACAAAACTATAAGTAGCTCCAGAACCACTTAAGCTAGAAGCTGTGCCATTCACAATCGCAACATCGGCTAGGGAGAATCCAACAACCGGTTCACTGAATGTCGCGGTCACAACAATCGAAGAAGTTCCAAAATAGGCCGGCGCTGGCGTCGTCAAAACTAAGCTGGGCGCCGTCACATCATAGCTTAAATTCAAAGTGCTTGCTGCAGTGCTTTGATTACCCGCAGGATCCACCGCCGCAGCCGCATCCACGGCCACTGTGATGGGACCTTCCGCCGTCGGAGTCAGGGTAAAAGAATATGAAGCCCCCGTACCAACCAAACTTGAGGCCGTACCGTTGGTGACGACGATATCACTTAAAGCAAAGCCTGAGACACTTTCAGAAAAAGTTGCTGTCACTGTGACCGTAGAAGTATTAAAAGCAGAAGAGGCTGTTGATAACACCAACGAAGGCTGAAGAGAATCGTAAGTACGAGTTAAGTTCGTCGCAGCTGTGTTGTCGTTATTTGCGGCATCTTTAGCAACGGCCGCAGCCACCGCGACCGTGACCAAGCCTTGGCCTGAAGGTGTCACCGTAAAAGTATAACTGTCACCAGAGCCCGTCAAAGATGACGCTGTTCCATTAGTCACAACGATATCGCCTAAAGTAAACCCTGTTACAGCTTCGCTAAAGGCTGCATTGACGTTGAAGTTTGCCGTATTAAAGTTTAGTGGCGCCGTCGTGGATAAAACCAAAGAAGGTCCGTCACCATCGTAAACTCTGACCAAATCAACAGCCGCGGTATTGCCGTTACCAGCAGAGTCCGCTGCTGCACTTGCGCCTACAGCCAAGCGCACTGTTCCTGGAGATGCCGGAGCCACGTTAAAGGTGTAAGTAGTTCCCGATCCCGCTAACGCTGAAACAACGGCGTTCGTAACGCCAATATCTGCAAGGGTAAAACCGGTGACCGGCTCACTAAACGTAGCAGTAACAGAAAATAATGAAGAGTTCGTGGGATCTGGAACACCCGTTGATAAAGCCAACGTTGGCTGAATGTTATCAAAAGTTCTGGCCAAAGTAGCGGCCCCGGTATTCCCATTGCCTGCAACATCAACGGCCACAGCACTCGCCACATCGACAGAGACCAACCCCTGTGCTGTCGGAGTCACGGTGAAGGTATAACTGCTTCCAGAGCCTGACAAGCCAGAAGCTGTTCCATTCGTCACCACAATATCACTTAAAGAAAAGCCTGTGACAGACTCACTAAAATTTGCATTGACTGAAAAAGTTGCTGAACGAAAAGGATCAGATGCCGCCGTGGTCAACGCTAAAGACGGAATCACGGTATCTATCGTGATGCTGGCACTTGCACAGTCGGTGACAGCACCGGTGCTGGTATTTCTGAACAGATAGTAAACCGTTTTTAAACCATCCCCGGCAGTTAAATTCCAAGCCATCGTACCACTTGGAGAAGTGACCGTCGGCGACGCGCACGCTGGAGAATTTGAGATTTCCATCTCATCAAAGCCATTAATATTTGTGAGCTGCAAACTGACTGAGTTAGAATTATAGAAAGAAGCATTGCCCTCGATGGCTATATTCGGCAACGTTGATGACAACGTCACTTGCACGGATTTAATCACAGATTCGTTACCGGCCGCATCTTTCGCCTGAACATTGACATAAAACAATCCGTCACCGGATTTCAAAGCACTTTGCGTAAGACCGTAAACTCCCACCGGGGCCAACGTCACGGCCGAAGAAATCTGATATCTATATTCACAAGGAGCATTAGCATCCGAACAAGACCACGTCCAAGATTTCGAACCCCGGGTCACAAAATCATCGGCAAGCCCCAACACGACAGGAGGCGTCTGATCTAAAACGATTGTACCACCTAGGACACAAGGGGAAATGTTACCGGCCAAGTCCTGTGCCATAACATAGAAGCCTTTTAATCCATCGCCACTTGCTACAGGCACAACTCCCGAAGCTGGTTGCCAACTGCCCCCCGTAGCACAAGTGCTGTCTTCAGTGATATAGGCCTTCGCAACTTCGCTGCCAACAATCTGGTAAGCGATCTCTGATTTATTAGTTAAAGTTGCACCTGACTCCAAAATTAATGAAGAGACTGCCGGAGGTACGGTGTCTTTCTTAACAATAAAAGAAATCGTAGAGTCATTCTTTGGATCTTTTTGGTCCGTTCGAATTTCAAGGGCTCCATCGGGATTACTTGTAACATCTAAATAAGCGGTCCAACGGCCGTTAATACAATGAACCGTCTGTGCCGGTTCTGGCTGCAGAATTTCAAACGAATTGACATTGGCAGCACAGATCCCAGAGATAACTAAGTTTGCCGAGGTAGAACTATTTGTAATGGGCGGCTTTTCGACAAGTTCAATAGGAGGCGGATTCAACAGAGTTGCTAAATCTGCTTTTAGGCTGCAGCCAAGCTCAAAAAAAACGATCAGAAGGAGCACTAAAGTTTTCATGACTAACCTATCGGCACATCGTCTAGGTCACTTGAGTCCCCGTCTCAAACCAAGACAGAAATAGAAGAGTCACTCGTTTAAAATAAAAAAAGGGACATCGGCATCCGCCAACATCCCTTTTACCCCTCGAGATAATCTAATTCAAATTTTAGCGAGCGTAACGCTTGTTCATTGATTCGCGAATTTCCGCGCCCTCAATGCTTAAACGAGTCCAAGGAATCGCACGCAGTCTTTCTGGTTCGATTTCTTCGTCTGTTTCCTCGCAGTAACCAAAGGCGCCGCTTTCAATGCGAGCCAACGCGCTTTCGATTTCCATTAACTGTGAACGAAGTCTTTCGTGCATATTAAGGAATTCCTGCTCTGCCAACACGCGAACAGTTTGATCGCCTTCATCGCCGCCTTTTTCATCGTTCTGATCTAAATTCGTGCGCGCTTCTTTCACTCTATTGAGGATGTCTTGCTTCGAATTTAAAAGCCGTTTTCTGCATTCAGAAACCAATGCTTCAGAGATAGCCATTTCTGCCCCCCTACGTTCCTTCCAGCTTAAGTGCCAATTTGGAACTGACCTATTAAGTTCTACCTATGTAACTTTTGCAACAAAAAATTCTTACATCAACTTAAAATTAACCAAACCTGCGGAAATCTTAACGATTCTCTGAATAATTCCCGCGATGCAGCGGTCCGAAACCGCAGGATGCATAGCGTAATATTTTATGTTAAGTCAGAAAAAAACAAAAGCCCCGGCTTTTAAACCGAGGCTTTTTATCATTTTGGAACGCTTTTTAGATAAAAAGCTCTAATAGACCCGCCCTGAGCTGAGCGCCATTTTACTTAAGGCAGGCCGCCACACGGGCCAAAAGATCCTCCGTCGCGCTATTAAGCTTAACTGCGGTCTTTTTACCTTGAACCCCACGGTCGCGGAAAGCTTGAGCCGATTCATTCATTTTAACAGAGACAGTTTTGATGTCAGAACCTTGAGAAGCTTTCACCAAAGTCGAATACTCTTCTAACGAAGAAGCGAAGGTTTCGTGATTGCTCACCAAGCTGGCCATCACATGCTTCTGTGCCGCTTGCATTGCCTTTAATTCTTCTTTGAGCTGTGCACACGACGGTGACGCCCAAGAATTCGACGTAAATAGAATGGCAAAAAGAAATGCAGAAACTGTTTTCATAGATCAGAGCCCTTTTGTTGTGCTCTGACCTAAAGCAATGATCCTGCCAGCTGAGAAGGCCCTAAATTAGGCCTCAGGTGCGGATTTTGGCTTTGTCTTAAGAAATTTTTCAAACTCGTTCTTTGTTTCGCCAGCAGTGTAAGGCAGAAGCAAGCGGGCCACATGGTGCTTACCGCGCTCAATACTGCGCTTCCCGGCAAGCTTTTCCGCCGATTCGAAGAACTGCAGAAAGGTCGTCGACATCGCCAACAAAGATTCAGCGATGTACTGCATTTCAGAGACCTCTTCGATCTTTGCCACTTTGCCGTCTTTGACCCACTGGCGATATAGAATGATCATCAGTTTGATCATTTTATGAATGTGCGCACTCCACATCCGTGCCAGTTCCTTGTCCTTTCGACGAAGAGCGTACATTTCGCGATGAAAGAAGCGATAACGCCAATACAGATCAAAATTTTCGTTGATGAATTCCAAAGGTGTTACTTTTTTTGTGCGACGGGGACGCCAAACATTGTAGGTGTCTTTGGCCATGCGCTTAAATAGCTCCACCAAAATCTCTTCTTTGTTGTCATAGTGAAAATAAAGATTTCCGGGGCTGATTTCCATCGCTTTTGCGATGTGATTTGTCGTGATTGCCACGACGCCGCTGCGGTTGAAAAGATCGATGGAAGTAAGGAGGATACGTTCTTTGGTCTTCATGGGTGTTAGTCTTTAGTCCAAGTCTTTAGTTGTGTCACGAAAGAATAGCCCGAAAAGCGCACCAGATATGGTGTTTCTGGCGTCTTCTTTCGAGATTGCCCTTGAAAGCATTTCAAACATGGTGCTACCATGAAATAATGCGATCAAAAAACAAATATAAGTTATTAAAACTATTCATATTTTCCGGAGCTTGCCTGTTCGGGCTTTATTCTCTCCTGGGCTTCACCACCTCCGAAAGCCAAGAGGTCCAAGCTCATAAGAAAATTCAAGCCCAACTAGATCAGCGTCTTCTGGTCGCCAAAGCCCTCGGTCCCCAAATGCGCTCAAATCAACTGCCCGAGAATGTCGGCATGACTTGGGAAGGCGAAGAAGAGTCCGTTCAGATTAGTTATACGATTGATGAAACTTTGCAAAAAGAAGCCGATAAACTTTTGAAGTCTTACAAACCTGACTATGGTGCGATCTTTATGATCGACGCAACAACCGGCGAAGTTTTAGCGATGTCGAGCTTTCAGCGCGACGACCCACAGGCCGCTAACCTCAATCTGCAAGCGACTTTCCCGGCCGCCTCAGTTTTTAAAGTTGTCACGGCCACTGCTGCCGTCGACAAGGCCGGCGTCACACCTGAACACAAAATTCGCTATAATGGCGGCGCTTACACTCTTTACAAGAAAAACGTTCTGTCAGACAAAGTAACCCGTTGGACGAATGTTATTACACTGAAAGACGCCTTCGCACGTTCCATCAATACGGCATTTGGTCGCTTAAGCATTGAAAACCTCCATCCGGAAGATTTGAACGAATACGCGACGCGCTTTATGTTCAATCAAGAAATCCCTGCAGACTTCCCCGTCGACATGGGTGTCGCTTACATTCCACCGGGCAAAGGCTTTGAGTTGGCTGAAGCCGCCTCTGGCTACAACAGGAACAATCGCATGAGTCCAGTTCAAGGGGCTATGATCGCCGCTTCCGTTGCCAACGACGGACAAATTGTCGTGCCTTACTTAGTCAGCTCAATTACCAACAGCAAAGGCGAGAAAATATACGAAGGCAGCACGCTGACCAATGGAAACATTATGACAAAAGAGTCTGCGGCCAAAGTGCGTGAACTGATGGAGCAAACTGTGACCTCAGGAACTTCACGTCGCTCTTTCCGTCCCATTGTTAGAGATCGCAAGTTTCGTGAAATTGAAATGGGTGGAAAAACTGGCCACTTAACCGGCGACAATCCCCGCGGTCGGGTCGATTGGTTCGTTGGTTATGCCTTGGACCAAGAACGAAAAATTGCTGTGGCCGCGATGACCGTCAATAAAAAGTTTTGGACTGTAAAGTCCGCACACCTTGGACAAAGTATGTTTAGAAAGTATTTTGGCCCCGTGGTATCAAATCAGAAAGCTCGCGTAATCTCTTCTGCTCAATAATTTTTTATATTAGATCTTAGGCGCATCCCTCGCTTGAGGGATGCAGACAAATAATTATTTTCTTTGACTTAAATTTGACAGTCGTCGAAAATTTTCTCAAGTCAGGGAATTCATGAATATTACAGAATCAAGCAAAAGAGTTCTTATTGTCGATGATCACGCCATCGTACGCGCGACGCTTGCAGTTGAAGTGCAAAAATTCTTTTCCCAGGCATGCGTGATTGAAGAGGCCGTAGATGCGGAAACCACTCTTTTAAAGATCCGCGATTTTAAGCCTGACATAGTTTTTCTAGATCACACCTTAAGATCTTCCGACGGCATTTCGATTTTAGACTCGACTCCGACTGAGCATCGCCCGGCATTTGTCGTTGTCACGCAAAACGAAGACCCTCATGTCATCAACATGTACATGAAGGGACCTGCCGCAGCCCTAGTCAGTAAAGCCTCGCAACTTGAGGACATCAAGCTGGCCTTGAAGCATATCAGCCAGGGCCTTAAGTTTATTTCTCCGAATTTTCAACAAATCACCGCGCAACACAAAGGTGATTTGATGACTAAACGTGAAATAGAAGTCGTGCGCTTAATATCAGGGGGACGCTCAAACAAAGAAGTCGCTCTGGCATTAGGTTGCAGCGATCAAACGGTGAAAAGTCATAAATCCAATATCATGATGAAGCTAGGCATTTTCACATCGGTGGAAGTCGGCGTATGGGCCTCGAAGAACGGACTTACTTAAAATGTCCGTGACACAGCTGCTGCTGATCTGGTTTATCACCGCAGTCGCCTGTTGTGCCTTTTTAGCCGGAGCCAGTTTCGAGTATCGCAAACAAAAGGCCGTACAACTTTATCTTCTAATCATGTTTTTATATTTGGGCTGGGCGTTTTCGAACCTGTCGATTCTTCTTTCCAGTGATCTTGCCGCAAAAGCCTTCTTTGCCCGCACGCGTTTTTTATTCATTTCGCCGACGCTGCCACTATGGATCTATTTTGCTTATGAACTGTTCGCACGAAAAAGCCCCAAACCCCTTTCTAAATATTTTGCTCTGACTTTTTTGCCAACAGTTTTGGTGTATGTAGCCTGGGCCGTGCCAAGTTTACATTCTCTGATTTTACAAAATGTTGAGCCTTTCAATGCTTATGGCGTGGAGGTGGTTCGCTGGCAATTAGGGCCTTTGGGCAAATTTCTTTTTACCTATTCTTATTCGTGCCTAGGTGTCGTCATATATTTTGTCGTGAAGGACTATCGCAAACAGCCGACCTATCATCGCTTCTATGGACTTTTGATGATGACGGCCATGATGTGTTATGTGATCCCGGAAGCAATAGGCATTGTCTTTATTCCGGAGGTGCGCTTTTTAGGCATGCCACTATTGGTTCAGATCTTTGCGGCTATGAGCTTTTATTATGTCTTACATCGCCAACAAGTGGTGAAAAGTTTTTCGGCGACGAATAACGTGCTCTTTGAGTCTTTACCCACGCCCGTCGTGCTGATCAGTCGTCACAATAAAATTGCCTTATTTAACTCGAAGGCCAGTACGTTGTTTAATTTTAACTTTTCCAGTGTGGGCAAGAATATAGAAGCCCTGCTGCCCGAGAGCCTGCTTGATTGGTTAAAAGACGCACCTACAAAACACAAGGGTCATATTTTACAGATCGGCCACACTCACTGTGCCACCTATCACGAAGTGGTTTATGAGGAGCTCACCCACCCCGCCTTGGACGGCCAGGGATATCTTCTTGCCTTTAATGACGTGACTCAGATGAAAAAAACGACCCAGGGAAATCAGCAACTTTTGTCTCTTATTTCGCATGATCTTTTAGGAAATCTGACCAGCCTTTCCCAGCTGGCGGCAGGCAGAAATCACGAGCACTGGGATTTAATTTCGGATGCCGCCCGCTCTTCCGTGGACCTGGTAAAAAATATTCTTCTGTGGTCCTCGACTCAAGGAGGCATCTATGCTCTTTCCAAAGAACCTGTAAAAATCGCAGATATTGTGAACACCGCCAAAGAACATATTCGCCCCTTCTTAGTCGAAAAAAGTATCCAACTTCAGGGCACGGCTCTGAATGAAACCCTGCAAATTGCCGCAGATAAAAAAATGCTTTTGGCAATTCTTAGGAACTTGCTTAGTAACGCGATTAAATATTCACCCAACAACTCGATCATCACGGTCGACTGCCAACGCAAGGATCAGAATCTGCATCTGAGCATCATCGATCAAGGCCCCGGAATGAGCGCACAGCAGGTAAAGGATCTGCTAACCCACTATGAACTCAGCACCACACCGCACGCTTCCAGCAACGATGGCTATGGCATTGGTCTATTCTTGGTTATTCAGTTTTTAAAAATGCACAATGGCTCTTTGCAAATCGAACACAAAGAAAATATCGGCTTTGAGGTGCGGGCCTCTTTGCCTATTTCGCTGTAAAGCTGAAAATTAGTTTGTCTCGTCGCCGTCTTTTTTTTCGTGCGTGACCTTAAGCGGAGTCACATCAAGAACATTGGTTTCGCTAACTTCACGCTCGGAATCTGCACCTTCAAAGCCTGCTCCGCGATATTGATAATAGCGAAATCCTGCGCCGCCAGCGTTGCCAGCTCCAAATCCGAAAGGGCCGCCACCAAAACTAAAACCGCCAGAGCCCTTGGCAATTTTTTTGGCAATGAAAATTTTAAACCACGCCACGAAAATATGGCGAAGACCCGGCAAAAACAAAACAAGTGCAACAAGGCGCGCAAAGAACGAGGGAACCATAAACAGCAAACCCGAAAAAAAAATGGCTCCCGAGTGAAGCAAACGATTTCCCGGAAGTTGCCCTTTCATCACAGAACCTTGCAGAGTCATGATAGCCATGCGCCCGACTGTCGACACGATCAGAAAGCCTAAAACACACGGTAAAAAATAAAAACCTAGAGTATTTAAAAATCCCCATTGTTTGACGGCAAAAAAGAAAATGAAAATTTCTGCCAATACGAGAGGAAACGGAATAAATAGCACACCAAGCCCCTTTTAAAAGACTATTTACAGATCCAGAGTTGCCACCACTGGGCAGTGATCCGAACCCTCAACTTGGTCGAGAATATCTGCGGAAGCTAGATATTTCTCAAGACCTTTCGAGATACAAACGTAATCAATGCGCCAACCCCGATTAGATATACGTCCATACGTGCGCATATCCCACCACGAATAACGCTTTGCTTCGGTTGGCTTAAAATAACGGAAGGTGTCGATAAAGCCTAAGTCCAAAAAAGAATCGAACCACGCACGCTCCTCGGGCAAAAATCCGCTTTCTTTGGATAAACGGATCGGATCATGCACGTCGATCCCTTCGTGCGCGACATTATAGTCACCAACCACCACCACCTGGCGCCCCGTGGCCAGTTTGACTTTTAGATGGGCGTTTAGATCCTTTAGAAACTGTTGTTTAAAGTTGTGACGCTCAATGCCCGAACCACCGTTCGGAAAGTAGATATTATATAAATCAAAGGCCCCGTGATCCGACATCACGATCCGACCTTCAGATTCGTATTCAGGAACGTCGTTGAAATGAAATTGCACACTTGCAGGCTCAGAGTGGGTAAAGGTGGCGACACCGGAATAACCTTTGCGCTTTGCCGAAGACCAATAAGAATGTTCCCAAGTCATCTTGCGAACCTCATCTTCGACCTGATCAATGTGAGCTTTTGTTTCCTGCAGACACAAAATATCGGGCTGTTCGGAGCGCACAAAATCCATCAAATTTTTTTTATAACACGCGCGAATTCCGTTTACATTCCAAGAAATGATTTTCACAGTTTCTCCTCACTTTTCCACTTGAGTTTCAGCTCCATAAAAGGCATCTATAAATAGCAATCTAAGGAGATACTGTCTATGCCAATGATCAATCAGCTCGCCCCGCAATTCGCCGCCCAAGCCGTTTTTGATGCCGGAGAAGTTCGGGATATTTCTTTAGCGGATTACAAAGGCAAATGGGTGGTCTTATTTTTCTATCCACTGGACTTCACCTTCGTGTGTCCTACGGAGCTGACGCAATTCCGTGAACACCTTAAAGACTTCGACGCTGCCGGCGCCGTTGTGATTGGTTGCAGCGTAGATTCAGTACACTCGCACAAACGTTGGCTGCGCGATGATCTGGGAAATCTGGGTTATCCTTTGATGTCTGACCTAACAAAACGGATTGCCCGTGACTATGGAGTTCTTTTCGAGGACCGCGGCATTGCCACCCGAGGAACTTTTATCATCGATCCTGAGCAAAAAGTGCAATACATGGGTATCCACAATACCGCTGTGGGCCGCGACGCCAAAGAAATTTTCCGCGTCTTGGTTGGCTGCCAATCTGGCGAACTTTGCCAAGCCGGCTGGAAAAAAGGCGATTCACATATCGCTCCTTTAAAATAGCCATGCAAAATTTAAAATCAGCATTTATTCAGCGTTTAAAAAAAACTTTCCCAGGGCTAATGCAATACCCGCTGGAAAGTCTTGTGGCTGAAAATCTGATTTCGCCTTTTACGGTCGAACTGGATAGATCGATTTTAGCACAAGCGCAAAAGGCGGTGTCTTTAATTTTTTCCATGCGCGAAAAAGCGTCTTATCTCGAACATTATAAAAACGTAGTTGCCGAAAAAGATCTGCGCGATCCCGGCAATAAGTCGATCATGATGAGTTACGACTTTCATGTCGACACGAACAACAACCTAAAGCTAATCGAAATCAATACCAATGCCGCGTTCTTAGCTTTAGGACACCAGATGTACGAAATGAAGGGCGATGCTTTACCAGTCGCTGACTTTAATTTAGAAGACATTAAAAAGTGCATTGTGACTGAAATGCAGCTGCAAGGTAAAACTATTGATTCTTCTTTTAAAATTTCCATCACTGATGACGCGCCAGCAGAACAAAGACTGTTCATTGAGTTCTTAGTTTATAACGAACTGTTCAGTTCTTGGGGCTGGAATTCTCAGATCGAAGACTATCGCGATCTGTTTAAGAATTTTCAGCCGGACTTTATCTATAATCGCTATACAGATTTCTTTCTGACGGACTCCAGCAGTCAAAGTCTTAGGGCAAAGTTTTTAAATCGTGACATCTGCTTATCTCCAAACCCTTTTGAGTATTTATTATTGGCGGACAAACAGCGCCTGATCGACTGGGTTCAACCTGCCTTCTTAGAACAGCACGGCTTTGCGGGTGACGATTTAGCTTTACTAAAAGAAGTCTTGCCGATGTCTTTTGATTTGCAACCTGAAAACGCCGAACAGATCTGGGCGCAAAGAAAGGGTCTGTTTTTTAAGCCTAAGAATGCCTTCGGATCCAAGCAATCCTATAAAGGTGGCTCGATCAGTCGCAAGACATACGATGATATTCTTAAAGCCGACATGATTGCCCAACAGTTCGTCCCACCATCTGAGAAAACATTTACAACGCCAGAGGGGCCGCAAAGTTTTAAGTTCGATTTGCGATGTTATGCTTATCAAGGTCGACTGCAAATGATTGTCGCAAGAATCTATCAAGGCCAAGTGACGAACCTAAGAACGCCTTACGGCGGATTCGCCACTGTGTTATTCAAATAATTTAGTTATAACTTAGATTCGGTACCGAATCGTAGCGTATCGACAGATACTGAGTCAGATCTTTATCTTTCTTCACCAACAACAATTCGAATTCACTATGCGAAATCTGGTAAATTTTGTACTGAGCGCCCCGCTGCTTCAGCCATTTTTCCATTTCATCCATATTTTGGGTCGAGGGACTTTTCAGATTCCAGAAGGAATATTTTTCTCCCTCGGTCATCATTTGAAATTGCCACAGACTTTGGCCTACTTTTGGATTCTTGTGGGTATCAATAAGGGTCGGCGCGAACAGTGAAAAACGTTCCTTTAGATGCTGCGAGCCCGTGCCACACAGTACTTGCGAAGGCGACGTCTTCAGAAAAGACTGATAGCCATGCAGCTTCAGCGCTTCACCAGCGTGTTTTCCTTCGACATAGTATTGGGCATCTCGCGCCACCAAAACCGTCTCTGGCAAGCGTCCTAGGGTGGCGACAAAGTCGCTGCGCATTTCAGTCAAAAACTCAGGACGACTTGTGCAGGCGGGTGCCGTTGAAAACTGTGGCTGCAGTATACGACCGAAGCTGTCTTGGTTCACAGCGAAAGAACTTGTGGATAGCAACACTAGAAGTAAGATGCCGGATGTCTTCATTGGACCTCTCTTTTGTCTAGTCTAGTATTCGGCAGAACTTTTTTAGGGCTTAATATTAAAGTGCAGCTTTAGTCTGCCGATATGCAATGTGTCTCATTATTCTACAAGGAGAAGTGGAAGCATCATGACGATGAAACATAGCGGCGCTCGAAAGCTCAAAGAACTGTCTAACTTTTATTCTTCCTTTGAACAGCTAAATGGCGTGCATCCTTGGATGGACGCTGTCGCCGACGGATACGTCGCCTATCAAGTGCGCGAATTGCGCCAGGGCAAAGTCGCTTACTTCAATTTTATCTTAGCTAAAGAAATGGGTTTGATCCCGGCTGATCATCCGCAGCAGATGACCGAAGATTTAGAAAAAAAACTTATCGAAACTTTTTCTGTGCAAATTATCAATGAATACGACGAACTGACTAAGCGCCGTATTGATTCGGACACAATTCGTCCGCATCGCCACATGGCCACTCGCTATCTGCAATTGCAACATGCAAACAAACAGGGAAAGACTTCTGGTGACGGACGTGGCATCTGGAATGGAACAGTTTATCATCGGGGCACGACTTGGGATGTGTCCAGTCGTGGCACTGGTGTGACCTGCTTGTCACCTGGTTCCGTAGAAGCGCAAAAGCCTTTAAAAACAGGCGGAACTGAGTTCGGATATGGTTGCGGTCTTGCAGAAATTGATGAACTGTTAGCTGCCTCTATCTTAGCAGAAGTCATGCACCTCCAGGGACTGCGCACGGAGCGCGTTCTGTGTGTGATCGATTTAGGTAAAGGTTACGGAATTGGCGTTCGCGCGGCGCAAAATCTGATTCGCCCGGCCCACTTGTTTTTATATTTGAAACAAGAAAAGTATTCGTCCTTAAAGGAAGCCACGGATTACCTAATAAATCGCCAAGTGGATAACAAAGCCTGGAACATCACAGCCAAGGGTAATACTCGCTATGACGAGCTTTTAGCTCACGTGGCCCAATCCTTCGGAGAATTCACCGCGCAGTTAGATATTGATTATATTTTTGCGTGGTTGGACTGGGATGGTGACAACGTGTTGGCCGATGCTGGCATTATCGATTACGGCAGCGTTCGCCAATTTGGCATTCGTCACGACAAGTACCGCTATGACGATGTCGAAAGATTTTCGACAAATCTGAATGAGCAAAAAAACAAAGCCCGACTGATTGTCCAAGTTTTTGCGCAAATGGTGGATTACCTTAAGACAAAGAAGAAAAAACCTTTACGCGAATTTGCGCAGCACCCTCAAGTGCTACGTTTTAATGAGGTCTTTGAACAAAAGCGCGCAGATCGCATCCTGTATCGCATGGGTTTTAACGCGACACAAAGACAGAATATTTTCGCACAAAAAGATCTTTTTGCTAAATTTGATAAAGAATTTTCATTTTTTGAACGAGCTAAAATCAGTGGCACCACTGAAAAGGTCGCAGACGGAGTCAATCACCCGGCTCTTTACAACATGCGCTCTATCCTTAAGGACTATCCTAAGTTCTTGCTGGAAAGCCCGTTGCCTTTTGAAAAACGCTGGATGACTGAAAACGTCTTTTTCAAAACAATCCTTTCAGGATTTGCCAAAGCCCGCGATGCTCGTATGGGCGAAAAACAACGTCGTCATATTGAATCTTTCCAGAAAATCTATCGTGAGATGGTCCAAGTTGCTGCAGGAAAACAAAAGCCTGAAGTCATCTTAAAAGGACTTTACGAAAGAGCTGCAAAATTGAACTCAGACAAACGCATCACCGGCAATGCTTTGATCGAAATGGTCGAAGAAATTCTGACTGAAAAGAAAAAGGGTCTGCCGATGGATCAAATCCAAAAGATCATTGATCGTTTGGTCTTTGAAAACAATGGAGTCCCCGAAGTAAACGTCAGCCGTTTCTATCGTGAATTGCAAGCGACACCTGCAGTGAAAATGGATCTTTATACGAAGCTTTTAAGCTTGGTAGAAGAAAACAGCGAATCCATCTAAATTAGGATGCGAGTACTGCCTAGCTGCGGAGTTCCGCTGATTATAGTTAAGACTGGCAGTGGCAAAGAACTTGTTCTCGGTCTTTGCCACCAGCAAATTTAAATCGCTGTTGTCTTTTGGCGATCAATAGCAATAGAGATTAAAACCGATCCGCCTATCAAGAGTGCAATAATCCCTAAAGACCAACTGATCGGGAATTTGCCTGCGAAAGCCTCGTTCAACCATACCATCTTTAATCCTACGAAGACTAAGACCGACGCCAAGCCATACTTGATAAAGTAAAATTTCTCCATGACTCCTGCCAACATGAAATACATTGAACGTAAGCCCAAGATCGCAAAGATGTTGGAGGTAAATACAATCAAGGGCTCTTTGGTAAGTGCAAAGATCGCGGGGACTGAATCCACCGCAAAAATAATGTCACTGAGTTCAAGGAAGATCAGCGCAAGAAACAGAGGTGTGACATAAGTCAGACCGTCTTTCTTAAAGAAGAACTGCTGCCCTTCGATTTTTGGATGAACTCGGAAAATCTTTTTTAACTGTTTAACAATAAAGTTATTTTCCAGGTTCTGCGGTTTAGTTCCAGCGAAGAACATCTTTATTCCCGTGAGTATTAACAGAGCTCCAAAGAAAATCACAATCCAGTGATATTGCATCAGGACTGACCCCATCGCGATAAAAAGAGCCCGAAACGCTAATGCCCCTAAGATTCCCCAAAACAGCACACGATGCTGATATATTTTGGGGATACCAAAATAGGCAAAGACCACGGCAAAGACGAAGATATTATCAACGGCCAAAGACTTTTCGACGACGAAGCCCGTAAGAAACTCTAAGGCAGAAGTTTTAGCTTGCGCTTCTGGGTCAAAATTCGCAAGGGAGGTAAAACGGTCTGCGGTGGAAAACTCGTGGCGTGCATATAGATAAAACAAATAATTAAAAATCAGAGCCAAACTGATCCACACCGTCGTCCAGATCGACGCCTCTTTGAAACTGACCTCGTGTGCTTTTTTGTGGAAGATACCCAAATCAAGTGCAATTACTACCAGCACAAATGCGGTAAAACCTAGATAAAGCCACCAATACTCAGAAAATGGAAATAGGATCATTTGCAAAGTCTCCTTCATTGCGGATTAATATCGTCACATCAGCGGAATCATTCAAATCGATAATAAAGTTGATTTGTATTGCAAATAACAATACAAAAGAATCCAGGAGCACTGTCATGAACCAATGGATTAACTATCACCATCTTTTCTATTTTAAAACGATTGCCGAGGAAGGAACTGTTTCTAAAGCCGCAGAAAAGTTAAGAATAGGCCAGCCGACACTGTCCGCACAGCTAAAGCAATTCGAAGACAATCTTGGTGTCCAGCTCTTCGACCGTCACCACAAAAAATTGATTTTGACGGAACAAGGAAAGGTCGCACTGGATTATTCGAAGAATATTTTTAGAATGGGTTCAGAAATGTATGAGGTGCTGCACGACAGACTTAAACCCTTAAAGCCCTCGCTGAACCTTGGAGCTCTGGATAGCGTACCCAAGCAAATTGTGCATCAACTAGTCAAACATGCTTTTAGAATATCACCATGTCAAATCACTCTTTCTGAAGGCAAATCAGATGAACTTTTGCGGGAACTGGTTTCACACCGAATGGATATTATGGTCACCAATTTTTTACCAACAGGTGTCGATGGCAAGGGCTTATACGCAAAATCCATTACGAAAAAAAATGTCGCTTTCTATGGAGCTCCTAAATTCAAATCTTTAAGAAAGGGCTTTCCGAAATCCATTTCCGGGGAACCAATGATTTTGCCGACCTATGACAGTCGCCTGCGCCAAGACCTGGACCACTGGGCCAAGCTCAATAAGATCGAACTGAACATCGTTATTGAAAGTCAGGACATCTCCGTAAAAAAACTCATTGCCGCAAACGAGATGGGACTTATTCCCACAGCAACTCACACAGTGACAGAGCAAGTTCAGCGGGGCGAGTTGATCGAAATTGGCCAGTTGCAAGGGGTTTACGAGGAGCTGTTCCTGGTGACTGCGCAAAGAAAAATTGAAAATCAAATTGCAGCTAAGCTGATGGATCTCTTCTCTGTATAGTTTTTAGCGATATTTTGAAGAGTTTTTATCTATTTTAACAATTCAGTATTGCTGCGTAAAATAAGGACTCAGTGAAAGCAAGATGGCTTCACTTAACTTATTTAACGGAGGATACTTTATGATCATTTCAAAGCAAACAAATCTAAAGCCCCTTCTTGAATCAAAGAACGGTATTCACCTGACGGCATACCTAGTTAATCGCGGCGACCTTTCAGACTTAAAATCTCAACTCAGCACCGTCATCAGCGAAGCCTATGAGTGGTTGCACAATGCTTTGCCATTAGAAGAGCAAAAAAAATTCATCGAGCCCTTAGAGACGCTCCTAAGTGACTCCAGAATCTTTACGCAAATGAAAGGAAACATCGGACTTTTTAGAAATGAAAATCTTTTCCGCGTCCTTAACATTCCTATTGAGGTCGTCCCGGGTTGCCAGGTCGCAAGCAGCTTTCACGTAAAGCCCTTGTTGCGCTGGCTGAAAGGCGACCAAGATTTTCTTTTGCTGGGGCTAGATAAAGAAAAGGCCCATCTGTATTTTGGCAACCAGGATTCGTTCAAACTGATAGACTCAACACCCTTCCCCGAGTTCTTCAAAGATTTAGAGTGGTTGCGCAAATATGTCCGGTCTAAATACTTTGAAAGGAACCAGGATAAAAGCATTGAGGCCTTCGCTTGGCTGAACGATTGGCTTTTAGAACTTACTAAAAAATCTAAGCCAAAACTTTTCTTGGCCGGCGAACGTTTTCCGGTACAAGCAGTCTTTGGAAATCTGAAATACAAAAACACTTTAAAGACTTCACTTACCAACTCGTTCGCCCCCGAGATGGCCTTTGCCTTGTGTCAAGAAATTCGAAGAATCCTAAAGGATGACTCACGCAAAGCGATCGAAAAAGCTCTGCTAGAATTCCGCTTCGCCGAAGAAGGCAGTCGAGTCAGAAAAAATATCTTCCATATTTCAAAAGCAGTCGTGCAAGGCAAGGTTCGTAAGCTTATTGTCACAGACGAGCTGAGCATCTTTGGCAAAATCGATTCAAAATCCGGCGATTTGTCCATTCACCCCTTTGATCTGGATCACGAAGACGACTGCGTTTTAGATGACTTAGCCCAATTGGTGCTAAGCCAGGGCGGCGAGGTTATTATCGCCAGCCGAAATGAAATACCCAAAGGTCGTCCGATCCTTGCGATTCTTGATCCCGATGAACAGGTTTTAGAAAAAACAGAAGAACTTAATTACAGAGATCTGCAGGAGAACTTGCGATGAAAAAAATGATTCTTTTAACTATTTTAAATGAAATAAGGTCAAAGCCTGCCCTTAAGAAAAAAATTAAAATCTTTGCCGTCGTAGGCCTTATAAGCTTCACATTTTTGGGTGGGCTAACACTCTGGGCAGGTTACTCTGCCCTAACGTATGCGGCAAAAACAACCACTCAATTTTTGCAGACCTCAGGCACAGAACCTCAAGTTCTGGCAACTCTCGATCAAATTCAGCGAGCGAAGTTGCAGCCCCTGAGCTGTTGGAATCAAGCTCAATGTCTTCTAGAGCTTAGACCTTGGCTTGAAAATCCCTTGTCGGCAAATTTACAAACTTTGAAAACTGCTTGCTTAGAATTCAAACCCGCTTTCTGTGAAGGACCTCACTGCTCACAGATTCAACAACTTATCAACACGTCTGAAGGGAGAAGCACATGATTCACGTAAAGTTTAAGAATCTAGACAAATCCGCAATGGCCAAAGAAGCCGTTGAAGAACGCGTCCACGCTTTGGTGCAAAAGTTCAGTGACCTTAGAGAAAGCAAAATTCAAGTGACCCTTGAGATGCAAAACTCGCCCGCGCAAGCCGGTCCTGACCTCTTCAAAGTGAAATTCCATATTTCAAGAGGAAGGTATGACGGTGTCACAGTCGAAAAGTCAGATGCAAATTTATACATTGCCCTGGCTGACGTCGCAGACCACATGCTTGAAGCTTTGAATCGTGCCGGAGATCGAGCGCGAGTGAAGGAAAGAAGAAAGGCCCGTGAACTTACAAAAAAAGTCGAAAGCCTTTTACACTTAGAAGACAAAAAGGTCAGTTAACCCGTCTAGCGAATTCCAGGCTGGGGTGGGCAGCGTAGTACCCGCTAGCCCGCTTTTCTAACAGCGATCTCGCCGTATTTTACATCGACACCCATGATATGGGCAGTCAGCCATGTTTTTAAAAATTGAAAGAAGGCTGGAGCTAAAACGCCGGTCTTTTCGAACTCCTCTTGATGCCCTTTGAATCTTTCCAAAAGATCTTTGTGAATTTTCTTATGCACAGAGGCGTGGGAATAGTCCAAGGTATCAAAGAACTTTTCCTCGTGAGCGAAGTGTGTCACGGTCCAGGAGCCCAGCTCATTGACAAGACCATTGAGCCGCTCTGAGACTTTATTTTAAGTGAGTCAACTGCTCGCGCACCCAGCGTCTTATAATGGGATATTCTTCTTCTTTAAGAGAATGATCTTTTTCCATTTCAACCCACTGCACCCGCAGGCCGGCATCTTTAAGTTTTTCCACCCCGTACTTGGTCTCTTCCAAGGGCAGAACGTCGTCCTGATGACCGTGCGTAAAGAACCAAGGGGTCTGCAAAGCCTCACGCGAAAGGTTGGTGCGCCAACGCGGATAGAAGTTAAAATAGCCACTGATGCCAACGACACCGCCCAATTTCTTGGGATAGTTCATGCCGATATCAGCACTGATCAGACAGCCTTGGGAAAAACCAAATAAGAACACATTTTCGCTTTTCCAGCCCTGGATTTCCAAATCGTTTAAAAGATCAAAAATCTTTTCGCGGATTTTTAAGACACCTTTGGCCTGAAAGGGCGGCTCTCCATACCACGTGTAACCGTCCAAAAAACGGCGAGGCGCATTCAACAAAAGATAATTCATTTCGGGAATATTCAGCTCTTCATTGAAAGAAGAAAAGGGACGAATACTGTCGCCGCGACCGTGCAGGACGATCATCAACTTATCAGACTTCTTTTTTGCCGGGATAAATTTGCTTTTAAATAAATTTGTCGAAATCACAACCCCGCCCTTGCTGTCGCGTTTGCACAAAATAACACCTGACGTGCTTTACTAAGTTGTGCATCTTCTGTGCCATTGCCATCTTCAACCTCGAGGCATTCACTGACTGAAAATGCGACAGTGGCCTGACGCACTTGCCGTTCCGGGGCTCTAAGGGGGTTGGTGAACTGATCGGCTTCTCGACCCACCCAGATATTATCAAAGCCCACCGCGATATCCGGTTCTAAACCCTTCATTTGCGGCGACCGCCCCGACGGTAAATAGTAAAAACCTTTGGTTTCAAAAAGGGCAATTTTTTTGTTCTGGGACCAGTACTCGCCCTCTTGGAAAGAGCCTTTTCCGAAAGTCCTTTCGCCGACCAAAACAGCGCGATTTAAGTCACGCAAAGCCCCTGCGACGATTTCTGCAGCACTGGCCGATGAGGCATTCATTAACACCGCCAACGGCAAGGAGGTCAGCTTTTCTTCGCCACCATAATAGACTTCCGATTTCTTTGTCGGATCAAGATAGCGGATTTCAAAAATCTTTTTCTCGGCCCCGACAAACAAGCTTGTAATGCAAGCGGCTTCTTCCATCTGCCCGCCGGGATTGTCACGCAAGTCTAAAAGCAGCCCGCGCACATGGGCTTTTTGCACCATCGCCAAGGACTCTTTGACCTTATCGCAAGCCCCTTTTGCGAACTTGTTAATGCCTATAACTGCAATCGGTTTAATACCCTCGATAACTTGGGTAGAAACTGTCGCCACAGTGATTTCTGCACGACGTAATTTGAACTTATGTTTTTCGCCGTCGCGATTTACCACGACCGTACTGACTTCGCCCACTTCGCCTTTTAACATTTCAGAGACTCGCGGCAACATCAGACCTTGAGTTTTCTGGCCATTCACAGAAACTAAGATGTCGCCTTTTTTGACTCCAGAAGCTTTTGCTGGGCTGCCTTCCGTCACCTTACGTACGACGTATTGGCCGTGCATTTGACCTAGGATAATACCTAACGAGGTGGAACGACTGTCCGCTTTAGAAATCACTTCTTGGAATTGTGAAACCGGCATTAAATAGGTGTGAGGATCGCGGAAAACAGAAATAAATCCGTTCAAACCTAAGCCCACCATCCATGCTTTTTGATCGGCAGAAATATGTTTTTCTTCTAGCTCTTTCCAAATTTTAAAAAAAGAAAACTTCACCGCTTTGTGGGTTTCGTCCGAGAAAAATTGTTTCCAGACCTCGAGTTGTTTCTTTTCTGAAGAGGTGTCGGTCGACACCGTTGAAGACACCGGAAGAAGGGTCTCATCTAAACTGACAGTCAGATTGAAACGATTGGCAATGGTCAACACCGCATTCGCACAAGCCAAAAAGTACCGCTCGGAACTGCCACAGGTTTGATCTTGTAACAGGTCTTCCAAAGCTACTGGGCCGAGGCCCGTCTCGGCCCAGTAGTCCTCAACGGACTTAACTTTGGAAGTGTCACTCACTGAACGTGACAAGGAAAGACTGACCCCCACGGCCAATACAAACAATGAAATGATAAACATGCGCGGTGAACTTATCACTCATCGCCTCCCGACTGATGCCCTGATGAGCAACGGTTGTGCCTGCCCAAATCCAACTGGTTCCCTTTTACGGCCGCTTGGCGGTATTTTTTTCTGGGTTGCACAGGGGCCTAACAGGGACCGATTTTGCTGCCCCTTTCCTTGTGCAAACTGCAATCCTGTAATAGGTTCAAAAGTATTCATTTCATTGGTTTTTTTGAAAATTTAGAAACTGGGTTTGACGATGATTATTGTAACTGGAGCAAATGGTTTTATTGGTAGTGTGATGGTGTGGGAACTGAACCAAAAAGGTATCACCGATATCGTCGCCGTAGATTCTGTCGGCTTGTCGGAAAGAAATCTTTTGCACAAACAAAAAATCAGCCAGTTTTTACTTAAAGACGAGCTTTGGAATTTCTTAGAAACAGAAAAAGCCAAAAAAGATGTCACCTGGATCATCCACATGGGCGCGTGTTCGTCGACGACAGAAACCAACAAAGAATTTCTTTGGGAAAACAACACCTACTACACCCAACGTATTTTTGAGTGGTGTACAAAACATCAAAAATCTATGATCTATGCCTCTAGTGCTGCCACTTATGGTGCCGGCGAATGGGGTTTTGATGATACGACCGATCCTGAAAAGCTGCGTCCGTTGAATTTGTATGGTGAATCAAAAGTTTTATTTGATCGCTGGGCCGTGAAACAAACACAAACGCCGCCGCACTGGTATGGCTTGAAGTTCTTTAATGTCTTCGGTCCCAATGAATATCACAAAGAAGCCATGTCCAGCGTCGCATTTAAGGCTTACAATCAAATCAAAGCCAGCGGCACCTTGGGGCTTTTCAAATCTGCGAATCCTGATTTTAAAGATGGCGAATTCATGCGCGACTTCGTGTACGTAAAAGACGTGACCGGTTGGATGGCAGAACTTATGACCAAAAAACCGACAAATGGCGTTTACAACATGGGCTTTGGCAAACCGCGCACTTGGTTGGATTTGGCTAACGCCGTCTTTAGCGCAATGAAAAAAGAGATGAAAATAAACTGGCTAGAAATGCCAGAAAATATTCGAGGCCAGTATCAGTACTTTACCGAAGCGAAAACTGATAAATGGGCCAAGGCTGGCATGAGTCCAGCAAAATGGCCTTTGGAAAAAGCCGTTGCCGATTACGTGCAAAATTATTTATCCAAAGACGATCCTTCTCTTTAAGGGACAAAATGGAATTTTTGCCACCGCACTTAAGAAAATATGTCGTTGAACAACACTACGAAAAGTACACTCCGGTGGACCAAGCAGTGTGGCGCTATATTTTACGTCAGCTGAAAGCCTTCTTATCTAAACATGCGCACGAATGTTACGTCGAAGGCTTGGAAAAAACCGGCATCGACGTCGAACGCATCCCAAAAATTTCTGAAATCAGCGCGAAAATTGAAAAATTCGGTTGGCGGGCTTTACCCGTCAGTGGATTTATTCCCCCGGCAGCGTTTATGGAGCTGCAAGCATTGGGCGTCTTACCAGTGGCTTCTGATATGCGCACGCTAGATCATTTGCTGTACACACCCGCGCCAGACATTGTGCACGAAGCCGCAGGACATGCACCCATTTTAATTCATCCCGAATTTTCCGAGTATCTGCGAAAATACGCGCAAGTTGCCAAGAAAGCTATTATCAGCAAAGAAGATTTAGATATGTACGAAGCCATTCGTGAATTATCTGATATCAAAGAAAATCCCAACTCGACGGCTGCAGAAATTGCTGCTGCTGAAAAAAACTTAGATACTGTCGGTAAAAATGTATCGCATATTTCTGAGGCGGCGGAACTTGGGCGCATGAACTGGTGGACGGCAGAGTACGGCTTGATTGGTCCACTGAATAATCCAAAAATTTTCGGTGCGGGTCTGCTTTCAAGCGTCGGTGAATCGAAGTGGTGCTTAAGTGAAAAAGTTAAAAAAATTCCGCTGACAGTTGATTGCATTAAAGTAGGTTACGATATCACCGAACCACAGCCGCAATTGTTTGTCGCGCCGGATTTTAAGACTTTAAGTAAAGTTTTAGATGATATGGCCAACCAAATGGCGTTCCGCCTAGGCGGACTGGCCAGCTTAGAAAAAGTGATTCAAGCCCAATCCGTGAACACCGCCGAATTAAATTCTGGCATTCAAATGTCAGGACAAGTGATTGAGGCGATCACAGATAACAATAAACAAGTGGCTTACATCCGCCTGCAGGGCCCTAGTCAATTAAGCTTTCAAGATAAGGAACTTTCGGGGCATAACAAAAAATATCATGCCCAGGGTTTTGGAACTCCTGTGGGTTTCTTAAAATCTTTCCCGACAAAATGCCCTTCGACTTTGACCGACAGCGAATGGGCTTCTTTGCAGGTTTCCACAGGCCAAACGACACGTTTAGAATACACTTCCGGCGTGGCCGTGACAGGGAATGTGCAAAATCGTCTGGTAAAAAATGGCACAACGGTGCTGCTCACGTTGACCAATGCAAGGGCCGAATTTAATGGCCGTGTGTTGTTTGAGCCTTCTTGGGGCACCTTTGATATTGCGATAGGCTCGACCGTAGTTTCAGCGTTTGGCGGCCCCGCCGACCGTGAAGCTTATGGTGAAACGACGGACTTTGTCGCGAAACGCGTCCCAACGCCAAAGTACTCTGCGACAGATTTAACCAAACATGCTCATTATGGAGCCGTCCGTAAGTTGCGTGAAGAACAGGTTTCTGGCGACAAACTGACCCAAGAGCTGCAAAAAATTCTTTCTGCACACAGAGACGTCTTTCCGGAAGACTGGCTCTTGATTTTAGAGGCGATAGAGCTTATCAAGGCTCGGGCGGTAAATACACCGTACCTGAATGATCTGGAACAAGCCTTGGCGGATTTAGCGAAAAAAGATGCTAAGATCCAAGGTTTGATCACGGATGGCTTGATACTTTCTGGAGCTTTATAAATGAAACGTCCTTTTGAGGTGCGCATTGTTTTAGTGCGCTCCATTTATGAAAGAAATATTGGCGCCACCTCGCGCGCGATGAGCAACATGGGTTTTGAAAAACTCATTCTGGTTGCGCCCGCTTGTGAGCTGACTTATGAGGCACAACAGACTGCAGCCACCGGCCAGACAGGTTTGCAAAATCGCACCACCTACGAGTCTTGGGAACAGTTCATGGCCCAGGAACCAGAAAGCATTAAAATTTGTTTTACGGCGCGTGATGGGAAAGGCCGTCAGGTGCGCGACATTGATGACGTGCTGACAGACATCGCTGATCATGCTCCGCAATTTCAAACCACGAGTGATATCCCCGTAGTTATCCACTTGGTATTCGGGCCTGAGGATTGGGGTTTAGCGGCCGCAGACCTGGAATATGCAAATTTCTGCGCCAGCATTCCGACCTTCGGTGAAAATTGGAGTCTGAACTTAGCCCAGGCAACACTGCTTGGTATGTTTTCCTTGCGCAAGGCTTGGGGTGGAGAGCGTACGACCTTAGACGGTGGTAAAAAACGTCGCGCGCCCCAAGGCATCCAAGGGATTGATCCCGAAGCAAGTTTGAAAACATGGTTGGAAGAGATGGGTTTTGATTTAACTCGTCAGCGCAAAATCAACGTCTTCACAGTTTTGCGACGAATGCTTTTACAGAATACACCGACGAAAAAAGAATTGGTCATCCTAGAAACAGTCTTGCAACAGAGCATTCGCAAACTGCGTGAATGGAAAGAATTTAAAAACCGCGAGCGATAGATTTTCGCTCGCAGGAATTACCACTCGATGTAGACAGCACCAGGACCGCCACCCGTTGCCAAAGTCATATATGTATTGGCTTTCGATCCCCCTTGCCCAGGTTCCGAATTAAAAAAAACGGGTACCTGGGTCGCTGAGCCGGAATTCATTCCACCAATAATTTTCATTGTTGAGTTAGCGAAAGCTCCCTCGCCAGCGTAACTGATGGGACTATATCCAGCACCACCGACACCCCCAGAGCCGCCGCCTCCGCCACCGCCATAGGGATGCGCTACTGCTCCACCAGCAGTGTTGCTGCCGCCTAGTACTGATCCCGCACCGGAACCACCCGTAGATGACGTGGCATTGCCGCCAGCTGTGCTTGCCACAGCACCGCCGCCTCCGCCTAAGTTTGGACCACTCGTTCCACCGGCTGCCGTTGCGGAGCCACCAGTGCCCCCAGTGCCGCATGGACCATAGCCTCCACCACCAGCCCAACCTGAGCCATAAGCCGTGCCACCACCACCGCCTCCACCCACAAAAATATTGAGGGTCTCGCCAGCAGTAACATTTAACGACTCAGAAACCTTCGATCCGGAGGTGCCATCGGAAACTGGATTCCCCGAGCCTCCGTTTCCTCCATTCGCAGACACCAAAACCGTTGTGGATCTTTTTATGCAGCTGCCACCACCGCCACCGCCACCACTTGGATTGGCTCCGCCACCGCCACCGCCGCCGATGACCATGACTCGTATTTTGGTTACTCCGACAGGAACTGTCCAAGTCGTGTCTTTGTTAAAATCCATATAGCCGCCCTGCAAACCACTACTAGAAGAATTTGAAATTATTTTTTTCCATTTAGGCCCGGCATAAGACAACGAAGGGAAGGTGCTAGCTATTGCTGTGCTCAAGATAAGAAAAAAAACTCGCAGAGATCGTTCCATATATTTCTCCATGATAACCAATAAATCCTTTTTTAAACATTACCACCAGATATAGACAACGCCACCACCACCGCCGCCGGCAATATAGTAAGTAGTTGTGCCATCGGGAGTATATAGGGGTTCGCAACAGAGCCTCCCTCGCCTGGCTCCATTTTAAAAACGATACCTCCATAGCAACCCAAAGTGTTCGAGCCCGTGACGCCAAATACTGAAGTACTGGAAAAACATCCTCCGATGCCTCCTGCGAAAGGGGTTACTACGCCGCCAGTACCACCAATTCCACAAGCTCCATAGCCACCCGCACCACCAAATACGGCAGTCGAAAAGGAGACGGCACCACCGCCACCGCCGCCGACAAAAATATTAAGAACACTGCCAGGAGTAACGGTTAAACTTGTTTGCGTCTTTGTGCCGCGTTTGCCATCTTTACCGCTATCTCCTCCAGCACCACCATCGGCAGAAACGAGAACCGTGGATCCTGCATCTTTAATACAGGATCCGCCGCCGCCGCCAATGACTGTAACAAATAATTTACTAACACCAGTAGGCACCGTAAAAACTCCGTCCTGATTGAACTCTACGAAGCCACCTTGCAAGCCGGAGCTAACGGAGTTGGAGATTACTTTTTTCCATTTGGGAGCGGCTTGAGCAAATGAAATTGTCGCGCAAACCACGACCAGTGCCCTTCCGAATTTTTTTAAAATGCTTTTCATAAACGCTCCCAATCCATCGTGCGTTTGCTGCTGCCAACTAAAAAATTACGGCTGACAAGACAGAATATTTCCGTTGCTGTCCACGGCGATGGCGCCTACACCAATCGATGTACAATCGTCTTCTTCAGTGACAACTTTTAACTTCGGATATCCGTTAGCATCGATCACAGTGGTTCCGGAAATTGCAACGGCTCCAGCGACATCCAGCTTAGCTCCTGGGTTTGTCAGTCCTATACCGACATTGCCCGTGGAAGAAATCCGCATTCTCTCTCCCATGCCTCCGGCAGCAGCGTTAGTTGAAAATGCCATATATCCAGCAGTGTCGACATCAGTCACATTCTCTTTTGCTCCGAAGATACCCGAAAAAGTTTGTCGACCTGTGGATCCCGAAAAATACCGACCAGCAAAAGAGATAGAGCCACCTTTATCCTTAGCCGCGGCTTCATTACTTTGAATTGTAAAATTCGCAGTACTACTTGAAGCTGGATTACGAGTTGGTCCGGTAATTGACATTTCGTAAACATTGTCACCCGCTGTATTGGTAGTTCCGTTAAGAATATCAAGAATCGCCATAGGGTTCGCATTGGCGATTCCGACATTCCCCAAAGAATAATTAATTCCGCCCGTTGCAGAACTCCAGTATGAAGCTGTTGCAGGTAAGTCCGCGGCAGTTAAGGCTCGGAAGCTTGGTGCGGCACTGCCGCCACTGCTAGGCCCTGCAAAAATAAGATTTGGCCCTACTGAATTAGTCCCTGTGCCGCCGTTTGCAATTGGAAGAACTCCGCTTACATCAGCCGCTAAATCAACGCTAGATTTTGCTGCCAAAGAGCCAATAGTACCTAAATCCGATATCTGCGCTTTTGTAATCGAGATATTTTCACAGGCTAAGCTGTCCGTTGCTGAATTGAAGGTCAAAGTTTTATTCGCACCACACGATGCAGACAATGCTTGCGCGCCCGTCACGTTAGAGCGCAGATCTAACATCGATACAAAGCTGGGAACCAGGTTACCCGAAGCAAAGCGCAAGACCTGTCCTGTAAATGACGGAGTCACGCTCACCGGAACGCCTTTAATTTTACTTATCTCGACGTCCACTGTGCCAGAGGCAAAGTTGCTCGAAGCCACATCGCCTTGCAAAGTTGTGATGTAATTGCCTGCGGGTTGTTTTGCATTGAAAATTGCAAAATCCGCGTTATCTAAGTATCCATCCACTGCGGCAGTTGCCTTCGGCAATGAAACTTTCGGCGCAGCCGGCGTGCTCGAATCAACAGTCAATGGCGCATCGGCCGTCACTGAAGTCACACCGCTGGCTGAAAGCGTTTTCCACTCTAACTGACCACTGGTGGCACTCATTCCTAAAATTTGCCCGCTACTGCCTTGAGTATTCGGCAAAATCCACGTGTAATCGGTAAAGCTTGCCGGCGCCTGCACTGTCACACGATTCGGAGTCACATTTTCAATATATAAATTGCGCGTATTCATTTGTGGACTGGTGATTGAACCAGAAGTATTAATACTTGCCGAGCTGCTAAATGCAGACGCCACGACGTTCGTTAATTTAGATCCATCAACGGCAGGTAATTTCGCATCACCGCCCATTTGTACGATATTATTTGCTCCTGTACCAACATCAACTGCTAACGTTCCTGTTGCAGTGATTGGATTTCCAGGGCTTGAAGAGTTCAATAATCCAGTGCCGGCAGTCACACTTGTCACTGTTCCCGAACCACCACCGGCGGCAGTCACGCACACTAAGGCGCCAGATCCATCATTTTGTAGGAACTGGTTGGCTGTACAAGTTGGTAAGTTAGATTTAGCGAAAGCACGCACCGTCGGATCTGATTCCGAAGTAATCGCAGAAACTGGAGCCCATGTGCCCCCCGTCCAACCAAGCACTTGCCCGTTAGAAAGTGCTGGAACACTGGCGCCATTAATTTGGCCCGCCTTCGCATACTGGGTCGTGGTCCCATTAAGTAATTTTGTTAATTCCGTAAAGTCCGCAGGTGATAAGGTTGAAGCCGCACCACCACTTACCCGAACAACAGATGTCGCAGGAGTTCCACCAATATTTTGTGCATCATAGGCATTCACTGCTAAAGGCACAAAGCCCACGTCGGTCAATGGCAGAATTTGTTCGCCCGCCGCCGTCTGATCATCAAAACTTACCTGTAACTGACGTTGATCCAACATTTGTGGAGTGTAAGAGTGACCACCACTGTTACACGTGAACAGCGGATAAGTACCACGACTTAAAGTCAAAGACGTGTTGTTTGAAAAAACCGTCTCCATAGAAATTCCTGGATCTGCGGCTGTTCTTGTGCCGGCGCCATCCCCGATCGGAATAACGAAAATACCATTACTGTTGACCATGGAAACTTCGCGAGTTTCTTCATACATCAAACATTTGCCTGGATTTGGACTGTAAATTCGAATTTTAAAAACCACGCGAGTCGCTTCAAGAGGCTTATCATCCGCATCTAAAATGCGCCCGTGATAAGTGAAAACTGCGCCACCGAAAGCCAGTGACGGCATTACCAACGCAACCAATGCTGTCAGAAAAACGTTCCAAGTTTTCACGTTGAACTCCTTGTGAAAATTCTATGGAATATTTTTGGGCGTACGTAAAAACATGAGTAAGTTTATACAGATACGACCAAAAACGACCACTCTTGTTACGTATCGGTCAAAGTGGGAGCACCTAAAGGGGGATGTCTCGTAAAGAAGCGAACAAATGGGAATTTCTTGATAAAGCGATGGATCTTTGAATTGGCGACCGTCTTGAATCAAGACTTTGGTGGTGAACACTCACCACCAAATATACACCACACCGGGGCCGCCACCCGTAGGCATCATATTTCTTCCTGGCTCGCCAGGCTCTGAGGTGTAGTAACTTCCGTGCGAACTATCATACGCTTGACGACTGGACCATGCCCCTTCTGAGTTACTCCCGGTACCGCCCGTGCGAGCGACGCCCCCGACCCCACCAGACGCTCCACCGCCACCACCAGCAATCCCGCCTCCTAAACCACCGCCCACGGTGCTTGTACCACCTAGGCCTCCATTATTTCCGCCTGGGGCCCCGGAAGAAGTCGTGGCGCTTCCCCCGGCGACAGCCTCGCCGCCGCCTCCACCGCCACCATTATTGGTAGAAAATCGTCCACCTCCGCCGGCGCCGATGACCATGACTTGCACTCGAGTCACCCCCGCCGGAACAATCCAAGTCGAATCTTTGATGAACTCAACGAACCCTCCTTGAAGCGAAGAACCGGCTCCAGAAATAATTTTTTTCCATTTGGGTGCTGCAATGACTGCAGGAGATAAAGTCGAAACAAATAAAAATGATACAGGCAACAACCAAGGAAATGCGTCCCTTTGAGTTTTAGTAATCACGAACAAACTCCTCGCAAACAAGATCAAAAAAATAAGCGCTTACCACCAAATATACACGACACCGGGGCCGCCGCCTGAGCATGCTAAAGTGCAGGAACCTGCTTCACCTGGGTCTAAGCGCAACGTTATATATCCACCGGAGCTGTCTTTTGCGTAGGTGGTATTTTTCCCGACTTCTCCAGCATACCCGTAAAAGCCTCCAGCATTGTTTGCAGCACAAAAACCACCAACACCGCCAGAACCGCCGCCACCACCACCGTTAGTATTTGATGTGCCACCTGACGATGCCGAGCCTCCTGAAGTTCCTGAATTATTAGCTCCGATGCCACCCGTGGAGGTCATCGCATTTCCCCCAGCCACAGCCGCTGCAGCTCCGCCACCACCACCAAGGTTGGCACCACTCGTCCCTCCGGCCGAGGATCCTGAGATCCCTCCTGCTCCGCCAATTCCGCAAGGGCCATAACCACCCCCACCACCAACGACTGTGCCGCCCCAATATCCCCCGCCGCCGCCGCCACCACCGACGAGAATATTTAACGTTTCACCAGGTGTTACAGTCAGTGATTGAGAAACTTTGTCGCCGGGATTCGGTGGAGTCAAAACGCTTGAACCATTCATGCCACCACCGCTACCACCATTCGCTGAGGCCAAAACCGTGGACGAGCGCTTAAGACAACTGCCTCCGCCGCCACCACCGCCACCGTATCCAGTGCCTTTTCCGCCGGCCCCGCCGCCGCCACCAATGACAAGAACCTTCAGCTTGGTCACGCCTGTAGGCACAACCCAGGTGCCATCGCGATTGAACTCTAAAAAGCCGCTATCAACAGAACTTGCCGAAGGATTTGAAATGATTTTTTTCCATTTGGGGGCTGCCAATACCAGGCTCGGGAAAAACAGCGCCGTCGAACACGCCACGGCGAAACTTGAAAGTATTCTTTGCTTTTTAATTCGCATAAAAAAGCCCCCCTGTCCTAAAAGACGGCTCCACAAAATGTGAAACCTTCTTATCGGACAAAGTGACTCAGATCTAAAATAGATAATTTTATGCGAATTGCCCGGAAAAAAGTGTTACCGAAAGCGCCTCAAAACGAGATCCAGATTTTCGGTCCCAAGCTCATTGCCCGTTAAATAGTGTTACCGAGCAAG
>JABWCO010000223.1 GCA_013360185.1 Bdellovibrio sp.
AAAGGGGCTAAAGTATTTTCTAAAGCCGCTTCTTGAGAAATCGTCCCATTAATGTAGGGCTGAATTCCTTTGGTGTTCATTTCATTAAAGGCCGGCTGCATAACGAAAAATGTTAGGAATAACGCCAAGCCCACTAACAATTGATTCGGTGGCATCTGCTGCACACCCATCGCTTGTCTTAGAAATGACAGAACTATGATAATACGAGTAAAGCCCGTCATCATAATTAGAATCGCCGGGGCTAGGGTCAGCACCGTCATCATCAAAATCAATTTTACGGCGTTCACCACTTCATTGGGGTTGTCGGTGGTTTTAAAACCCAAGTTAACTGTCGGTAAGGTCACTTGTGCATAGGCATTGCCACCAAACAAAAGAACGAGAGGCAAAAGTAACAAACTCCAAAGAAACCAGTTCGGCTTTCTCACTGAAGAGACCTCATACCTTTTAGACGTTTTGAAACGATGTCTTTAATTCCACTGATCGCGAATTCTTCGTCTGCATCTAGCTCTTTCGCACGCTTCGCCGGAGCCCGCTCTGATGCTGTCGGAGTTTCATCGATATCACCCAAAACACGACCGAAACTTTGTGGAGCCTCTTCCGGCACCTCGTCATCCAGCAAGGACAGCGATTTAATCATCGAAATATTATGATCCGTGATACCGACAAGAATTGATTCACCAGCAACACGCACAATCGCTAAGCTCTTTTTAGGGCCCAAATAATGCTGCTGTAAAACTTTTATTTGCGTCTGATGTTTAGCGGCTTTGGGGATCTTATACTTGCGTAAAAAGAAAAAGGCTCCAGCACCCACCAGACCTAAAATTGACAACGTAAACATAATGCGAAAGACACTGCTGTCTTCCTGCGCCACTTTTTTTCCGCCATCCAAATTTAAAGGAATTTCAGACTCCTTTAAGCTTTCTGCTTTGCTTTTTTCAGGGGTAGCAACGACGGCAGAAGCCTCATCAACTTTTTCGGCAACGCTGGCCGCCGCCACTGGTGATTCCAGTGCAGATACCGCCACCACTTCATCGGCAACTGTATCCGCTGCCTGAGCACTTACCGAGAACACCAAAAAGATTGAAAGAAGTAAACGCATTTTAAACCTCTATCTCAGCTGTTCAACACGCTCAGCTGGAGAAATAATATCTGTCAAACGCACACCAAATTTTTCATTAACGACGACAGCTTCGCCCCTAGCGATTAGCTTATCGTTAACAAGAACTTCCATCGGTTCTCCAGCAAGTTTATTTAGCTCGATGACACTTCCTTGAGTCAAATTAAGAAGTTCACTTACTGGCATTTTTGTGCGTCCCAATTCTACTGTCACCTTTAAAGGAATATCTAAAATTAACTGTAGATTCCTGTCATTTCCTTTTGGCGCGTTTGCTTTAGCGGCTTCAACCTTGGGAGTTGCGGATTTTTCTGAAGCCATCGCCTCGGCCTCTTGCACCAGCTGCTCTGCTAAATTATCTAAACTATCGTCTGCCATGTAGTTCCCCTTACTTAATAATTGGTCTTGTTACCTGAACAGCAACAGTCCCGTGGTGATTTCCGTAATAACCTTTATATTTTTTTACATTTTCAATATGAACATCCAATTCGCCTGTGGCGTCTTGGGTAAGAGGGATCACATCCCCTTCTTTGAGTCCCATTAAATCCTCGAGAAGAATTTGAGTTTCTCCTAAGTTAACTCTGACTTCCACATCTGTATCCATAAGCTGCTCTTTAATAATTGCAGTCCAAAGTTTTTTATCTGTTTGATCAGACTCAACTTGAAATCCTGTGGAAAGCTTTTGTTTAATGGGTTCAATAGTCGCATAAGGAATTACCATAGAAATAGTTCCTGTGGCATTTTCCAGTTCTACGTCAAAAGTAGATGCAATAACAACATCAGTTGGGGGAACAATACCCACAAACTGAGGATTAACTTCAGTTCTTACAAAACTACAACCAATC
>JABWCO010000011.1 GCA_013360185.1 Bdellovibrio sp.
ACACGCTTGCCTGTCGTTTTAAACGAAATCACTTGCGTGATTACGGACAAAGCCTCCACCACAAAAACACCGCCCAAAAGAACCATCAAAAGTTCGTTCTGCGTAATTACCGCCATCGAACCCAGAAAGCCCCCCAAGGACAACGAACCGACATCCCCCATGAAAACTTGAGCAGGGTACGCGTTAAACCACAAAAAGCCCATCCCTGCAGCAACAATCGTCGCTGCCACAGGAGTTAATTCACCAGCGCCCACGACGTGGGGGATTTGCAAATAAGCTGCAATCGAAAAGTGACCTGTGACATAGGCAAATAGACCAAGTGTCGCTGCCGAAATCATAACGGGAACAATCGCCAAACCGTCCAGTCCATCGGTCAAGTTCACCGCGTTTGCCGTACCGACGACAACCAACGAAGCAAAGACGATATACAAGTTACCTAAGTCAAAAGATACTGACTTCATAAACGGGATTGTCACCGCTGTACTCAGACCGTGAGCGTGGACCAAATAAGCAACGACTGCGCCGCTGATTAAAAATTCCCCAGCAAGACGAATTTTTCCAGACAGACCCTTTGTATTCTTTTTGCTGACCTTCATCCAATCGTCCATGTAACCAATAAAACCAAAGCCCCAAGTCACGATCAGAACACCCCACACGAGCGGGTTGCTCATGTCGACCCACAATAAACAGGGGATCAAGGTCGAAAGTAAAATCAATCCTCCACCCATCGTCGGTGTTCCGGCTTTTTTCTTATGTGTTTGGGGACCATCATCACGAATGCTTTGCCCGAAATGCTTCCTCTGCAGGCGCTTGATAAAATAAGGTCCCCAGATCCAGCACAACAAAAACGCCGTGAAAAAAGAAATAAATGTACGGACGGTAAGATAGCGAAAAACATTGAGCGGAGAAAACTGATCCGCCATTGAATAAAGCCATTGATAAAGCATGTTGCGACGATCCCCTGTTGCGACTTTGATTTTTAAATTTAATTAGGAACTTCCAGTGTTTAGCACAGAACCACGACTTAAATCAAGAGAAACTTGTTAAGTTACTGAAATCATTGGGTTTTATTTTATTCTGTGAATTATGACAAGGCTCATGTTCAACCTCATCAATGATGTTAGGATAAGGCATAGGGAGGTCTTTATGAAATTGGCGCTCAAGGATCATATGTCGCGGAAATTAATTACTATTAGTCATGCGGCTTCCGTCTCGGAAGCTTCTCGCTTGATGAGAAATTATTGGATTCGGCATTTACCTGTTTTGGATGAAAATGAAGAATTCATTATCGGCATACTTTCCGAAAGAGAAGTCATGGCTGCACCAAGCCCAGAGATTTCCGTCGACAAAATCATGAGTACTCCGATTAAGACATTTCCGATAGATACACCCATCCGCAATGTCATCGAAGCCATGGTTGAGGAAAAACTCTCCGCATTTTTAATCACCAAATCAGATGAAATTGTCGGCATAGTCACATCCGAAGATATGATGGTTCTGCTCTTAGATATTCTTAACGAAGATGATACGGCCGAGTGGAGCTTAAGCAAAATCTTCTCAAGTCCGAACTTGCAACGAACCGCCTATCTCGTCGGACAAACGGGCCTTTAAAAAGGTAAGACGCACAAGAACTCACAACCTCGTCCATGGCGGCTAACGGAAAGTTGTCCGCCATGGGCCAGCACTATATTTTTAGCGATTGCTAAGCCCAAGCCGAAACCGGCTTTTCCCGGAGTGCGCGCAGAGTCCGTGCGATAAAATGGTTCGAAAATTTGCGCCATGTCTTTTTGCTCAATCCCCACGCCGTCGTCAGTGACCTTCATTTGCCAATCACAAAAGCCCTTTTTTAAAGACACCTGAATAGGCTGTGAATCCGCATGAGAATATTTCACCGCGTTTTCAATCAAATTGCGTAAGACTCTTTCAATTTGCATCGGATCGACATTTGCTTCGGCCACCTCTGGCAGTTGCACTTTAATCGCCGGGGCACTTTCTTCGTAATCAGCGACAACATGTTTTACCAGCTCGACCAAATTCACCGGTGATTTTTTTAAGGCCACAGCACCTTCGCGCATGCGATAGGATTCTAAAATTTCCGAGACCAAGATCTCCATCTTTTTTAGGTCCTCTTGAATCGAAACTTTCAGCTTTTCATCAGGCAACAAGTCCACCGCCACACCCACGCGAGTCAAAGGACTGCGCAGCTCGTGACTGACGTCGCGTAATAAGCGTTCTTTCGCGGTGATCATTTTTTCCAAATTGTCGGCCATCTTGTTAAAAGCCTCACCGATCATTTGAAACTCCCGCGTGTGGCGGGTCCGGACACGGTACTTAAGATCGCCCGACGAAATCTTATGCACACCTTGCAGAAGAACTTTCAAGGGCGACATCATCCAACGGATTGTTAAAAAACTAAGCGCCAAAATCAACAAGACAAAGGCCGCAATTGCCACAAATGGGAATAACAGGCCGCGGGGGAAATCTTGAGCCGAAATAAACCAGACCGCGCGAGGCGAAGAATTTTTAAGTCCCGCATAAAAGTACGAACGGTACTTACCCACAACTAACTTGTCGGACTTATGTTCTGTATGCTCGTCGACCTCTTGAAATGTCGGCAGATCTCGTTTGTTGGCCCACTCTTCATGACCTTGCATGCGAACAGACACATTCAAATCATTGTATAGTTCTGTCATTCTTGCAGCATCAGGGTTTGCACCCAATTTCGCGTGCAAAGCCTCAACATAAAGCACAGAGTTCTTTTCCAAGATGCGTGACAATTGCTTTTCCGGTTGCAAAGAATGACTTAACCACGCCACGCCACCGATAATAACTAAGGCCGTGCAAAAGAATGTCAGAAAAATTTTAATTAACAGTTTCATCCCACGACGTTTCATGAAGCCTCTTCCACGGGGGCAATAAAGCAATAACCTTCCCCCCAAATTGTCCTTAAAAAGATTGGCGTCTTAGCCGGGTCTTTGAGTTTCTGGCGTAGGCGACTGATCGCCACATCAATGCTGCGATTATAGGCTTCCCAGTCCATGCCCTTTAATTCATCCATAATGCGATCGCGCGACAAGCTTTGTCCGGCATGCACCATCAAGAATTTTAGCAATTCGAATTCATGCGTACTTAGATTTAAATCCTTGCCTTCAAGTGTCGCCGATCTTAGTTGCGGGTCCAAGGTCAGTGCACCGGATTTAAGTTTGCTCGACACGGCGGTTTTTTTAGATCGACGGATCAGACCTTTCATACGTGCGACCAGTTCGCGGGATTCAAAAGGTTTTGGCAAATAGTCATCGACGCCCAACTCCAAGCCTAAAACTTTATCTGAGGTCTCACCTCGGGCGGTAAGCATTAAAATTGGCACATCACTGAAAGCGCGAATTTTCTTGCACACTTCAAAGCCGTCCATTTCCGGCAGCATCACGTCTAAGATGATCGCATCAAAGCGGTCCTTCTTTAGAGTTTGCAACGCTTGCAACGGCAAAATATTTTGCGTCATGTGCAAATCAAACTGCGCAAAATATTGCGTTAAAAGGTCGCCAAGTTTTTGATCATCGTCGATCAGGAGTATGCGATTCATGTCCCTGACTATACCCTATTTAAGTCCTGACCAAAAGGCATTTCCCTTGAATATTCAGGCAGTTACAATTTGTTACAATCATTAACAGGCCAGCAACCACTTCGTCTTCAAAAGGGCCTAATCTAGGCTCAGAAACAACCTATGGAGGATGTTATGATAAGATACCACGCAAAAAGAAAATGGACTCGTGCTTTAGGAATTCTGTTCGCAATTGGCGCAGTAGGTACGCTGGCTGGTTGTCACAAAAACCCGGAAAAAAGAATCGCCGCGATCTCGGAAAAAATCGCCGCCAAACTAGATTTCAATGAACAACAAAAAGCTCTTTTAAATGATATCACCGCAGACATTAAGAAGGATTTCGCCGAAGAAAAGAATCGCCGTCAAACCATGAAAGATGATTTCAAAAGTATGATTCTGGCAGACAACCTGGACAAAGCCAAAGTGAAAGAGTTGATTCACGCTCGCCGCGTGCGCATGGAAGAAAAAACGGATAAGTACTTAGACAGGGTCGCAGCTTTGCATAAAACTCTGAGTCCAGAACAAAAGAAAGAACTTATTGATAAAGTCGAAAAATTCCACAAGAAGTGGGAGTAAAAAATGTACTTAGCCCTTTTTACCAGTACACCGAAATTTTTAAAGCAGCAGCCGAAACCTACTGCTTTTCTGCAAAATCCAAAGGTTCGCAAGGAAAAACAAAGCGCTCAAGCTTTGTCCCTCGCGAAGCCTTCACCACAGCAATATCCCCCGACTTCAGGAAATGTGCTAAGTCTGTTCCGGAAGATTCCATAAAATCTGCCTTCACCAACGCGGGATTCTTAAATCCCGCTTTTTCCAGACCACGCGCAAAGGCCGCGTGGTCGTCTCCAATAAAATACACTTTATCAAAACCGACTTGGCCGACCCACATGCCAAGTTCTTCATGCCGCTCGGGCGAGGCCGAGCCCAGTTCGCGCATTTGCCCAAATACGCCAACTTTACGCCCCGGAACTGTTAACAACTTCATATTGTCGATCAAAGCCTTCATGCTGTCGGGGTTGGCGTTATAAGCGTCAAAGATCATTTGCGCGCCGGACTTCAAGTGCACTAACTGATTACGCCCCCAGTTAGTACGACACTCTGGCAAACCATTCCACACTTGCTCTGGACTCATGCCCGCAGCCAAGCCTAATGCTGCCGCGGCCATTAGGTTCGTCAAATTTTGTGTCCCGAAAACTTGCACAACGGCCGAACCTTCTTTGCCAGCGATTACACCCTTAACAAACAGTTCACTCATACTCATCGAGGTGATGGATAAATGTATATCCGCGCGTGGATCTTCAGCAGAAAAAGTCATCAAACGCGCATGTTCGTATTTTTCTCGCGCTTTGACGTACATATTGTGTGTTAGCTTGTTATCTAAATTGTAAATTCTTAAAGCGTTCTTCCCGGCGGCTTCGTATATTTCCTCTTTAGCTTCTGCGACCTTTTCAATCGTACCAAAAAATTCCATGTGCGCGCGACCGACCATTGTACAAACAACAACATCGGGTTCGGCGATATGCACAAGCTCTGTCAGCTCACCGGCGTGATTCATACCCATTTCAATGATTGCGACGTCTTTATGCACTGGCAACTGCAACAGCGTAAAGGGCACGCCCCAGTGGTTATTGAAACTTCCTTTGTTGTAATGCACATCCAACGCAGAACCAATTAAGGCTGCGGCAAATTCTTTGGTGGTCGTTTTACCGTTAGATCCCGTAATCGCTAAAATCTTTGCTTGCGACTGACGGCGCGCCCAAGTTCCTAGTTGTTGCAATGCCTTTAACGTGTCTGGAACAAGCAAAACAGTCACTTGGTCCCGTAGTTTTTTTACCAAGTCATTTTCTTCATGCACTAATAAGCCGACGGCCCCTTGCTGAACAGCTTTATCCAAAAACTGATGGGCATCGAAAGCCTCCCCCTTCAACGCGATAAAAAACTGTCCTTTAAGATTCGCGCGAGTGTCGGTGCCAAGACCCGCAAAGTTCTTTTCTTTAAGACTTAAAACTTTCGCACCCGTTGTGTGTTCAATTGTTTGTACGTCCATGGCTCTCATAGCTGTCTCCCTTGCAAAGCAGCTTCCGCCACCTTGATATCGCTGAATGGCAGTTTATCTTTACCGATGATTTGATAATCTTCGTGTCCTTTGCCCGCAATCAAAATCACATCGCCTACTGAGGCGTTCATAATTGCGTGATAAATCGCCTCTTGGCGATCAACAAACACTTGCGTAGCTGCCTTATCAGCACCGGCGACTCCGGTTAAAATATCTTGAATAATGTCTTCGGGCTTTTCCGTGCGCGGATTATCTGAAGTAACAATAACTTTATCGGAATAGCGTAAAGCTATTTGCGCCATCAATGGACGCTTCCCTTTGTCCCGATCGCCACCACAACCAAAAATAGTCCATATGCGTGCTTTAGATTGTAAACTTTCCCGCACTTTATTCAAAGCCGTCAGAACGTTTTCTAAAGCGTCAGGAGAGTGCGCGTAATCCACAAAGACCGCAAGATCTTTGCGATTGGGTACTGACTGCAAACGGCCGGGCACACCGGTAAACTTATTTAAAGCAGAAATACACACTTCTAATGGTAAGCCCGCCGACAGACCGACACCGATGGCGGCAACGGCATTTTGCACATTGTGCCCACCTGACATCGGCAAATTCACTTCACCTTCTCCACCTGGCGTGATGATTTTAAAACGGGTCGAAGCAAAATTCATTTTAATAATCTCAAAACGCAAATCAGAATCATTGGTGCCATAAGTCCAAAGTTCTGCCGGATCAGCCACGCGCAAACGGCGGCCATACTTATCTGCAATATTGACGATCGCAAACACAGGTGTCTTTTCCGTTCTCCATAAAGAATCGGTGAACAGCTTTTGTTTCGCTTCAAGATACTGATCCATGGTTTTGTGATAATCCAAATGATCACGCGTCAAATTAGTAAAAACAACACTGTTAAAGGGCACACTGTCGACGCGTTTTTGATCTAAGGCGTGGGAGGAAACCTCCATCGCCACCGCCAAGGCCCCATGATTGCGGAACTCACGCAAACGTTTCTGTAAAAAAATTGGATCCGGTGTCGTCATTTCTGACGGCCACACTTTTTCGCCTAAGTGATGATTGACGGTGCCGATGACTCCCGTCGGAATCCGCCCTTCGTTCAAAATGGCTTCGACCATATACGTGACAGAAGTTTTGCCATTCGTACCGGTCACCCCGACACAAAAAAGTTCTTGGCCCGGTTCAAGATAAAAACGACTGGCCAAGATATCCAAGGCTTCACGAGTATTTGAAACTTGCAAAACAAATCCAGAATAATCCTTGGGAACCAACGCACAATCTTCGACCACCAACGCGCTTGCACCTTTGGCCACAGCTTCGGGGATAAAACTATGCCCGTCCAATTTGCTGCCGCGAATCGCCACGAAAACTGAATTCGCAGTCACTTGTCGAGCGTCATTATAAATACCGCTCAGCTCCACCTCGGGACGCGGTGAACTTTCTGCGGGACCTGGAATGACTGCAAATAATTGATTTAGCTTCATAGACTCGCCCCTAAGAATAGCGTATGACAGAGATATGAGACAACTCGGAAAAATACATTGCCAAGAAATAAATAATAACGACGACGCCTCGTGGGTTCTATTCTTTCATGGCTACGGCGCTGACTGTAACGACCTTTTTTCTTTGGGAGAAATGATCCCGACAAAGAAAACTTACAACTGGCTTTTCCCGAATGGCCCCTTGGAAGTACCGATTGGTCCTGGATGGACAGGTCGGGCTTGGTGGACCATCGATATGATGGCGATTCAACAGGCCGCAGAACGCGGAGAAACACGGGACATGGCCAACGAAAAACCGCCGGGCCTTAGCAAAGCCTATGATATGACCATGGAGCTAATTCGTCAGTTGAAAGTTCCGTGGAATAAAATTGTTTTAGGAGGCTTCAGCCAAGGCGCTATGCTCGCAACGGAGTTGTATTTACGAGCTCCGGAAACACCGCAAGGCCTGGTAATTATGTCAGGTACCTTGATCAATCAAGACGTGTGGAAACAAAACGTCCCCAATCGCGCAGGTCAAAAATTTTTCCAAAGCCATGGTGAAGTCGATCAGGTCTTGGGATACAAGCAAGCACAAAAACTTGAAACCTTGCTTACACAAAATGGCATGAAAGGTTCCCTGATGGGCTTCCGTGGTGGTCACGAAATCCCGATGCCTGTTTTAAGAAAAATTGGCGAATATTTAGATTCTATCTAGATTTGAATGGGGGACTTAATGTCCCCTGGTCGTCAACTCCGCCAACACATCCCAACCAAATTTTTCCAGCTTTGCTTCCCCGATGCCATAAATAGAGCGCATCCCATCTAGGCTTTGTGGATTCTGAATTGCTAGGTGTTTTAAAGTCTGATCGCTGAACACCACAAAGGCTGGAGCATCCAACTCTTTAGCCTTTTCTTTACGCCATGCCTTCAGGCGCTCAAAGCGCTCCTCTTGCTCAGAATCCAGCTCTAAATCCACTTGCGAACTTTTTGGCTTTTTCTTGGTTCTTAAGGTCGACTTAATTTTGTCCAACGTTTGATCTATCTTAATAAACGTCGTTACCGGCTTGGGAATACGACGATCTGATTTTGCATCACAGACATCACAATGCCCACATCTTTCAATACGCTGAGAATCTTTGTAATAAGTCAGAATTTCCGCATGACGACACTCGCCGCCTTCGGCGTAATTCACCAAGGCATCTAAGTTCCGCCAGCGTGTACTTTTTATTTCCTCAGAGGCTTCGGAGCTTTGGATAAAATACGACTGCAATCCTTTATCTTTTTTTGCGTACAAAGTTAAGCACGTCGACTCAAAGTTATCACGACCCGCACGCCCCATCTCTTGATACAAAGAATCGATATTTGCAGGAATTTGATAGTGCACAACTAAACGCACATCTGGCTGATCAATACCCATACCAAATGCATTCGTCGCGACAAGAATCCGTAAGTCTCCATTGGTATAGGCTTCCTGAGTGCGCGCCCGGACTTCTGGAGATAAGCCCGCATGATAAAAGCCAACCTTAGGGAATTTTTTTTCTAGACTCAACGCTACACTCTCAGTCATCTTGCGCGTACCACAGTAAACGATGATACGCCCCTGCGGAGTGCTTTTCAGACTTTGCACCAAGTAATCCGCCTTAGCATCGTCGTTTTCACAAAGCTCCACCTGATAATACAAATTGGGACGATAGAAACCGTGCACGCGGCGATCCGGCGTTTTTAAGGCCAATTGTTTTGCAATATCATCTAGTACCGTCGGAGTCGCTGAAGCTGTTAATGCCAAGACTGGCACATCCGGACGCAGCTTCTTTAGAATTGAAAGTTGTGCATACTCTTCACGAAAATCATGACCCCATTGCGACACGCAGTGGGCCTCATCCACCGCAAACAACCCGATCATGCGATGCTGAATCCATTTTTGGAAACCTTCTTTTTGCGCACGCTCTGGCGACAAATATAAAACAAAAGCGCCGCCTTTATTCATTTCCGCAAAGACATGTCTTTTTTCATCATCGGACTGACCCGAGTGCAAACTTCCTGAAGGAATACCCAAGCGACGCAAAGAGGCCACCTGGTCTTTCATCAACGCAATTAACGGAGAAATCACAACCACCAACTGATTTAAAAAAACGGCAGGATATTGATAACACAGTGACTTACCGCCACCCGTAGGCAAAACCGCTAAGACATCTTTTTTCGCCAACACAGAGTCGATGATTTCAGTTTGACCACGACGAAATTGCGAAAGGTTGAAATGTTTTTTTAAAAGATCCTCGGTCGGAAACGCGTTCATTTGCATACTCGCCACTTTCATTCATGGTTTGAAAGAGAGCAATAAGTTTCCCCGATCAGTTAAACTTACGCTCTATGGCAGAACAGCACAGCAAACTTACCGCCGCACTGAAATCCACCAGATCTATTTAAAGGATCTGCTGGAGTCCGATTTCCGAATTTTACTTTAGAATGACTGTGATTTCTTTGTCGTCCGGTATAGCAGCACCGACACCGGGAACAACTTCTGAGACTAAGCCTTGGCCCACAAATTTGACCCTCAAATCTTGGCCATTGATTCGACGAAGAACTTCACGCGTCGTGAGGTTCATTAAATTAGGAACAGCCTCGCCCGTAGGCACTTCGGTCAACCGATCTAACTCAGCTGCCGTGATCACTTCTTTAGGTACGGGCTTAGTTGATTTAAAATCAGCAGCCACCAAACGTTTTAACTTGGGATCTGCCGAAGAAAGCTCTGCCCTCAATAAAGGTGCGATGCCTTCTTTGCGAACCGCATAGGACGCCACACGCGAAAACAATGGAGCGGCTACCTTGGCACCGTAATAGGCTTTGCGCGGAGAATCCACCGCTACGTAGATCACAAACTTCGGATCATTCGCGGGAATAAAGCCACCGAAACTTGAAACATACATGCCTTTTAAATAGCCACGCCCAGTTGGATTCACCTTTTGTGCAGTCCCAGTTTTGCCACCCACCATAAAACCGTCGACTCGGGCGTTGCCTCCGGTCCCGCCTTGTGTTGTTACACCCACAAGCATAGCGCGCATTTGTGCGGCCTGTTCCGCGCTTAATACGCGACGAATTGGCTTCGCCGCTGTTTCGGTAAGCACACCAGTCTCAGCGTCTCGTTTGGCCTGCAGTATATAAGGCGTATTTAGCACTCCACCATTAGCTATGGCCGCAAACGCGTTAGCAATTTGCAACGGCGTCGCAGAAATCCCATGACCAAAAGAAATATTACTTAATAAATGCGGACGCCATGGCAAAGCCTGCACCATTCCGCGCGCTTCTCCGGGAAGGTCCACACCCAAGCGCGTGCCAAACCCAAAATCTAAAAGACCTTGGCGCAAATTATCTGCACCCATTTTGAAAGCAATTTTCGTTGTACCCACATTGGATGACAGAGCCAAAATTTCAGACACCGTCAGGTCTTCGAATTTTTCTTTTGATTCTGCCTCACGAATGATTCGGTCACCAACTTTATAACTGCCTTTTTCACAGTAAAATTTTGTGCTTGGTTTTATCAAACCATCACGCAAGGCCGCCGCAATCACAAAGGTCTTCATGGTTGAACCTGGTTCAAACGCATCAGTGACAATTTTATTACGACGATATTCTGCTGTTGCTTTTCCGGGCTTGTTCACGTCAAAAGACGGCGCCGAAGCTAAAGCCAAAACGGCAGAGGTCTTAGCATCTAAGATCACACCCACAGCATGATCCGCCTCGAAAGTTTCAACAGCGTTTACCAATTCGCTTTCCAAGCGATATTGTAATTCAGAATCCACGGTAAGCCGCAACTCATCACCTTCGGGATTTTCCGTAAACAGCAAGCCGTCATGAATCAAAGGACGCCCCCGGGCATCGCGCTTAACAGAGACCTTTTTTTGATTCCCCGCCAAAGCCTGATTAAAACCCAGCTCTAAGCCCTCAAGGCCTTGTCCTTCAGACCCTAAAAAACCCAGGGTTTGCGCCAACAAAGTTTCATTTGGATAAACGCGACGCCACTCTTCGACAAAGGAAAGGCCGCGAATATCCCAAGCCTTAATTTCATCAGCCTTATTCTGTTCTAACATGCGCTGAATCCATACAAAGCGCCGATTGCCGTCTTTAATTTTGCCATAAACGGCATCAACGGACATGTTCAAAGCCTTGGCTAGCTTTCTTGCGGCAACTCTTTTATTCTCGATAATTTTTGGATCCGCATACAGCGAATAGGCGGCTGTCGACATCGCCAGATCGCGACCATTCCGATCAACGATCGCACCACGGCGCGCTTGCAACGTCACCTTCGTTTGAAACTGACGATTCTGCAAAGCATTCAGGCGATCATTAGGTAAAAACTGCAAGTAGGCCGCGCGCAAAACCAACATCGACCACAGGACCAATATGCCAACAAAGATAACAACAATACGTGATTTCAACTAGAGATCCTTTTTCACTAAGCCTTTATTCACAACTTTTTCAACACTCTCTGACATCGCACCACTTAGATGAATGATCTGATTGGCTTGCACTTTCTTAAGTGTGAACTTTTGTTGAGCAACAGAATCTAAAAGTTGCGGACGAGTCACTTTTGCTAACGCGATTTCTTTCACGCGCTTTTCTTCCCAGACTTTTTTGTGTTCGCGCGTCAGCTTTAAAACGCTGTAACCCATGCGACGCTCTTCCATCTGCAGAAAGACGATTGAAAACAAAGTGGCAATAATGATTAAGATACTAAAAAATGGTTTTAACTGCCTAAAGCTTTCTGAGCTCATCCTGAGCACTCCTCTCGAAAACACGCAACTTCGCTGAACGCGAGCGGGTGTTTCTGTCACACTCTTCCTGAGTGGGAACAATTACTTTTTTAGTTACAGATCTTCCAAAGCTTTCCGAGCTGCGGAAAATATTTTTTACAATTCTATCTTCTAAGGAATGAAACGAAATGACGGCCAGACGTCCCCCTGGATTCAGTGCTTGAATCATTGCAGGAATCGCCTGTTCAACAACTTCTAATTCGGAATTTACGGCTAAACGCAAAGCCATAAAATATTTGGTTGCAGGGTGAAAGCCTTTGATCTGCCAGCCATCGACTCGTTCGATAAGTCCGGCAAGCTGCTTGGTTGACTGGAAGGCTTTCTCTTTTCTGTCTTGAACAATCGCACGCACGACGCGGGCCGGACGATAGACCTCGCCATAGTTCTTAAACAATTGAATAAGTTCGTCTTCCGAAGCCGTATTAATAAGCACCTCAGCTGTCAATCCTTGCTGCTGATTCATTCGCATATCTAGGGGGCCATCGTGATAAAAACTAAAGCCTCGTTCCGCCTGGTCTAATTGCGGCGAACTCACACCTAGATCTAAAAGCATCATATCAAAATTTTTCAGGTTATGTTCCGAAAATTTCGAGAAGTTTCCATGGATTACATTTAACTGGCCCTGCTCGACATCAGTCTGGAAACGTTTTTTCGCGAACTCCACCGCGACCAGGTCTTGGTCCATCACCGTGGCTTTCATCTGGGGAATCGTAAATTTCACCGCAGAATAGTGTCCACCACGTCCGAAAGTTCCATCGAAATAATGGGGATTTTCCCTCTGACGATAGGGATAAAATGCAGCAAGAACTTCTTGCAACAATACAGGATAATGTTCCGGCGAAAATTCGAAAGGAAGCTCGACCTTCGGCGGGACAATCTCTTCAACAATTTCAATCTTCTCGCCAGATTTCGGCTTATACTTTTTCATCTCTTTCACTCTCACAATTATTCTATTGTGGGTCAAGTCGCTTTGTCTTAACCTAATTCCAAGACTTCTTCGAATTTATTAAAGGATTTCATTTTCGATGCTGATCAATTGTCCACGCTGTGGGTTTCAACAACCTAAAGATAAATATTGTGCGCAATGTGGCGTTGATATCGAAAGCTTTAAGCCAGTGACTCCTCCCGCGTGGAAACGTTTTTTTGGTAACCCCTTAGCACAATTATCTTTACTAATTATTGTGGCTGGCGGAGTCGGCGTCAGTCTCTATCAAAAAGGCCAGCAAAACCTTGAACGCCGCGTGAGTTATCTTAAGTCCTCGGTGCAAATTAATGCCTCCTCGAACGATGCCACCCAAACACTTTCGCAAAACTCTGAATCCTCCGCAAATGCCGACACGGACCTGCCCGTCGAATCGCCACAGAATCCTGATGGCTCGGTCAATGCCTACAAAGTCGAAGCGCCAGTGCCAGCAAACCTCGCTGCCAATTCCTCCCCCCCATCTACTGACGAAAAAAAAGATTCGCCTAAAGGTCTGGCGGGTTCCGGCGCGCCACACTTAATCGTCCACTATGCGGAAGTATCAAAAGCCAGCCTCAATGGCCTCTTTGCCGCCAGTCGCAGCACCGGCCAGTTTATGAACTTCAATGATTACTCTGCGGGCATCATCCCCAGCCTGCGTCGCGCACTCTCTGACCCACAAAGCAAAGTATTGCATACAGAAGATCGGGCTTTAGATAAATCAAAAACTTTGCAATGGTCTTACGGGCTCAAAGATCGACAAGATCCCAGTATAGAAATTGGCCTGACGACATTTTTTGAAATCAGCGAAATGGATGCCACCAACTTACGCGGCAATCTAGAGATCCAAAGAACCTGGAAAGAAATGACGCCTTCAGGTGCTTTAGAAATTCAAAGAAAGTCCTTTCCAGCGATTTTCGAAATTGGCGGCGACACGGGCTTTTTTATGTCCGGCGTGTTGCCACTACAATCAAACCTTGAAAACGATGACGAGTTAACAGCAATTGATGTCTTCAAAGTTTTGCGTTCTCCGCAATTCAGAGCCGGCGAAAGTGAGCTGGTTATATTCGTCGAATTCAAAAAAGAAAACTAACCAAAGGTATTCCATGGCATTTCAGCAGGAGCTTACTCACCTTTACGGGACCCAAGTGCATATTATCGACAGTCCGTTTTTGAACGGCTTACTGGGGCAACTGTGCTCGCCTCAATGCTTTCAACCCGAAGTAAATCGCATCGTCGAGGTTCTTTACACGCAACTGATCGCCGCCACTGTGAACAATGAATTCGCGAAAGAAACTTTCGAAGAACCCACGCGAATGACCGAAATGCATCCCGACAAAAAACTAAAAAGCACGCGGGTCGCACGCAAACAGAAAGCTGTTAGCATCAACCTTGCCCGAGCAGGAACCTACCCAAGTCATATTTGTTACAACTTTTTGCACTATGCGCTGCCCGCAGAAAATGTTCGCCAAGATCACATCTTTGCCGCCCGCGTGACAAATAACAAAGACACAGTTACCGGCGCTGAATTTGGCGGAATGAAAATCGGTGGCGACGTCAAAGATGCTTTTGTGATTTTTCCCGACCCCATGGGAGCGACCGGCAACACCATGGTCAACGCGATTGACCACTATAAGAACCATATCGAAGGGCCCGCCAAGAAATTTATTGCGCTAAATCTTATAATCACACCCGAATATTTGAAGAATGTACTAGCTCACCATCCCGACGCCGCGATCTATGCCTTAAGACTTGACCGAGGACTATCACCTCAGGCAGTTTTAGAGGCAACTCCGGGCCAATTTTGGGATCAAGAACGCGGCTTAAACGATAAGCAATATATCGTTCCAGGTGGCGGTGGTTTCGGTGAGATCATGAATAATTCGTTTGTTTAAAATTGGAGACAGGAACTATGACAAATCTTACGCTGAAGCCCTATATCACTGAAGAACAACTGCAAGCCAAGGTCAAAGAACTGGGCGCCGCACTTTCAAAGAAATTTAAAGGCGAAAAAATTGTCGCCGTCTGCGTGCTTAAAGGCTCTTTCATGTTTTATTCGGACCTTATCCGCAACATTGAAAATGACGTCACTTGTGAATTCTTCGGAGTTTCATCATACCACGGTGGAACAACATCTTCCGGCGAAGTGAAAGTGACTTTGGATTTAGCCAGCCCCGTTGAAAACTGCCATGTCGTTTTGGTTGAAGATATCGTCGATACCGGCTTAACCATGAACTATCTAAAAAATTCAATCCTATCGCGTAAGCCAAAAAGCCTCACGACAGTTGCACTTTTAGAAAAGCCAGAGGCTTTAAAAGTAAAATGTGAACTAGATTACGTAGGTTTTAAAATTAAAAATGAATTCGTCGTGGGATACGGCTTGGATTACCAAGGTTACTACCGCAATTTGAAATACATCGCGCAAGTTCAGAATTTTCAATAGCCCTCTGCCTAACTCAAATTAAATCGTCAATCTGAAGGGCCCCTCGGCCCTTCAGTTTTTTTCGCTCCGATCTTGTGCGCCCCTTAGCGCAACAAGACTCCAACTCCAAACGCCACGTACAACGCCGAAGATGCATAGTGAATCCACCGCATTGGAATTTTCGCGGTCAGCTTTTCGCCAAACACCACGGCCAAACCATCAGCAAACATCATCCCCAAAGTAGTTCCAAAGGTAACTAAGAAAAGGTCATGATATTTTGCTGCCAAGGCCACAGTCGACAATTGAGTTTTATCACCGATCTCAGCAAAGAAAAATAACACCGTGGTCGTCCAGAAAGCTCCCCAGCGCATATTATCGGTATTGGAATCATCCTTATCAGGAATCAAAATCCATAAAGCAAAGCCAAAGAAAATGATCGCCAAAGCCCAGTTCATGTAATGTGTAGGCACTTGGGCTGAAATCCAGTTCCCCAACCATGCAGCCAGTGCGTGATTTAGAACCGTTGCGACAAAAATCCCGGCCATCACATGCCAAGGCTTCTTAAAGCGAGTCGCCAAAACCAAAGCTAAAAGCTGAGTTTTATCCCCCATCTCGGTGGCCGCGACTAAAAAGAATGAATTTAAAATGGCTTCCATACGTAACCCTTTTCCGGAAAAACCGTGGGGCCGTAAAAAGAACACGAGACCACACGGTGTTAAACAAACACTCGTGTCAGTCTCGTCAACGTCGGGTCTTTTAAGAGTTTCTTAAAAGCCTTGGGCACTTAAACCGGAGCTCATCACTCAGTATGTCGGCTTAAGTCAATTTGGGAAAAAAATTGCGACTACTCCCTAACTACTTAGCCCCATAAATAGCGACCCCCATAGCGCAAGTCAACTGAGAATCTAATAGCTTTTACCAAAACTCATATTTTCATTGTTTCAGACGAGATTTTTCATATTATGCGCAAAAAATCAGCCCCGGAGAGGTTATGAATACTCAACTGCTTCGTTCGCTTGTTTTTGGAATCCTAGTAAGCCTTGGCTCTGTATGTTTAGCCGCAGGCGAAGAAGTTTCTGAAGACATCCACAAAAACGACTTCAAATGGTTTCAATTCAATATCATGCGCAGTATCGACAACAAGATCCCTTTTGGAAATCAACAAGACACATATCTTGAAATGGAATTTGGCGGCCGGTCGGGCATCTTCCAACTTTATGGCTATTTCGATGTGTTTGATATTTTTGACTCTAAAGACAGCGATCGTCATGGCGGCGATAACTTTTTCGTTAAACTAGCTCCTCGTGCCTCTTTGAATGTCATGACCGGCAAAGACCTTTCAGTGGGCCCAGTCAAAGAGTGGTATATTTCTTCTTTATTTAATATTGGCGACAAAGATCTTTTTGAACAATACATCGGTGTCGGTTCGGACATTGAAGTTCCCGGTTTGGGCGTAGTCGGAGCCAACTTAATGGCTCGCTATGTGCGCGAAAATTATGGTGCGGCAAACGTTAGAAAATGGGATGGCTATATTCTTTCTACGAACTGGTTTAAGCCATTTTATCACTTCGCCAACTCTAGCTTCATCACCTACCAAGGGTACTTGGATTATAAATTCAGAGCGACAGCAATTTCTGACGACAACGATCGCGCTGAAACTTCACTAGAGTGGTTCAACGGATTTTACTGGCATTCAAGTCGCTATGCTGTGGGATACGGTGCAAAACTTTACAAAGACATGGCTTTACTTAAAGACGGCGGCTTTGCCGGTCAAACTTCAGGCATCGGTCACTACCTTTCAATTACTTATAAATTCTAGGAGCTGATAATGAAACAAATCACGGCGTTCGTTCTTTTATTAAGCTTTGCGTTCCAAGCCTTAGCTTCGGAAAAAGTGCAAATCACCAGCATGTCGACGGTTGCAGAAAAAGTGCAAGAGCTGCGCAAGCAATACACTGCGGAAGAAATCTTGGTTGTCTTTGATATCGACAACACTCTTTTGACGACCGAAATAGACTTAGGCGGTGACGCCTGGTTTATCTGGCAAGAAGAAAAACTTAAAAACAAAGACACTCAAGATCTTGTTGCTGCGGACTTTAATGGTCTTTTACGAGTTCAAGGCTACCTTTACAGCCTAGGGCAAATGCGTCCCCCTGAAACAATGACACCTGAAATGGTTCGCTTGTTTCAAACTCAAGGTCACCCTGTATTTATGCTGACTTCTCGTGGCGCTGAATTCCAAAACTTCACGCAACGTGAATTGGAGAGAAACGGTTACAATGCCGCAGCAACAGCTCCAGGCCCTCAGGGTGGCTATGCAAGTCGCTTCTTGCCTTATGACATCAACGCGCCAGAAAAAGCGTGCTTACTTGCTGATGAACTTAAAGCCTGGGGTTTGAAAGAATCTAAGCCTTCTGTTTACGAAGACGGTGTGTTTTATACTTCAGGCCAACACAAAGGGGCGATGTTAAGATCCATCCTTTGCAAAGTTCGCAAAACATACCCCGCAATCGTATTCGTGGATGACACTGAAAAACACGTCGACCGTGTTTTAAAAGCTTACGAGGCTTACAACACGAATGTGCTTTCAATGCGCTATGGAGCTATGGATGGACAAGTGATTGGCTTTCAAAAGTCTGACAAACGTGAGGCCATTGAAGGCTGGGCGAAAATCAAGGCCGCTTTAGAAGCAGTCTTTGGTCGCAGTTTCTAACATTAAAATGAAAAAGGGAGAGGGTCTAAATCCCTCTCCCTTTTTTTATTGTGTGAATACCTTAGTGCAGATCAAATAGTAAAAATTCAGTCTCTTGCAGAGCTTTAATTTTCACGGCCCCTTCTTCTTGAATAGCGAGGGCGTCTCCTGACTTTAACAATTTGCCATTCACTTCGACCTCGCCCTCCGCTAATTGCAACCAACCACCGCGACCTGGGCGGAAGATAAATTCTCTCTCCGTGCCAGCTTCAAATACAGACGCATAAAGATCTACGTCCTGATGGATTTTTTGACTTTCATCGCGCCCATCTTTAGACACCAGCAACTTAAATTGATTCAATTTCTGCTCCCGCGTGAAGGACTGCTGTGTATAACCTGGCTTCGCCCCTACTGTGTCAGGCACAATCCAAATTTGAAAAAGACGAAGGTCGTCTGTTTTTGACGGATTGTATTCACTGTGCCGGATGCCAGTTCCGGCATGCATGGTTTGAATTTCACCCGCGGTGATCTGCCCCACGTTGCCTAGGCTGTCGCGGTGTTCAACCGTGCCACTTAACACGTAGGTGATAATTTCCATGTCGCGATGAGGATGCAAAGGAAATCCTGAGTCCTTCGCAATCCAATCCTGGTTGATCACACGCAAGTCACGAAAACCCATAAATTGGGGATCATAGTATTCGCTAAATGAAAACGTATGGCGTGACTTCAACCAACCACCAAATTCCGCATAACCTCGGTCTTCTGATTTACGTAGATATAACATAACCAACTCTCCTTTCACAGTATCGTAACTTCCACTAGTGTACAAAACTAGACGATCTAAAAAAATTATAATTTTTCTATTAACATGATCTAAAAATATGATAATCTTTGCAGCAGATGACATTGGATCAATTGCAAGTACTTCAGACAATTGTTAAATCCGGAAGCTTTCGCGCAGCTTCGCAGGAGCTGCATCGCGCGCAAAGTGCGGTCAGCTATGCCATTCGTTCTTTGGAATCTGAGTTGGGGTTTAAACTTTTCGACCGCGACCAATACCGACCGCAACTGACACTGCAAGGGCGCGCCTTCTTAAAGAGGGCCGATGATTTGATCTTTCAGTTCACAGAACTGGAAGAAACTGCTGAGTTTTTGAAAAGAGGACATGAACCCGTCATCCGTTTGGCCGTCAGTGCACTGTGGCCCCTCCCGTCTCTGATCAGCGCACTGAAGGAGTTTTCCAGCCGGTTCCCACAAACGGAAGTCAAAATTATTCATGACATGCTCAGTAACGACGAACAACTTTTGGAGGACCGTGCCGATCTTTCCTTAGGGACGCTGTACAACGAATCCAGTCTGCTCATTGCCGAGGAGCTGTTTCCGGTCACAATGATTTCTGTATGCGCGCGCAATCATCCTCTGACAAAAATTAAAGGCAAGGTTTCCGAACAAGAGCTTGGCAAACACCGTCAGGTGATTATTTCGACGACCGTGAAGACGTCCAACCGTTCTGCTGGCATCGTTAATCCTGACAATATCATCAGCGTGCAGGACTACCTCACTAAAAAAGCCTTTTTGCGCGAAGGACTGGGCTGGGGCCGCATGCCCCAACATATGATCAAAGAAGAAATCAAGGATAAAAGCCTTGTGACACTGACGCATAATCCCCATGTCATCCGAACCCACATTGCGCGTCACTCACAACGGGAGTTGGGTCCCTGCGGTAAATTTCTGTGGGACTACTTTTCAAATAGACAAAAGGGTAAGCTTAAATAGAATAACGTCGACTTTTACAAATGAAAATACTCTTCCTGAACAATGAGGTTCGTCATGCAGCAATACCACGATTTATTAAATGACGTTTTAAAGAACGGCGTAAAAAAAGAAGACCGCACCGGCACCGGCACGATTTCAATGTTCGGTTATCAAATGCGCTATAACTTGCAAGAGGGCTTTCCGCTTTTAACCACTAAAAAATTGCACACCCGCTCAATCTTTCACGAGCTGTTGTGGTTTCTAAAAGGTGAAACTAATATTAAATATTTACATGATAACAAAGTGACCATCTGGGATGAGTGGGCTGATGAGAATGGCAACTTAGGCCCGGTGTATGGCAAACAATGGCGCTCGTGGGAAACCGCTGACGGACGCACGATTGACCAGATTTCTAATGTTGTTGATCAGATCAAAAGGAATCCGAACTCTCGGCGCATGTTGGTCGTGGCGTTTAACCCAGGCGACGTTGAAAAAATGGCGCTGCCACCATGTCATGCTTTTTTCCAGTTTTACGTTGCTAACGGCAAACTGTCTTGTCAGCTTTATCAACGAAGCGCAGATATCTTTTTAGGCGTTCCATTTAATATCGCAAGCTACGCCTTATTAACACATATGATCGCACAAGTATGTGACTTGGGGGTTGGGGACTTTGTCCATACTCTGGGCGATGCTCACTTGTATTTGAATCACTTGGAACAGGCGCAAACACAGTTAGCCCGTGAATTTCGCCCCTTGCCGCAACTGAAATTAAATCCGACCAAGAAAGATCTTTTTGATTTCACGTATGAAGATATTGAAATCGTAGGTTATGACCCGCATCCCGCAATCAAAGCTCCGGTGGCTGTATGATTTTAACCCACATCGTTGCTTGCTCTGAAAATAATGTGATCGGGAGCGACGGCGGTTTGCCGTGGAGCTTGCCCGAGGACATGAAGTTTTTCAGAGACACAACGAAGGGACATATCATGATTATGGGACGCAAGACTTTTGCGTCTTTTAACGGACGTGCTTTGCCGAATCGTTATCACATCGTCATCACACGAGATCCAAAATCTCAAATTTTCCAATCGACCGAAAGCAGCCCCGTGGTGTTCGTAAGCTCAATTGAAGAAGCCATCGCCCACGCTAAGCCTTTAACCGCTCGATGGGGCGACGAGGTTTTCATTATTGGCGGCGGAGAAATCTATAAACAGAGCCTCCCCCTGACCGATAAAATCTATTTGACGCGCATTCATCAACAATTCCAGGGGGACACCGTTTACCCAGAAATTGATGAAAAAGTATTCAACTTAGCCCAGCGTCGTGACGTCGAAACGCCTATATCTTTTTCGTTTTTGACGTACTTGCGCAAATAGACTCTAGACCCTGTCGCATTTTGAGATTTTATTTTTTGGACTCTACGGATGGAGCTTTTGCTCCGAAAATAGAGTATGACCTTGAAGTCCTTGGAGTCTCCCATGAGTGCGGCGAAACGTTTTCAGACAAAAGAAACAGCGCATATCGAAGTGTACGGACACATGGGGATCGTTGTCGCCAATCTTCGCAATCTTTCACAAACTGGCGCCTTCCTAGAGGTTTCCACTGGCAGCTACGTTCCCAAAAAAGGCGATCTCTTAAATATGACAGTGGCCCTACGTGCTCCTCAACGGACTCACAATGTCGCCGCCGAAGTCGTCTGGAGCAAAGGCTTAGGACTGGGCATTTGCTTTATTAACAAAGATGAAATCCTTGAAAGAATGATGGCCAAAGGAAGTTCATTCTAATAAACTCTTCCCATCATGCAGGTCCACACACAGTTTGATTTAAGCTCACTTAATACACTTCATTTGCGCTCCTCTGCTGAGCACTTTGTGGACCTATCATCACCTGAAACCCTGCAATCTCTTCTTAACGACCCCAGCCTGCGTAAGCTGCGCTGGAATATCTTAGGCGGCGGCAGCAACCTGGTTTTGCCGGCGATGGTGCAAGGACTGGTTTTAAAGATTTCCAATCAAGGCAAAGAACTTGTTCATGAAGATGCGAACTTCTGGTTTGTAAAAGTTCAAGCCGGAGAAAACTGGCATGAGTTCGTACAGTGGACTTTGCAAAATGGCTACTGGGGCCTAGAAAATCTTTCTTTGATTCCCGGCACCGCCGGCGCCGCCCCTATTCAAAACATTGGTGCTTATGGGGTGGAAGTCAAAGACACCTTGTGGGAAGTTTCGTGTTTTGATTTACATTCCGGCACACTAAAAAATTTTTTGAATAAAGAATGCCAGTTTGCTTACCGCGACAGTTTTTTTAAAAATGCCGGAGCCGGAAAATACATAGTCTGGGATGTTACCTTTCGCCTGCCCAAAAAAAACACTCTGCACCTAGAATACGGCGACATAAAAAAGGAACTCGAACGCAAGCAGGCGGCAGCAACTCCGCGCTCGATTGCCGAGGCCGTCATTCACATTCGCCAAACAAAACTGCCAGATCCAAAAGTCATCGGCAATGCGGGAAGTTTTTTTAAAAATCCGATCGTCTCTGAACAGCAACGCAACTTATTGCTGCAGCAATTTCCGAACCTAGTGAGCTTTCCCTATCAGACGGGTGAATATAAGTTAGCAGCAGGCTGGTTGATTGATCAAGCCGGCTGGAAAGGCAAAAAACTTGGCCCCGTGGGCATGTATGAAAAGCAAGCTCTGGTGCTAGTGAATCACGGTGGGGCTGCCGCAGATGACGTCTGGAAATTGGCAGCAGAAGTTGTCAGCGATGTTAAAAATAAATTTGCTGTGCAAATCGATCCGGAGCCAATTCGTTGGTAGCTCCCCCCTTGCAAGCTTCTAGACCATAGTCTAGAGATGCTTAAATATCCCCCAGTAAAGATTGTGCCATACCACTCGAGAATGATTTGCTGATTGGCAAGCACCCAAGGAGGGGTTCATGAACGTTAAGAAAATACTTGCGACCACGGTAGCCTTTGCCGCAATGACTTTGTTGCCGATGCACCACGCTTACACTATCGACACCACTCAATACTGGATGAAAGTTCGCGCAAAGGACAAATTCGAGCGCAGCGTGATCGCGGATTTGGGCGTCTCCATTGAAACCACCCGCGAAGACTTCGTTATCGGCCTGGGCAGCTTGGAAGAAAAAAATAAACTTGAAGCCTTAGGTTTGCTGGAAGTTAGCTTCCCATTGACCCAAGAGATGGACTTCCCTAAAGAGGACGCTGCTTTCCACAACTATGCCGAAATGACCGAAAAACTGCGCAACCTAACCACTCAATATGCGCAAATTGCACAAATGAGTTCTATTGGAAAAACCTTGGAGGGGCGTGATATTTGGGCCGTACGAATTTCTGGGGATTTAGCTCACGCTGATAACTTACCGGCAACCATCTTCATGGGTGGTCACCACGCTCGTGAACACTTGTCGATCGAACTACCGATTTATTATATCGAATACTTGCTAACAGAGTATCAACAAGGTAATCCACGCGTGCAGCGTTTGGTGAATTCTCGCGATATCCACTTTGTACCGATGGTGAATCCCGACGGTGCGGAATACGACATCGCCTCTGGCAACTATAAATCATGGAGAAAAAACCGTGCGCGCAATAACGGTGGCACTTATGGCGTCGACCTAAATCGTAACTATGCTTATGGTTGGGGCGGTGGTGGCGCTAGCACCAGTCCAAACAGCGAAACCTTCCGCGGGCCAAATGCCTTCAGTGAACCAGAGACTCAAGCAATTAAAAAGTACGTAGAAAGCCACGAAAATATCACCGTTCTTTTATCTTTCCATACTTACTCGCAACTTATTCTTTATCCCTGGGGCCATGTTTACGACAGCATCGCCAACACGCGCGACAAACAGGTGCATGAAGTAATGGCCAAGAAGATGTCCGAATGGAATGGCTACACTCCTCAGCAATCATCCGAGCTGTACATCGCCAGCGGGGATACGACGGATTGGTCCTATGGAGAACATAAAATCATTTCTTTCACTTTTGAACTAGATCCGGGTAATAGCGGCTGGGGCTCTGGCGGATTTTACCCAGGTGCCAAAGTAATTCCTGAAGTGCAGCAAAAGAATCTTGAGCCCGTATTATATTTGATCGAGCACTCCGACAACCCTTACCGGGTCATCGACAACGGCAACGGTCCCATTTTTAAGCCCTAGACTTAGAGCTAGGCACGAAAGATCTTGATCTTAGCTCCCAAGCAGAGCACAAGCATGCTATAGTTCACTTGGGAGTTTCACATGAAAGATAAACCAACCGACAATTGTCCGATTTGCTCTACTCAAGAAGAGAAGATTACAGGGCAAATCATTCCCCTTCTGCAAAGAAAAACTTACCCCAAAAATTCGCAAATCTTTGAACAAGAAGGTGCCTCCACCGGACTTTATCTTATTCAAAAAGGTTCGGTTAAAATCTCCAAAGTATCGCCCGGGGGTAAAGAAATGCTCATCGAAATTTTGGGCCCCGGAAAGACTTTCGGCGAAGCTGGGATCTTAGGGCAAAATAAAAATGCCGATAGCGCCACGGCTTGTGATGACTCAGATATCTTCTATCTTCCCAAGGCAGAGTTTCAGCAAGTCTTAGCCAAACACCCCGAACTATATCAATCCGTCGTACAATCTTTGATTCGCTGGATGGACAAATTGCATTTGGTTATTGAAAATATCAGCCTGGCTTCAGCCAAAGACCGAGTGTGGTCGTACCTATGCCGCTTACAAAGTGAGCAAAATCGCCCCCTGCTGCATTTAAGTGGAAAAAAGCATGAAGTCGCCTTAATGCTGGGGCTGCGCCCGGAAACCTTTTCGCGCACATTGGCAGAGCTTGAATCTGAAGGCTTGATAAAGATGAACCACAAACAAATTCAAATGCTCGCAAGCCCTAAGTAATAACTTACTGCATACCTTTGTGATCTAGATCAGGTTTTCGCGCAATATCTAGTGATCACTTCAGAGCTTTCGCTATCGTAATAGTCATCAGGGAATGATGACTATGAAAATTTATAACTACGACATTGTCTTTCAAGAAGTTCCAGATCACATCTCTTTAGCCTTTTATGTCTGCGGCTGCCCACTCAAATGTCCCGGCTGTCATTCTCCAGAACTTTGGACAGAAAAGAGCGGATTCCCGCTCTCCATCTCCCTGTTCCTGTCTTTATTGGATCGCTACCGAAACAAAATAGATTGCGTCCTCTTTCTGGGCGGCGAATGGCATTGCGAGGAGCTTGTGCAGTTTTTAAAAGAGGCACAAAGCCGAAAATTAAAGACGGCTCTTTATACTGGCCTCGACGAGGTGCCCGCAGAGCTCAGACAGCATTTAACGTTTTTAAAAACCGGTCCTTGGAAACAAGAACTTGGTGGTCTTTCTTCGCCATTAACGAATCAAGCATTTATAGACCTGACCACGAATTCAAATCTTAATCATCTTTTTTAAAATTAATTCCCCCTACTAAGGAGCATCCATGATTCAACTCAGTCCCGAACAAATTAAAAATAAAATAGAATTTATCACCGATTATTTGAAAGCTGCCAATGCCGCAGAAGGTTCCAAGCTTGATGCCAACGCCAATGTGACTCATAAAAATATTGCGACCCTTGAAGCCGAAATCAACAAAGACATCAACATTCAGATCAATCGTGCTTTGGTATCACAAAAAATCTCAGATCTTTTCGGAGCCGATCTTGCTAAGGAATATATTCGACAAATTGAGCAACATGAAATTTATGTGCACGATGAAACTTCTTTAAAGCCTTACTGCGCCTCGATTTCCATGTATCCTCTTTTGCTGGAGGGCCTGAAAGGACTTGGTGGAGAGTCAAAAGCTCCGCAACACTTAGAGAGCTTCTGTGGTTGCTTCGTGAACTTAGTCTTTGCTATTTCTGCCCAATTCGCGGGCGCCGTTGCGACTGTAGAGTGGCTGATGTATTTTGATCACTTTGCGCGCAAGGATTACGGCAAAGATTATCTTAAAACTCATCCTAAAATAATTGAAAATCACATGCAGCATGTCGTGTATGCTTTAAATCAACCGGCCGCAGCCCGTGGCTATCAGTCCGTGTTTTGGAATATCTCCGTTTACGATGAGTACTATTTCAAATCATTGTTTGCCGACTTTGTGTTCCCCAATGGCGACGTGCCCCAGTGGCAAAGTGTCGAAGCACTGCAAAGTCACTTTATGCATTGGTTTAACGAAGAACGAAAAAAAGCGATTCTTACCTTTCCCGTGGTCACAGCTGCGATGTTGGTGGAAAATGACGAGCCCAAAGACGCTGTCTTTGCGACTATGTGTGCGCGCGAATTAAGCCAAGGAAATAGCTTCTTTATGTATATGAGCGAATCCGCCGACAGCTTGGCCAGCTGCTGTCGTTTACGCAATGAAATTTCTGATAAAACCTTCAGTTATTCTTTGGGTGCGGGCGGAGTCGCTACAGGCTCTATCAACGTCATCACTATCAACATGAATCGCCTGGTGCAAAAAAAGATAGACCTCAAAGAAATGGTCAACAAGGTGCAAAAGTATCAAGTGGCCTACCGAACTTTGATGGAAGAATACTTTCAAGCGGGAATGTTAAGCGCTTACAGTTCTGGGTTTATCACCTTAAGCAAACAGTTCCTGACCATCGGGATAAATGGCATGGCTGAAGCGGCTGAATTCGCAGGCCTCAAGGTCCTAAATGCCGGTCCTTATAAGGATTTCGTGCGCGAACAACTGAAGGTCATCTATGAAGAAAATCGCAAAGCTCGGGCAGAGTTCGGCTATATGTTTAATACAGAATTCGTGCCGGCAGAAAATCTAGGCGTTAAAAATGCCCGTTGGGATCGCAAAGACGGTCTGGCCGTTCCGCGGGATTGCTACAATTCTTATTTTTACGTCGTCGAAGACGCCAGCATCAATGCCCTAGACAAAATGGATCTGCACGGTAAAGAGATGATGCAATACTTAGATGGTGGTTCGGCATTGCATTTAAATCTGGAAGAAAAGCTAAGCGAGAAAGGATTTTATAAACTTATTACAGCCGCAGCCCGTTCAGGGTGTAACTATTGGTGCGTGAACGTAAAAATCACGATTTGCAACGAATGCGAACATATTGATAAAAGAACATTAGATCTTTGTCCGAAATGTCGCAGTTTTAACGTCGATCATGCAACTCGAGTTATTGGCTACCTAAAACGAGTTTCAGCGTTCAGCGAGGCACGTCAGAAGGAAGCTGCTTTACGCTATTACCATACGCTGAACAGCCCTTCTTATCAGCTATCCTCCGCGGCAGCTGAAGCCCAAGCAACCTATTAAGACTATAAAAAAAGGGCCCGCCTTAATGTGATGGCGGGCCTTTAGTACAAATCATTTTAGGAATCAGTAAAAAGCCCCACACTAAAAGCCCCAAAATCCAAGTACAGGCAGCGTATAAAAGATGTGATTGGTAAATATGCGGAGCAAAACCCGCTGACAGACGAGTCAATCCGGCCAGTGCCAATAGTCCTGCGCCGATAAAAAGAATTTTAGACTTATTTTCAATCTGCATGTCATGTTTTCCGTGTGACAGAGTAACCCGAGTAGCGATCATCACCGTCATCAGACCCAAACCAGAAACCAAAATAACATGCAAAATATGAATGCGCTGACTAGGGAAAAAGACCAAAGCCCACTGTCCTAACAACAAGAACCAACCAGAACCCCAAAGCCAATAACTTTGAAAGGCCTTCCTTTTTGGCCACAAATGCAGTTTCCAAAACTTATAGGCAATAAAGGAAATTAAGACAGCTCGTAAAAAATGTGCTGCCACTTTGTACGGCGTCACCTCCAAAATATAGCTTAATAAAAATAAAAAAGCCAAGGTGGTGAACAACTTCATCTGAGGCTGCATTTTCATCGCTTCCGTGGGCAAAGGTGCAGAGCCCAGCAACGCTGGAATCAGGCGACTGCCTACGCCAAGGACCAAACAAAGGACATAGGCCTGTAAAAAAAATAGTCGTCCAAGGTCATAGATCTGATTGGGGATATTAAAAAATTCTGCCAAGAATAGAATGACCGACCCAATAATTCCGGCACCAACACCGAAACCCACAAATAAGAAAGAATCCGGTGGATTCTTTTGACGTCTCAAAAACCGACGCATCAAGTAGAAAATGAGAAAAACAAACAGCGCAATAACCATCGCATAAAAATAGCTTTTCTGTTGTGGCAGTAAACTTAAAAAAAGTCCTGCAAGCAACGCAAACGCCATCTTTTGCTCTGCGACCGTCGGCCCAAAGGTTTCCGTGAACCGTGGTGCCGCTGTCATTAAAAACCCACACACAAAACAAAGAAAAAAACCGCCCATCATGATTTCAGGATGATGCAGGCCTGGATAGCTTACAAGATTCCAGGGAAATAAGATCCATAAGAGGACCCCCCACAAACCTAAAAGCCAGCCTGCGGGAAAAAAGTATCGATATGCATCCATCTGTGTCGTAGTCGTAGCCATAATAAAACCCCAGCTCATCTAAGATATAGGCTTATGATACCGAGCATATCCACCCCTGTCTTTGATTCAAATCAAGAAAAGGGCCCCTCTAATGCCCCCGGTTGTATTTTGTCGCCTTTGATTGCAATCCCTGGCTCGAAACCTTAGAAACAGCCCATGACACCAGAATTATTGATGCCCGCCGGATCTTTAGAAAAATTGAAATACGCTTTCGCTTATGGGGCCGACGCCGTATATGTTGGTATCCCACTTTTTAGCCTTCGTGCCCGTGAAAACGAAATGGATTTTAACGACCTGAAAGAAGGCATCACCATCGCGCGAGCCCAAAATAAAAAAATCTATGTAACGGCTAATATTTTTGCGCGAAATCTCAAGCTAAAGTCTTTCAAAGAAAACTTTAAAAAGTGGGTCGAGCTGAAACCTGATGCCTTTATCATGAGCGACCCTGGGCTGATGATGATTGCTCGCGAAGTGGACCCCTCGGTCAACATTCATCTCAGCGTGCAAGCTAACTGCATGAACTGGCAAAGCGTAAAGTTTTGGCAAAAACAAGGTGTCACCCGAGTGATTCTAAGTCGTGAATTACGTTTGGAAGAAATCAAAGAAATCCGCGAACGCGTTCCCGATATCGAACTTGAAGCTTTCGTGCACGGATCTATCTGTATTGCCTATTCCGGGCGTTGTCTGCTGTCACACTATATGAGCTATCGCGATGCCAACCAAGGCGTTTGCGATAATAGCTGCCGCTACGGTTACAATATTCACAAGGCAGAGACTGAAAAGGACCAAGAATTTTATTTGGAAGATCTGCGCAACAAAGGTGAATTTTATCAAATCGACGAAGATGAAAATGGCACCTATATCATGAACGCCAAAGACCTTTGTGTTATCGAACATCTTCAGGAACTGCGTGACGCAGGAATTTGCTCTTTCAAAGTCGAAGGCCGTACGAAATCTCTCTACTACGCCTCTTTAGTGGCGAAGATTTATCGCCAAGCGATTGACGATATGATGCTCGGTAAAAAGTTTAACCCATCGCTGCTAGCTGAGCTTAATAAGATTCCCAATCGCGGTTATCACAAAGGCTTCGTCACTGGAAATCTAAGTCATGAATCTCAAGAGTACCGTCACTCTACGTCGCGTAACTATAGTCAACGCTTCGCCGGCCTGGTCTTGGGGGATTCAAATAAAAATGGCTATGTAAAAATTGAAGCCCGCCATCGTCTGCGCCCAGGGGAAGAACTCGAAATTATTTCTCCAACAGGTACCATCAAAACCACGGTCGGAAATATTTTGAATGAAAGAGGCGAGCCTGTAGCACAAGCTGGAGGCGGAGGTTTAACATTTCAACTTGAAATGGCGCAACAGCCGCCGCCATATTCACTGGTAAGCTTAATAGAAAAGGGTGGCTTTTAGCCACCCACCAGAAATAGGCCAAAAGCACTCGCACCGCAAATCACCTTGTCCCTTTAGTGACGCAGCTAATACGTCCCATCATTCGCCAGCGGTCTCATTCGCTAAAGAACTTTTATCTTTTCCGTCAACCAAGATCGAAAGCAAAGTTGCTAGCTGATTAATATTGGTAGTTTGCGCATTCATCTGATCAGAAAATGCCGAAACCTCTTCCGCCGCAGAAGCATTTTGTTGCGTCGATGAGTCCAACTCATTCACCGCTTGACTGATCTGGTTTATACCTTTTGATTGCTCTTCACTGGCCATCGATATTTCCAAATTGATCGTCGAAATTTGTGAGATAGTCTCCACGATCTTACCCAAAAACTGTTCGCTCGAAGATGCTTTGCGGGCTCCGTCTTCCACTTTCTCGCTGCTGTCCTTAATCAATACGGCAATATCTTTAGCTGCCACCGAGCTCTTTTGCGCCAAGGTTCTAACGGCATCAGCCACGACAGCAAAACCTTTACCTTGCTCCCCAGCTCTGGCCGCCTCGACCGCCGCATTAAGTGCCAAGAGGTTCGTCTGAAACGAAATATCTTCGATAACATTAATGATTTCTTCAATCTTCGCTGAACTTTGAGAAATTCCGGCCATAGCTTGCATTAGTTGCAACATTTCAGATTTACCTTTTTCAGCAATTCCCTGTCCTTGAGACGACAGATCCGCGGCAAGCTTAGCTTTGTCGGCATTCACTTTGACGGTGCTGCTTAACTCCTCCATCGAAGCGACAACTTCCTCGAGGGAACTTGCGGACTGGACAGACCCGGTCGCGACTGAATGACTTGCCGAGGTCAGTTGTTTACTGCCCAACAAAATGGACTCCGAAGCGCTAAACAAACTTCCCACAGCTTGGCGCAATGAGGAGTCCAAGTTCCTAATCATAAGCGTCGCAAGGACCGTCATCAGCACTATTAAAAAGACCAACCCTGCCAGCGAAAAATAAAATAACTTTGAGGTTTTGCTATGTAACACCTGAATTATCGATTCCACATGATCAATTTCGAAGCCAACAATTCCGCCAAGATTATTTAACGCCAGGGTGATATCGTCGAAAAAGCGTGTCGGATCTTCATGAAAGTTACCTTCGCTCGACTTACCTATAATGTTATTGAATGTTTCCTGCACACCCAGCCACTCCTTAGACCTTTGAAAGTCAGCAAGCTTCACTTTGGCCTCTGGTGAAACCACCAATGCCGGAGACCCCAAATTCGCGACCACCCCTGTGCGGAGACTTTCTAAGGCCGACACCTGAAGGATCGTCAGAGGCTTATCCGACGAAATAACATTCAGAATATTCGCGCGTAACCTACCACCCTGCTCTTTCCCTAGCTCCAATATAACTAAACCTAAGAAGCTCATTTCCACACCTTCAAAGGCCTGATCTGAGGCAACGATAACGTCTATATCAATAATCATTGAAATGATTCGCGTTATTTCTTTGGTCGCTTCCTGTGGGATAAGAGTTTTACTTTTAACGTTCCCACGAAATGCATCGAGATCCTTTCTTGACTGAGAAAATACTTGAGTCGCTTGCGCATCGGCTTGGACATTCTTAAGCTGGTTCAGTGAGGCTTCCCATTTTTCGTCTACGGCCTTTTGATATTCTTCTAGCTGCCCAAAATCGATTTTTGTACTTAGGAATAGTGCTGTTTTCGCTCTCTCTAATTGAAGATCGTGAATGAGGGCAGAGTTTGTTTTTAGAAGTCTCCCATTTTCCACCACTTCGTTGGCCTGGCGTAAAATAGACCAATTTGAATTCAGATAAACGGTTCCGAAAACAAAAGCCACGATGGCAGGTAACACTATAAGACCAACTATTTTCCACTTTAAACTCATTGCTGCTCCAACTTGGATGTAAAAATTTTTTTTAGTATTTATTTAAGTAAATTTGCAAATAGCTCGGTCAATGCTTTAGGTAACTTACGCGGGCTGGGCAAAATTCGAATATTCGCGGTACCGAACATTTGTGGCAGATAAAACTTGGCATTTTCTTCCACGGCTAGACACTTAATGTGCACGCTCTCGCGACGCGCTTCGCGAATGGCTTGTTTTATATCTTCCATGCCATATCGCCCCTCGTAATGATCATAGTCCGATGCCTTGCCATCGCTAAGCAGGAATATAAATTTATGCCTCGCTGATGACTTTCGCAAAGTTTGCAAAGCGTGACGCAAGGCTGGGCCTATGCGCGTGTAACCGGCTGGCTCTAAGGTACTTAACCTTCTTTTAAGCGCAACCCAGGGCTCTGAAAAATCCTTGAGGACCTCATAACTGCAATGATGACGGGTATTGCTATGAAAAGCCGATACCGCGATGGTTTCTGGATCTTGCGCAAATGCGTCACTTACAAGAGTGACACTGTCTTTTATGACATTCAAAATTCTTTGATTGGCGACCCATGAATCAGTAGACAGACTGTTGTCCAAAAGAAGTACGCATTGCCAATCTTTCTTTTGTTTTTTATTACGAAAATAAAGTCGATCATCCGAAGAGAAACCGCCACTGAGATCGGCAAAACGATTGACCAGAGCATCGATATCAAGCTCTACGCCGTCACGTTGTCTCTTTTGCCACAAGGGCTTGTGCCTAATCTGATCAAAGACTTTTAAAATTTCTTTTCGCTCCTTATGATAGCTTTGATCCAAAATGTGCAGCGGTCCCATAGACGGATGGCAGACTTCTAGCCGACACCAATCCTTACGGTAGGACTTTTTTTTATAGTCCCACTCGGGATAAAAGACTATCTCACTGGATGCTGTTTGGGGGGAGCTTTCGCAAATCAGATCAGGCGCCACATTATTAAGACGGATGTCAGCCTTATAGATCGACAACGTTCTTTCGCGACTGCGAGTGACTTCACTAATTTTTAGTTCTTCAAGGGCCTCGCTGTGGTCTTGCAAATTGTCATCACCATCCTCGGTACGCATCCCACCCTGATATTCCTCCAAGGTCTCGACCTTTTCAAAGGCGTGCAACACGGGGTTATTTTCATCTTTGGCCTTTTCTAAATTAACTTTAACCACATCTTCACGGGTCTTCCCTTGGATTTCCGTCCCACTGGGCAAAGCTTCAGAATTTATTTGGTCTTGTACCTCTTGAAGCCCGGCCGTCTCAAGACCTGGAGGCATTAGCAGTCCCCAAAGTATAAATGCTTCATCGGCCAATTCAGGACCCGCAGGTAAATTCGCAAAATGCTCTTGATAGACTCCCTTTGCAAACTTCCAAAAAGCGAAAGTATTTTTATAGTTCTTACAAAGAAGATGTTTCCACGGGCTCTGCGCATAGCTCTTAGATAAGGTTGTATAAATCCAGTCAGCCAAAATGCCATTCTGAGTATTTTTTTGCTGGACCGGCAAAGAGTTCAATTCAGTTTTGGTCTGCTCACTCAACATTTCCAGAACCTGCAAAGACCCAGGAAATTCCAGCTCTATAAGCTGATAAATCTGATAAATAGCCAAGCAAGTATATATTTTCTTTTCGAGGTTTGATAAATTTTCGGGGGGCAGACAAAAACCCAGCTGTTTCGCCGAACAATAAAATAAAGTTCGTTGAATATACAGAAGCTCATTCAACTCCTTACAGGCAAAGGGACACAACGAACGCGGATAATAAAAATGGTTGCCAGCAAATCCGCCCATACGTTCCGCTTCCAAAATATGAATGGCTTCGCGGCAAAGGGATTTTGATATAATATGCAAGCGCGGTTCTAGGTCCTTAAGATCGGCCCTCTGCTCATAGTGTGCCGGTGGAGGTGGTGCCGTCAGCTTCTTAAAAAGACGATGACTAAAAGCAAAAAACTTCTCGTCAAAGCCCATATTAGAAAATCATGGCAGCCACGTCGCGCAAAGCTGTCATGATGTCCCCTTCATCGGTTAGGGGCTGAATGATCGCGACATCACAAGCTCGGCGCGGATTTAGTCCACCACGAATGATTTTTCCCGCATCCACCAAAAGTCGCGTGGATGCTGTTTCGGCAAGCCCCAGCTCTTTGAGGTTGCGAATCTTTTCAGCAAAGCGCACTAACTTTTTTGCGGTATCTAAAGTGCAACCTGACTCCGTCGCGACGATCTCTGTTTCCACTTCCGCTTTAGGGTAGTCAAAATGTACTGCCACAAAGCGCTGACGCGTCGAAGGTTTCAACTCTTTTAAACCCCGTTGATAACCAGGATTAAAACTTACAATAAGCATAAACTCAGGAGGTGCTTTGATTTCTTCGCTTAACTTATCAATGGTCAAAGAGCGACGATGATCGGTCAAAGGATGTAAAACCACGACGACATCTTCACGGGCCTCTGAAATTTCATCTAAATATAAAATCGCACCTTCACGGATCGCCTTGGTCACCGGTCCATCCTGCCAAACCGTGTTGCCTCCTTGGACTATGTATCTGCCAATCAAGTCAACCGCAGAGGTGTCTTCATTGCATGCAACTGAAATTAAAGGACGCCCTAAGCTCATGGCCATCGCTTCAACAAACCGAGACTTTCCACACCCCGTAGGCCCTTTCAACATCAACGGCAAGCGATTCTGATAAGCCAGCTGAAAAATATGTTCTTCATCGTCAGTGGCTTTATAGAAGGGAACCTTAACTATTGGTGCTAGCATTTTCCACCTTCCCTTTGGGCAACCCATATTTGATAAATATCCAAATAAAGGCAAAGATCCCGGCGCTGAATAAGACCGCCGCCATCACTAGTCCCAGAAAGTGCACTTCAATTTCTTTTTGAACTAAAAGAAAGTCCAAGCCCATTTTTCTTTCAAGATAGACCTGCGCCACTCCGGCAATACCAAAGGCAACCGTCATCGCAGTCATACCGATATTCGATGTCCAGAAAGCGAAGGTACTCCAACCACTGTCGTAAAGTTTTCTTCCTGTTAGGTTGGGCATCGCATAGGCAATAATCGCAAAAATTAGCATCGCATAGGCACCCCAGAAAGCGAGATGTCCGTGCATTGCTGTTACCAATGTTCCATGAGTATAGACATTCACCTGAGGCAAGGTGTGCGCGAATCCCAAGAATCCGGCACCAACAAACGACATCACAGAGCACCCGATTGTCCAGGTCAAAGCCAAACGATTCGGATGCTGCCGTCCACCTTTCTTGGCCATAGTAATGGCGTAAATAGCCATACCCAAAAATGCCACCGGTTCAAGCGCACTAAACAGACCACCAATCATTAACCAGTACTTTGGTGTACCGATAAAATAATAGTGATGTCCTGTTCCTAAAATTCCCGATAGGAAGGTGAAGCCCACAATAACATATAGCCATTTTTCAATAATTTCGCGATCGACACCAGTCAGCTTAATCAAAAGAAAGCTAAGTATGGCCCCCATGATAAGCTCCCACACTCCTTCAACCCAAAGATGCACGACCCACCATCTCCAGTAAGAGTCCATCGTCTGATTCACGGTCGGAATCATACCCGGCAAATAAAGCAAAGCGGCACTTAATAGGCCAAAAAATAAAACCATATTCGTGGTGCTGTACCGGCGTCCTTTCCAGATCGTTCCGCCGATCAAGAAAATAAACAATAGGACATCAATCACCACGAGGTAATCCAAAGGGCGAGGAATTTCTAAAAATTTTCGACCTTCCCACCAGTTAAAGTGAAAACCAATCACCGCCGTAACCCCGACGGCAACGAAGGCTCCCAGTTGTACATAGGCGAGTTTTGGAAAGATAAGCTCTCGTCCTGATTCTTCGGGAGTGATGTAATAGGCCGCCCCCATAAATCCCGAAAGAAGCCACATTACCAGCAAGTTCGTATGCGTTGCGCGTGCCGCATGAAAAGGAATATAGTCATGCAAATTATCGAAGCCCATGTGGGCAAAGCCCATGATAAATCCATAAACAATCTGCAGCGACAAGAGAAGCATGGAAACGGCGAAAAAATAATAAGCGATTTTCTGTGTTTTAAATTTCATATAAAGTCCTTACTTCAACTGAGAAAGAAAATTTGCAAGCTCTAAAATTTGCTCGTCTGTCAGTGGCAACTTGGGCATTTTAGAGTCTGCCTTTACCGCAACTGGGTCTTTCAACCAGGACACAAAATAATTTTGTTCAAACCGATTGCCGACTCCATCTAAAGCCGGCCCCACTGCACCGCCTTTACCTTTAAGACTGTGACAAGCAACACAAACTTGGTCGTAAATGGCCGGATGTGCTAATTCTGCCGCAGAAACTGGCTCTGGATTTACCGGAGCCAGATCAGGTTTTGCCGGGAATCCATTTAAGTCGACTTCCCCAATCCATTTTAAGAATGCAACCAACGCATCAATTTCTTCTTCTGTGAAATTATACTTCTGCATTTTACGTTGCCCCGGGAACATCGCCTGAGGATCTTTTAACATCGCACGAATAAAAGGTTCTCCACGACGGGTGTAGACTTTTGTCAATTCCGGCGCGTAATATGCGCCTTCCCCCATAATGGTGTGACAACCCATGCAGTTGTTATGGTCCCACAGATCTTTACCATGGATAACTTCGGGCGTGATATTTTCGGACCGTGTCTGGTGCGGGACTCGCTGAATAGTATCAATGGTTAAAACCACAAAACACCCAGAACACAGAACAGTACCGATCAAAAAGAATTTTTTGGCGGCGGACTTCGACAACATGATGGCTCCTTTTAAAATCCATGACATCGTAATTGAGGAAGCCAAATTTAAAATTGATTCAGATCAATAATTCATAAATATTTCGGAGCCCTGGTGACCTTTAGGATCCCCCGTCACTCTTTGCTTCAGGGCATTTACGAAGAGAGTTAAGAAATCATTTTTCATTTCAATAGATCGAAAGAACGGATTCATAATACAAAGGCGAATCAACACCAGGCCTTCGCAATCATTGCTCCCCTGCCAAGATTGAACAAAAGAGTCCACGTATTGGGAATAGCTTTTCTTATAAAGGTACGTCTTAGATACAAAAAAATCTGTGTCTGCCGAGCCAGAAAAGGATTCGTAAATACTCAAAGTTCGTTTATTAACCTCTTGCACAGAATCTCCGTTCGCAGCCAAACAAAAGCCCAGGAGATTGGCATCACCAAAAGGAGCCACCCGCACTTCAGGAATCTCAGAGCACAAGCGCTGTTCAAGCTCTTTACGCAAACGAATGGTGCGCGCGATAATTCGCCCATAGCCTTGCTGGCCCAGTCCCACACAGCGTGCCGTCATCCAAGTCGCGACGGCCCCCGTTGCCGATCGCGAACCTTCCAGGGTAAAGAGTCCCTTGTCATAACCTTGGGAAAAATTAACATAGGGACCACCAAAGGAACGTTGATAATAGTCCTGGCCGGCAGCCGCAATAAAGGCTCCGCATGCATAAGGCACATAGCCTAACTTATGTGGATCTATGGTCACAGATGTCGCGAACCTTACTGCTTTTACCGCAGCTAAACTGACTGGCGAAAGAACATCGCAGACTTCAGAGTCATCTCCTTGCAGAGAACACAAAAATCCACCGTAGGCGGCATCAACGTGATGCCACAAGTGCCAATCATGTTTTTCTTTAAGTTCTGCAACCACCTGTGCGACCTCATCAATCGGATCGATCATGCCTAACTCAGTCGTGCCAAGCACAGAAACAATCATCGCAATAGGACGGTCTTGCTCTTGCGCCAGCTCAATTTTCTTTCTTAAATCCATCACATCCAAGTGGCCATGGCTGTTTAATTTCACAGACCAGAAGGCTTCCGCTCCCAGACCAAAAACATGGGCGGCTTTCACCCACGAATAGTGTTTGTGTTGGGGAACCAACAGAATGGGTCCTAAAAAAGTTCGCTCGGTTTTTGCTGAAATAGATGCGCTTGCCACAAATGGATTGGTTGCCGTCGGGTTTAAACACGCCGACCGCTCCTTTAGATCCGCTGGCAACATTTGATACCTGTGCCAGCCCATTAAAGAACTGGCAAAAGCCGATGAGGATCCGTCTTCCAAACCAGCCGCCATCCAATCGTAACAGCGTGCCAGAGCACGATAAACGGCTTCAAAGTTAGCAACGGTTCCGCCCGAAGTAAAGTGTCCCACTCCCTGTTCTAAGCCCATCATCAGGCTTAAGGCGGCGATGGCCTCATCCTCTACTTGGGTGCCCACCAATGAAGACTCGGCAGAAATATTGTTGGGATTATGAAGCAAGGTAAGAATATGACCGAATAACGCCGGCAAAGATACTTCTGAAAACATATGACCAATGTAACGTGGTGAAAACTTAGGAATTTCATTCTCAAAACGTTTGGACAATTCTAGTAAAACAGCTTCGGTTGTTTGCCTACGCAATATATATTCCGGCTGCAGCATATCCTGGTCAGAAATCGCGATACCATCCCCAGGACGAAAATTCTGGCGCCACTGAAACCAAGCTTTTAATAAAGTCTCAACTTGCTCTAAAACCCAATTCTGGTTTTCCGCCTGAGGTCCCAAAAAAAGGCCCTTCAAAGCCACTTCTTCCTTCTTACATGTGTCCATGTATCCGCCTAACTTTATGCAGAGATTGCCCTAAGGTCTGACGACAAAGTATCCAACCCCCCGTTGGATTTCTAAAATGACTGAAAAATTGATCCAAATCATAGTGAGGCCGAGTCTTAAATGAGAGCCTGACAAGCGAGGGCCCTATGACAGACACACTAAATCGCCTAAAGAACTTGGATTGCTTCAAACCTATGTCCGAAAGAGACTTAAAAGAAATCTCTTCGCAATTCGAAGTCGTATACGTGAAACAAAGAGACATTCTTTTTAAGGAAGACACTGCGATCAAGGACCTCTATATCGTCTTGTATGGTTCCTTTAAAATTCAAAAGAAAGTCCATCGTTCTACTCCCGTCATTTTAAACTTTTTAGGTCGCGGCGAATTCTTAGGTATCGCCATGGCGGGAATCACCGTACCAAAGTACCCGGCCTCTGCCGTCGCCAACGAAGACGGCGCCTTGCTGCGTTTTGACCGTAACTTCTTCCTGAATACTCTGATGAAAATGGAAAGCGTTAAGACCGTCGTCAATCAGCAAATGGGTGAACGTTTCCTCGAGTTTCAAAATGATCGCTGTATGGAAAAAGCTCGCATACCGCAAAAGATCGCAGATTTTTTGTTGCGCATGTGCCGTCGCCAGAAAAATAATAGCGGCCAGATTCAAATACCGATTACCCGCAAAGAAATCGCCCAGCGGGTAGGTACACATACCGAAACGGTGATTCGCGTTTTAAGCCTATGGACTAAGAATGGGTGGATCCGCACCGAGGACAAACATATCGAATTGCTGGCAATTCATGAAATTGAAAGAAGCTGTGGACCTATGAATATTCCTTTAGAACTAGAAGTCGATAGCAAATAAAAAAGGGCTTTCGCCCTCTTTCTATTCACCGCCACAAAATCCGCAGCAGCCTTCTTTTTTCTTCTTGGTAATCTTTAATTGCCACTGTGTCGGGCCATTTTCTAAGTAATCATACTCAAACTGATCCTGCTTTAATGTCGCAAACTGTCTTAACAACGGAACGGGATCATGAGTATTTACGATAACTAAGCTTTCGCCGCCTTCAAGATTGTCAAAGCTTTGAAAGATGTAAGCGTGTCTTTCGGGTGCCGGAATTTTTTGTGCCTCAATTACAAAATCAGCCATAGGGTCTCCTTTTCTGCTTTCAGCATAAAAGAATTCCCCTTGCATTACCTTGATTCGAGTCAATTCTTGATAAATTTTGCCAATTCTTTGGGATCTTTATCCGCCCCTGACTGTTGCCCTTTAATAACGCCTTCAGAATCCAATACAGTAATAATAAACGAATGGTCATAGTCCATTTCGTCGATCTTTTTATATTTAATTCCTAACAAAGTCGCTATTTCGCGTGGAGATTTATCGGATTCGGCAGTATAAAAGTCCCAATTTTTACTGAGCTTCCGTTTTTCGACGTATTTTTTTATCACTGGTGGAGTATCTTTTTTAGGGTCAAAACTGACTAAAACAAAGTGCACATTACGCACTCCCTTTTTATCCAATTCCTTTTCCAACTGCTGCATGTGGGAAATGATCAACGGACAAGCATATGCACAACTAGTGTAAGCCATCGAAATAACCACCGGTTGGCCCTTTAACGACTCCAAGGAGATTTTTTTTCCATCGACCGTTAGCAGTTCTGACTTTAAATTGTAAATCGACTCATCCTTTAACGGCTTCACACTTTCCGCCGCTGGAGTCGCCGCTTTCTCTTGGTGATGATGGTGATCTTCTTTCGCCAGCGCTATCCCAGCTACCAAGTTGAAACTTAAGATACCCAACATTATTTTTAAGACTTTCATAATTAATCCTTATCCTTTGCACAGCGAAACCCCAAATTCTTTACGGTGTATTTCGCTTGTAAGCTGCTGCGAAAAGCGTATCTCATAAACGCAGCATAATCACTTGGATCTGCCGCTGATGAAGCGCCTCCGCCACAGAATAAATTTCTATCAAGTGCCGCGTCGGCGCGCGACTCTCCGGTGACCATTGATGAATTAAAATCTTCAACCCACTCCCAGATAACTCCATGCTGATCGTAAATACCCGCAGTATTCGCAGAACGCTTCATAACAGAGGGCAACGGCCATTCCGAGCTCTGACCATACCACTCTAAGATTACCGTCTTTAAGTCATTCTTGTCTTTAAAAGGCATCTGTCCGACATATTCCCATTCGTCAATTACCGGCAAACGCTTGCCCAGGCTTGCACAATAAGCACGAGCCGCATACCAACTGACTCTGACAACGGGGGATGAAGCCCCAGATGTCTTATCGAAATCTAAATCTCCAGACCAATATTCTAGATAGTTTGCATCAGCAAAAATTTTCTTTACGGAACTTTTGTGCCACTCTGGGTGCTGCTCTACGAATGAAAGATACTCCGCATTCGTTACCGGATGCTTGTCCAAATAAAAGGAGTTTACTTTTCGCGGAGTTTTATCAAGAAAGGCCGGCATCCGAAAGGAGCCGGCAGGGATCAGAATCATACCGTTGCCCCAAGAGGGCAAGGACATGAAAACCCCAAGAGCTAAAACTGCAAGCATCAGTGGCCGCTTGGGATTTTTCATTTAACACCTATCCTATTTTACTCTTCCCGAAGCGCGGATTGCTTTTACTTCGTCAGGAGTCACTGTTTTTTTAGAGTTACCCCAAGCAGAGTAAACATAATTTAAAACATTGGAAATTTCGTCATCTGTCAACACTTGTGCCGGCATGATAGAATCATATTCTTTACCATTCACAGTCACTTTGCCGTCCATACCGTGGACTACGGCAGAAATCGATTTGCTTTTATTCTTATTTAAAAAATCTGACTTAGCTAAAGGAGGGAAAGCCCCTGGCAAGCCTTGACCATTCGTCTGATGGCAAGCAAAGCACGAAGATTCGTAAATTCTTTTTCCACGCGCAATACTTTCTTGAATGTTTTTCGCAGGAATAATCTTCGGTGCACTTTCACCAACTTCTTGGATAACGCCGCCTTCTGGTTGATAAATTCCGTCTTCAGTTTTTCCAGAGTAAATCTCTTTAACGTGCTCGCCCTCAACCTTCAACATTCCCAAAGCACCTTTATTGAAGGCACGGAAGATAGAGTGATCAACCAAGATGAAAGTTCCCGCTGTATCCAACTTAAATTCTACAATTGCAGAACCACCGGCTGGAACCAATGTCGTTTGCACGTTTTCATTAACTAACTTTCCGCCTTCAATATAGACCCTATCGAAAATTTCACCGATCACATGGAAAGAAGATACTAAATTCGGTCCGCCATTACCGACGAACATGCGAACTTTTTCACCTACTTTTGCTTTGATCGCGTTGTCACCAACAAGAGCTCCAACATTGCCGTTAAATACGACGTAATCTGCTTTTTCTTCAACAGCCTTTGTCATGCTGAAAGGTTGCAAACCCGGAGCGCCGTATTTGCCTTTTGTGTAGAACTCACTTTGCATAACATAGAATTCTTTATCTACTTTTGGCATGCCTTCTTTAGGTTCAACCAAAATCAAACCATACATCCCGTTGGCGATATGCATTCCCACTGGAGCTGTTGCACAGTGATAAACATATAAGCCTGGATTTAAAGCCTTAAAGTTAAAAGTTGAGCTGTGGCCCGGAGCTGTGAATGAACCTTCGGCACCCCCACCTTGTCCAGTCACTGCGTGCAAGTCGATATTGTGAGGTAATTTGCTAGAAGGATGGTTATGGAGATGAAACTCAACCTGGTCTCCTTCACGAATACGAATAAATTTTCCCGGAACTTTGCCTCCAAAAGTCCAGAAAGTATAATCCACTCCGTCAGCCAAACGCATTTTAACTTCTTTCGTCTCTAGATCGACGATGACTTTGGTTGCATGTTTACGAGTGATTGGTGGCGGAACGTCAGGGGCATCCGTTAGGATTGCTTTTTCCTCCCCTTTAATTTTTTCTTGTGCATAGGCGGACACGGCAAATACCAGGGCCGCGATGCCGATCAATGATTTTTTTACTGCAGCGTACTTCATTTATGTCTCCTTGATGTTTACTACTTTCAGAATCTAGCGTTGTTTCCGTTCCCAATAAATGATCCAGGTCATCTTTATATATTTATGCAACGAGGTATAGTCTTAAACTCAATAATATATAAAAACATATAAACCATAAGCCAGACTCAACTTAAGGCACTTAAGATACTTAGGAAGTTTAGTTTCGCCTTTTTTGCCCACTGTCAGCTTTATAGACACCCCCCCCAGCCTAGGAACACATATAGCGCTCCTCCACCTTGCCCTTTTTTTGCAATCTACAAATAACTATGACTACACGTACTCTGATTGCATTTTCATCCCTCATTTTATTATTGATGCCACCCGGGCTTTCTTGGGCCCAGCCTCAACGCCAAGCTCTCTGCCAGACTTCCGCAAAAAACAACCAATTAGCGCGCGATCAGCGGGATACCCTGCGGTCAGATTGCCTAAAGAAAAATAAAACAAAAATCTCAATCCCCACATGCCTTAGAATTGCTGACTTAATGGAGTATTCAACAGCTGCCGAAGAAACCCGCCTATTCTGTTTACACAACCTAGTACGAACAGAGCGAGAATGCTTAGCTATAACAAAACGCATGGAATACCCCGACTCTGGAGATGAAGCGCGTTGGGATTGCCTGCGACAGTTTTCAAAAAACCTCAGCAAAAAACAATGCCTCAAGGTTGCCAAAGGTATGAATTATCCCGCCAATGCGGATCGGGCCGCAGACTTTTGTAAGCAACAACACGATTAAACGTCACTCGTCGGCCTAGACCTTCGCATCATTCATTACAGATTTGCAAAAATCCAGACTTGCCGTTGCGGCCAAAGGTCCTTATTCTGTCCTCAGTATTACAGCTGAAAGGTACCTTCTTTATGTCCGTTGATGAAAAAGCCTCGAAAACCAAAATAATCGTGAAAGCTCCGACCCAGGAACGTTCGCGGCAAACTGTCGCAACAATTTTAGATGCGTGCTCACGCCTTTTGATATCTGAGGGGTTCTATTCCATCACGACCGACAAAATCGCCAAGGAGGCCGGCGTCAGTATTGGCTCTTTATATCAATTTTTTGGCAATAAAGAATCCGTCGTACAAGCATTAGTTAAAAATATCATCGAAGAAGATAAGCGTCTCTGGGCGGAAAAAATGCGCGCTATTTCGCCGTTGCCCCCGGCGCAACGTGTGCGTGCGATGATTGACCTTGCAATTGAAATTACCCGTCGCAATTCAGAGCTTCGTGCAAAACTCACGACAATTCAATATTATGTTGCAGAGGCGGACTACATGACAGAGTCCCTGCGCTTCTATCAAGAAATTATCCTCTTAAACCTTCCAAAGATTCCAGGACGCGATATGGAAAAGGTCTCCTATATTGCCGTGAATGCTTTCGTCGGGCTGATTAACACCATGGCCATCAACAATCCCAATGCGATCCACGACGCGGAATTAGTTGAGGAGGTCACTCAGTTCTTTACCAAGTATTTAGATTTAGACCTATTAAAGGGAGCACCTGCGGGAGCAGACACTTCGGTCAATCGCAACAAAGGTGATTATCTTTAATCTTTTGTTTTTTTGTTCTTGTAGATTTAAGAAGGCTTCCGTCGCAAGATCGAGCCTTCTTTGTTTTTAAGGAGAAGACTTCTTCTCTTCCATTGCAACGGTGCGCCCTT
>JABWCO010000012.1 GCA_013360185.1 Bdellovibrio sp.
GAAAACGCCGCCACATTCGACGCTGCATCAGAGCCTGCGTTTTGAACAGCTCCTGTTATGCGAGAGTCATTCCCTGCTGCTACCGTGCCTACGCCTGTTCCTACATTGAGAGAAGCGGCACCACCAAGAGCGGTCCATGCCCCATCGCCTCTTAAATAAGTCGTATTGTCCGCTGTTCCCGAGGTTGCTTTAGTAGCAAGAGAACCTAAGCCACTCACGTCGGACGTCGAAAGAGTCACCGCGCCGGTGCGTCCTGCGACGCTTGTCACAGAACTACCCGCACTAACTGTCTGCCAAGTTCCATCACCGCGAAGATAGGTTGTATTATCTGCTGTTCCTGTGGGACTCATTGTTGCTAAAGAACCTAAACCTAAGCTGGTTCTTGCTCCCGATGCCGTCGTAGCCCCCGTACCACCATTCGCAATCGCTACAGTACCGCTAACATTTGTCGCGGTCGTTGCCGTTGAAGCATTCCCGGTGATGTTAATCCCAGCAGATGTACCACCAGCATTGAAACCATTTAAGATAGCATCAAGTTTTGTGAATCTATCAAAGATGCTTTCCAAGTTCGACTGAACCACGCCTTTTAAGTTGTTCACATTGATAAAATCTGTATCAGACTTACTGTTGAGCATCTCAGAGTTCACCGCAAAGCCCACAGAGCGCATATTAAAATCTGCAACGATGTCCTCACCTTGAACATTTAAACGAATACGCAAAACCCTGCGATCTACATTCGAGGGAATATAGCTTTGACCTGAAGAAATAATGTTATTGGCTAAATCTACGCATTTAAGATTAGTGCGCGTTGTTTTATTATCAAGCACCTGACTTAAGGAAAGAACCGGAGAAGGGTTGCGAATACCTGGGGTCGCTGCCGCGCTATCTCCTAAAACTAAATTTAAATAACCGTTAGAAATATTCTTACCTGAATGTTCTTCTTCACGCAAAACACAGTGATTTTGGGGATCAAGAACTTGTGCTGTCACGCTGATACCACTCACTGTCGGATAACTTCCGTCAGATCTTTTCAAAACGGCCTGAAAGCTAATGCCTTTATGTTGTGCATGCCCCTCTATAGAGAACCCTAAAAATAAAATTAGTCCTATAACGGATGAACAGACGTACCGCTTATTCATAGAAGACCCCTTCAATTTCCCACTGACTATTATTTACTGCTTTTGTTTTTTCTGAAATTTCACCAAAGACCCCAGTAACTTGGTAGTGACCGGACGTTACAACTTCACCGTGGATAAAATCTGGATCTTTGCGATTGAGATGCCCTATAGAGTCGATGCTTTCAGACAACGATTGAATACTCGCATCCAAGGAGCAAGCACTTAGACTGAAGATCAGCCCACAAAAAATGAAAATTTTTTTTAGATTTATTAAGACGGATTTATTGCTGAGTTGCTGAGTTGCTGAGTTGCTGAGTTGCTGAGTTGCTGAGTTGCTGAGTTGCTGAGTTGCTGAGTTGCTGAGTATAAACGTACCAGACAGATTTCCTCTGTCAAGCACCTCACTCTCGAATGTTAAATCATTTTGCTCACGCATCTTTTTTACGCTCCCGTTACTTTATTTAGAAGCATTAAGCTTATCGGCATCCGTAAACAAAACTTTAAGAGCGTTCATATTTCCATACGAAAACGTCTCAAAGCAGGACTACCGCTCCAGACAAATGTCGCGGCCTCTTTGAACTATAAATTTGCCGATTTTTTATACCGCTAAAAAATCAGATAGGATTACCGATCACTGATTTTTAAGCATCGCAAGGAGAAGATAAATAGAAGAAAAAGCTCCCACCCATGCACCAATAACCGTTAAAAGTATCAACATGACTTTCTTAGACTTCGAGAAGTTCGTATTTTTTAGAATATGCAAGATACCAAACGAGGCTACTCCAGCAAATCCACCCGCAATTAGTCCTCCGCGTGTCGCCAGTGGGAGTGTCCAGATAAGGCCTAACGCGATATACTTTAAAGCTATCATATCTTTGCTTTGCGCCAATGAAGACTCTTGAATAGCAGGACCGATGACTTGTTCAATTCTATGCCCCCTATCGGAGACCAATGTCACCTTGGGCATCCACTTTGACCAGTCCACACCGACAGTTACTGTCACCATAGAATCATCCGACATTTTTAGTTTATACTCACGATGAAGTCGAAAACTAAAAGCGTTATTCATTATGTAACCATTTACTTTAACTTCATCCCTACCTGAAAGACCTAAGAATAAATCGACGGAATCAACTTGTTCGTTGCCAAGATATACCTTCCATCGCCAGTCTTGATATTCTGAAAACATATAAGGCTCCTCTGCTTCACTTACAATCAGGTTCAGGAATACGGATTTCTTTTACAAACTCGCCATCGCCGCTCTTTACATTTTCAAAAGACATAGGACTCATTCACACCACCCATAACTATGCTAAGAAATAAGATCTGTTTTACTAACTACTTTCTTTTATGCTTGACCGCGCCGGCTACACCAAAAAATATTGCTATCGCTAACGCTCTCAACAGGGCGGATTTCAAATTCAAATGAACTAAATCTCCTTTAATGAAGAATACCAGAGACACTTCGATTATAAAGAAAGGTAAGGACATTAAAATTAATGCCTTCAAAGAAATTATAAGAAACATCTTCATATTATCAATATTCATATTACTATCTTAAAAATTTAAGTGCATAATCGGTGTAGTTAGTATAACTCCTAATTTCTCATAGTCGGTCATGTCTAAAATTTAATATGCCTATATTTTTCAAGTGTCATAGCAAAGACCACTCCCGTTACCAAAAAAATCAAGGTATCGAACTTTGTTAGAAAAAAACTCCATCCTTGCACCATAAGTACAATGCTACCTAGTACCAAAAATGGAGCGCCAAAAAATAAAGACATCTTAAATAGTAGAGATAGAAATTTTCTAACCTTGACAAAAATCATTGCTACCCTTGCGATTTTCCTACCAACTCTAAACTTTGCATTAGAGAAATACTTTTAAGGCCAGAGTCACTCTTTTTATCTAAAGAAATATATACTAATTTATCTAGATTTTTATGACTCTTCTGAATCATATCTACAATATAGCTCCATTCCTCTTTCTGAATCTTATACACATATCCTTGATCCTGATTCTTTAAAGAGGAGAACTTAAAAAACATTTTCCCGTCAGAAAATAAAACAATTTTATCAAAATCGTGAAAAGAATAACTACGCTTCTTGTTTTTTAAATAAATTATTCCTTCGGAAATACATACGTCGAATTTCCATGCTAAAAAATAAATCGAAATAATTCTAGAAATGTAGGTAAGTAGAAGAAAAAATAAAAAAATCCAAAAAACCTCAATAAGTTGACCAAATAAAACATCTATTGAAAAAGAACGTTGAGAGATAAAAGGAGCAAAAACTCTCACCGCGAGCGCAATCATCGACAATGCAAATACTGAAAAAAGAGCACTACGCATAGATCTGTATGATACGTTTACTTTTAGAAAATTTCCAAAGTTTTGAAATTTTACTTTCGGAGAAAGGTCTATTTCCATCTATTGTAATCGTGCTCCTATATTAACAGTTATGAAGATTTTTTATTTCTCTTTGTAGTTTCACTTTTTTCTGAGCGCCACTTAGATATAAGAACGATCGCCGCCACAATTAAAACGACCGCTATTACTAGCACACTTTCTATTTTTTTATAAAAATCAAATCCTTTCGACAAACTAAGACCGATTACAATAGAGCATGCGATGGTTACGTTTATCAAAGCTTGGCGAAAAGTAAACTTCTCATTCTTTCTCATAAAAACTCCATTAGTACGCACTTCGAACAGCACATCCGACAATAAATCAATCCACATTCCATCCCATAATTTTTCTAGGCTTAGCAAACTCAACAATCGGAGCACCCTGCAATGAATTTGCGTCAATAACATTCCACTGCCGATCTATTTTCTGCCATTTTTGGTTGTAAAAATCGGCATCAGGAAAAAGTTCGTCAATTAAAGAAAACCTATCGTTCATACTTTTCCGAGTCGTCCTTATTCCAATATATTTGCCAACCCCGATAGTCTGAAAACAGACGCAGATCAAATAACCATCTTCAGTTTTGAAAGGCTCCATCTTTAAATCCGTGGACCTCCATGACCAATTATTTCTTGCAACCTCTTTATCGGTATCATAACGACCTGCTTGAGACTTTCGATACCTTAGAATAAGTTTACGTGAAGATTTCTCTATAGTTTCCCATCTTTGAGTTTCAAGTTTTTTCATAATTTGCTCGGCGGGGAAATCCTTAACTTTTATAAAAAAATGGTTATCTGGAGAAAAAAAATAGGGATACCACTTCATTTTCCTATACTCCAAAAAAATATTCGCACATAAAAACCCAACAATTATCGGCATTACAACCGTCATGCCGATGATATAAGTTTCCCAATAAGAACGAAGGGGCGAAGATTCATTTCTAAGCTCAATTAAATAGGTAACATACATGATTAAAAATGGAAATGTGACAAAACAGACTAAAAAACCAAATAAACCAACGCTGCAAATCTCCTTTAAAAATGTGCGAGGACGCTGAATCACAATCTTTATCATTATGGCACCTTCATCGAGTTACAGTTGAGTCCACACGCAGGACTTAAATCTCCTGTAGTTGGTAGAACACTATTCAATAGTATATTGACTCCTCTTTCCAACCAAAATGAAATCTTAGGTCCATACTCTTTCGCCCCAACAGCTATTGCGGGAGTCGCAAATCCGACTATACCTCCAGCAACAACACCTGTAAGCGCTCCAGCCCAACCACCAGTCGCTCCGCCGTGAAGTCCTAATACGGCAGCATTGCCAACTGCGAGAGCCGTTCCTAATCCAAATCTTGGTAAAGCCGCCGCAATTCCATACCCAAGCCCCCCACCAGCGACACTCAATAGAAACCCTTGAGTCCAATTCGTCAGAAACACGCTTCCAAAATTAGCCCAGAAATTCCCACCCATGAGAGAAGCCTGAAGAGAACTAAACAATATTGCGGGAATTAGAGAAGTAATCGCCGCCTCAAATAAAAATCCGATAATAGGAGCTAAAAAGGCAAATTTCCCGTCCGGGTCCACGTAGTTCACACCATTGTTATTTGCGTAAACGTACTTGTTGATCACACTAAGGGCACTTGAAAGTTTACCCGGATGCGGATCTTGCTGAATAAATCTACCCGTCGCTGCATCATAGTACCGAGCCCGATAGTAATATAACCCAGATTCTTCATCAAACTCTCTGCCCGTATAAGCAAAATGCGTTCGTAGCGGCGGAGCTGAAGAAAGATCGGCGCTATTATCTGGACTTACTAATCCCAGTACCTCTCCAAATGCAGAGTAATGAATACGCTGAACAATATTCCCCGCACTATCTGAGACTGCCTTCACTGAGCCTACATGGTCTTTGATAAATTCATAAGTTCCAGAATTCTGAGCGAGCCCAGCGGAAACTCCAGCGCTACTTATATCAACACTCAATACATCATCTGTAGTCAGAGCAGAGTGAGTGTATCGCGCAAGTAAATTTCCAGATGCGTCTAGTTCGACAGACATCTCCTCACCATCATAACCGTAGTTACGCGTGTAATTTTTAATTATGTTACCAGGGCTATTGCTGTCATAAACCTGCTTCCGAATACGTCGGCCCGCCGGATCATAATGATAGCTCGCTCCCTTGTATGAGTTCGCAGAAAGTGCATTGGCGTAATAAGCCACGGACACAAGTTGATTTTCTGAATTGTGTTCAAACTTAACAACCTGTCCCGAGGACTTATTAACTTTTTGCATAATATTGCCAGAGTAATCATAAAAATACTGATTTCTGCCATCATCGGTTAAAAGCTGTCCCGTGGAGTCATAGACATAAGCACCCAGCAAATCAGTTATTCGATTTCCTAAGTTATCGTAAGAATAAGATTCTTGCGCAGGAAGACTTAGTGGTGTCGATCCATTGAGGGATGCAAAGGTTCGATTTACACTCGAAACATAGCCAGCTTCATCATATCCGTAACTTTCCGTGGCAGATACCCCCTGACTTCCAGTTACAAAGCCAAGTTGATTATGGCTAAGAGTTATTGCTTCGACCGATTGGCTGTTTGATGTTTTATTATATATCAAAGATTGCAAATTTCCGGTCGCATAAGAAATCAATTTATTTATTCCCACGCCATGAACTTGCTTAAGCCTATTCACCCCATCATATCCAAAGTAAAAATTCTCACCTTTCGTATTCTGAAGTTGTCCCAATCTCATCGCTGAATCATAGCCATATAAAACTTGACCACCCAGCGAATCTGTCATGCTCGTGCGTTGATCAAAAGAGTTATATGTGTAAGCAGTCGCATAAGAGCTAAACCCAGAGGCTCCATTGAAGGCTTGAGTCTGAAGACGAGAACCGACATCATAAGTATTTGAAATCGTACCCGTGCTGTTCGAGACTGTTGCCAAATTTCCCCTAATATCATAAGTGAAGCTATAAGTTTGCTCCGGCGTGACCTTAGAAATCATTTGGTTCAAGTCATCGTAACCAAAGGTGATCGTCTGATTTCTCTCATTAGTCTGACTGATTAAATTTCCATTTTGGTCATAAGCCATCGTCACACTATAATTGAGCGGATTCGTTTTCGATGTCAGCCGTCCCAAAGAGTCGTAGACAAAAGACGTTACTTTCCCCTTAGGATCTGTAACCTCAGTCAATTCACCAGCAAGAGAATACGTGTAAAGAGTTTTCTCTGCTCTCGGGTTCGTTACCGATGTCAGCCTATTGAACAAGTCGTACTCGTAGGCTTCATTGACGAGCTGCGCTCCATTCACAAGAGTTTTTAAACTCATATTGCCATAGGCATCGTAAGAGAATCTTGTCTCTTTATCATCCGTATTGACCTTAACTAAGCGACCTTTATTGTCGTAATCGCGAGTCTCAGTCGTTGAGTCACCATTGGCGCCGACTTTCTGGATCTGAATAGGTAATTCAAATCCATTGTATGCCACGGTGGTCGATGCCCCTGCGATGTCCGTCGTGCTTAGCAATAACCCCGTCGAACTCGAATAATTTCTGTGGACTGTTTTACCGTTTGTAGTTTCCGCGATCACATTCCCTAGGGTATCGTACCCCAAGATTTTCTCTTTGCCCGTTGCGGAATCATAACTCCGCACAAGATCACCCGTGCTCGAGTTATACTCAAACTCTGCATTCGAAGTATCTGGCCTAATGACGGAAACTGGTTTTCCATTTTCATTATAAGCAAACGTTGTCTTTCCACCGCTTGCATCAGTTATCACCTGAACAAATCCGTTAAGGTCTTTGTCGATTTTGATCTCAATTCCTTTAGGGTCTATGATCCCATCATAAACTCCTCTCGTCGCTCCCACGCGACTTTGCAATTGCCCAGGATTTTCATTAGTTCCAGATGCCAAAGATTTAGAAACTGAGTCTGCTATCTGAATTTGCGAGTTATCTGGCTTAATAACTTTTACCAGTCGATTGGCAACGTTATAGAAGTACTGTATCGCACCGTTCTTTTTATTGCCCTCTACCGACATGAGTCCTTTGGCATTGTACTCGTACTCTTGCCGTGAGCCATCAGGATACTCAACTTCAGAAAGCTCACCTTTCGAATTATAAGAGAATAACGTCAGTCTCCCACCGGGATCACGAATGCTGGAAAGAAGGTCGCCGGAATATTGGTATAAAACGCTATCACCATTCGGATAGGTAACTTGCGTTAAACGATTATTAGTATCGTAGCTATAATTTACAGATAGCCCAGCTAAATCAACGCTCTGAGTTTGATAGCCCTTATCATTAAAATGAACTTTAAAGCCATTTCTAAATGTTCTGACCCACGATCCATCTTCATTTTTCACAATACTTGAAAGATCTTTATTTCCAGGAACAAATGCCAAACCATTTGCCGAATCGGCAAACGTAATTTTGCGAATCTTATTGTTTCCCGAATCTGAAACGACCAGCGCACCATCATTCGTTACAAATAATTGCGTCGGACTAAAGAGCTGAGTACTTAGAGGAGGAGTACTATCTCCATTGTCACCAGGTGCTCCAGTACCAGCCACAACGACGGCGGCTCTATTGGCAAAGTCAATTCTTACAACTCGATGATGCCCAGTATCTGCGACGTATAAATAGCCCTTGGCATTATCTACCGCTAAACCTGATGGCATTGAAAAGAAAGCTTTCTCCGCGGCTACAGAGTTAGCTAATACTCCCCCTTCACTTTGTGAAAGTCCGGCGAAGACAGTCATCTGTCCACTCCCATCAACTTTCATAATGTGTCCCGCCTCTGTCGCAATAAAGAGATTTCCTGCGGCATCTAATGCGACTGCACGAGGATGAAATAGACCTCCCTCAGTTGCATTGACAGTACTTCCTACTGGAATATCTGAAGTTCCACCACCACCAGCAAGAGTGCTGATGACGTTATTATCGAAGTCCACCAAACGAACTTGGTTATTTCCCGTATCGGCAACAATAAATGTATTTGCTCGAGGACCATAGATAACAGCCGTCGGCTTATTTAATGGACTAGAGTTAACTTGCGAATAAGGGTCCCAGCCCGCAACGGGAACCACCCCAGAGCCTTGCACCAAGTTTCCACAGGAATTGTTTCCGGTATTTTCACTCGATGTACTGTCTTGAGTTCTATAGCTGCAATTCATTCCTGTTCTGTTGTTACATTCCGTCATAACGAAATTCTGGAGATTGAAATCTGGAATCGGATTTGCCAAGTGGGATGCAACTCCCAGACCTTGAGGATTGATTGAGCCCGCAGTACCCAGCCTACCGGCAAACAACGAAGTTGTTCCGTTTGAAACTCGGATCAATGCATGACGAGTTTGATCTGAGTACACAACATCACCATTGGACAATGGTAAGAATGTCACGGGCTGACTGCCGTAAGTATAGTCAAATTTTTTGACCTCGCAATGAGACTTCGGAGTATATTGAATGACAGGCTCGTAGTGATCTCGAACGCAGATATTTCCGCCCGGCCACTCCCAACGTTCATCACAAACATAAATATAATCAACGATGTCAGATTGAGTCCAATTGTAGTTATAGTTACCCGCTACAATGCCTTTCATCTCAGACGCAGTTCCAAATTCTTGTGCTGAAACTGAACTTCCGCTTAAATTCGCTTGATAGAACTTCATGCCATCAGATTTTGCGAACTGTACATTTGGATAACCGACTAAGCCGACTCCTTTTTTCAAGTCGCCGCCAAGGGTTCCGATATTGGCAATCGTTTTAATAGTATCTTTTTGGTAATAACTAGAGACATTTCCATTCGATTCTTCAATCATCAAATGATTGTCGTTTGGATTTACAATTCGCTGTACTCCCGCAATCTTCCACCCACGACCTACGGACGATTGAACCTCATTCTGAACAAATAAAGGACCGCCCACGTCTTGATCAAAAGCGTTTTCGATAGTTCTGCGCTCATTGATATTTACCGGGTCAGCTTTAATCATAGGCTGCTCTGTTTGCGCCGAAACATTTTGATCAGCACCCAAGACACGATACTCTACGGTTCTCGTACCCGTAATCTGCTCTTTAAAACTTGCTTCGTAATGGACATTGAATGGATAAATACCTGTTGGTAAAAAGCCAGTATCATCCGTTCCTGGCTTTTTCATTTCTACTGCAAAACTTACAACAGCCTGATTTGGAACTCCGACCATTTTAAATTTCTCAGTTTGAATATCATTTGAATGAAATTGTGCCGTTATATAATCAGGCTGGATAAGAGAGCGCACCGTAGTCACCGAAGTGAAGTCGATGGCCGTCAGTGCCTCTACATACGGCTGCTTAATAAGGTCGTTATCCGTTTGAATGGGGCTCTTATCCAAACATGCAGGAATAATAAATATTCCCGAACAAAAACGAGTACGAATCTTATATTTTACAACATCAGTTCCCGTTTCAGTATATGTTTGCGCCTCCAGCTCTTGCAGAGGAAAGTCGAAAAGGTTTGTCACCGCCGCCGTTGGTCGCGCCCAACTAGAGTTATAAATTAAAGACGGTGTAATTGTTTTATTCAAAACTGTAAATGATGGTGCATCTATTGATGTCTTAACGCCACCGTCAGCAATATTTGCTCCAGGTTTATCCTGATCCCCGATTTTTTTAACCACGGGAGATAATACTGTTGCGTATGCAAGAGAGAAATGGCGAATCCCTTGACCAGATTTAGTACGAACCGACTGTCCACCGTTTTCAACAGTACCAACGCCCCCGACTTCCCAGTCGCCCGTTTTCGAATTATAAAGCATAATCGCAACATCAGTCCCCTGAGGGTACTCACCTACATTCGGCATCGTAACATCTACAGGTTCAGAAAACGTAGTTCCCGAGGGTTCCAGTGCAATCACTTTCGTTGGCCGCGCAAAAGCGGGAGGCGGAATTGTTGTACGGCTCACCGGGATTTCTACAATCGAAATTTTCCCATCGCTACTGCCCGCTGGAAATTGCACGGACTGCGCAGGAATCTCAAGTGTAGTACCGGGTGCATGGGTATCTGTAACCGTTCCGCCTGCCTGGTAATCGACGTGACCGCCCGTATTATCAAGATACGTTGGGGCTAGATAGATCGGTCTTTGAATAATACTATCATTGCTAACACTCACTGTGACATTAACCAAAGATTGAGAGAATCTTTTGGTTGCTTCCTCACCCTCTGCCAAAGTTACCGTACTACCATCAACGACAAGGGTACGATCACCGCGAAGTGAGTTGATATTTGTTGTTGATCTTCGGAAAACAAACACTCCTCCACTATCGGTCGTTGTCTGCACATCTGTTCCGACAATTTTTACTGTCGCATTAGCCAGCGGCTGCCCGCTTGTATCGAATACCGAGCCCGATAAAATGATGTCACTATTGCTTCCTAAGAAAATCTCATGAATTTCAACTTTTCCAGTCAATGGATCTTGCGCTTTTAGACTCGCACTGGAAAAGGCATCCACTAAAAATTCGAAAGCTCCTTCAAAGTTGGCATTCTTAGTCTCGGAGCTAAAGAATCCCGTACTCAAAGTCACCGAGTATCCTGGTTTACTTGCTCCAGCGGCACCTTTTACTAAATACTTTGTTCCATCCTGAACCGGGACTATTGTAACCAACTCTGGATACAATGTACGAATAAGGACGCTAAAACTTACGGTGAGTGAGGTTTCATTTCCAACTTCATCTATTCCTACAACATAGAATTGCTGAAGCCCTTCGGACGCAAAAGTATATGGCATATTGAATGATTTTCGATCTGCCGAGAAGTTTGGCACCGATTCACCATTGATAAATACTTCGCTTAGGCGCTTGTCTGATGTTCCTGATATAACTTGATAAGCCGCATCCAACTGCTGACCTTCCAAGGGATTCGTCATAGTCAAGACTGGTGGCTGCGTATCCATACGGATTGGTCCCGTTTGATAACTAGATTCATTGCCCCAGTCATCCACAGCAATAATTTTAATATAATTATCAATTTCAGGATCAAGTGGAACATCCCATGAAATGAAACGCTCAAATGTAGTAAAGACCAAGTTGTCGTTTACATAAACTGATACCGTCGGCAAATGAATATCTTGCGCAGAAATATCAAGACGTATTGAGGGAGTATTCACGTAAGGTTTATAACCCGTCACTGTCAAAACAGGTGCTTGGAAGTCTGTTTCGATCACGATGTTATTTTCTAGCGTTGATTTATTACCCGCTAAATCAGTAGCAACAAGTTTAATTGTCTTTGTCCCATCGGTAAGAAACAACAACTGCCCCGCAAAGCTTGTACCCCCTTCATCCAAAGGAAGAGATAAACCATTTGCTGAAATATCCGACAGGGGCTCATCAGAAAATCCTGAAATCATCACCAACCGCTGATTACTTCTGATTGTTTCGTCAGATGCGGGTAATACGCTATTAAGAACTGGAGGAGTAACATCTACCGTAATTGTATCTGTAACAATCGAAGAAGAGTTTCCAGAAGCATCTACAGAACTAACAAATACGGTATTTGTCCCTTCAGGCAGGTGAAGGTCTTGAATAATTTTTTTACTCTTAGACTCAACAGCTGTCATTCCATTTACCTGAACGGTCGTCGTGGTGCTTGCAATATCACGAATATCCAACGACAGGTGGAAATTAGGGTTATTCGTTAAAGTCGGCTGAGTCGGAAAACCCGTTGCTAAAATTTGTGGCGGCTCTGTATCTGCTACAGGCGCAACTCGATCAACAATAACTTGTAAGTAGGTTGCAGAACCGCCCCAAATTTGAACGGAAAGCTTATTTATTTCTTTTAGCTTTACAACACCCTCAAATAAATACTGAAACTTACTTACGTCACCGCTTGCAGTAACCCTTAGGTCATTCACATAAACGTAAGCATTATTGACTCTATATTGATTCACATACTGTGAGTTCATCCAATTGTTGAACTGGCAAAGTAGATCAAAAATTGAATTACAAGGATCATTCGTGGGACGAGGCTCTCCATCTGCATTGAGGATGCGAATTCTATATAATTCATCAAGCTTATCGCTTGGAGCATTAAAGTTCACGGTATGCATGACCGGGCTCTGAGTATCGGAGCCGTTAAAAGATGTCGGGCCGTAAATCGTCTCTTGTGAATCGAAATAAGGACTTGGACTGACTACAATGGATCTTTCAACTTCAGACTTTCCACCACGGTCATCGGTAGCCTTCACCGTCACGATATATGTTCCGGGGGCTGAGTAAACATGATCCGCCGTCCAGGCGCTCGTCGTTTTTGTTCCATCACCCCAGATAAATTCAAAGCTCGATATGACACCATCTGGATCATATGAACCACTGGTATCTACATAAATATATTCTGGAGTCCCTCGTATAATATTTGTTTTAATGACCGGAGTTTGATTGGTAGGAAGATTTTGTGCAGGCGGCAAAACTTCAACCGGGATAGATATTTGATCCTCCTGTCCGGCTGAGTTTTTTACCTTCAGTGTAATTTGATATGTACCCGGACTATTGTAGGTATAGTTAGCACTCAATCCTGAGGCAGTTCCGGTTCCATCTCCAAAATCCCAAGTATATGTTAAGGAACGTCCTAAGGGATCAAAGGAATAGCCCGCCTTGACTTGTTGTTGCATCGGAGCTGAACCAACAAGTTTTTTGACTGAAAAGAAGGCCTTAGGCTTCAAATTAGCAACCACAGTAGACTCAAGAGAGTAGCGCAATTGACTTGTGGGAAATCCTAACTTCGTAAATTCGAAGGTATTGATGTCTCTATTGAAATTCAAAGCCACTTCTTTATAAGAACGCAAGTGACCAATCGTTGCACTGGCAATGACAGCCCCATTCAATTTAAAACTATAGTTTTCAAACTGGGTATAATCTGTCTGAAGTTTCTCAACGGCATTATTTGAAAGGCATTGTCGAACAAGTCCAGCAGGAGTTAACCCCAAACAACTTGGCGCGAGGTAAGGCCCCGTAGTTCCATTGTAGACCTTGTAAAGATAATAGCCTTGAGGCATTCCCGTTATATCGACATTTCTGGTAAAAGTATAACTTGCTGTATCTGGCGTTGTCACAAGCTCCGGCCCGTAGATAACATCAGCGCGAGACGCCACCGAACATAAAGATAATATCAACGTGAAAATAAAATTTGTTCGCAACATAAAAGCATCCTTATCAAGTCAACAAAATATTGTCTGTTTATCGGTTAAAACATGGATTGCTTTATGGTTCGGAATATTTGCTAGACCTTTTTCATATGATCTGGATATGTAAAACTTTAAAAAGTACAAGTGCGTCCAAAATTGCCAAATATAATTTTGTTGTATCGGGCTAGTTCCATCAGTAGCATCAATAGGCAACAACATTTCAAGCTTTCAAGGAGGAAAGATGAAAACGAAAACTATGCTCTCACTTATCGTCGCTGCGATTCTCGCAGGTGCTTATCAAGCAAATGCCGCTCAAGGTACAGGACGCGCAACTATTAAAGTTGTTACTGCGATTGCTGTAACTAACGTGTCTGATCTCGTGTTCTCAGAAGCTGCCGCAGGTGCTGCTGCTGAAACTGTCGATCCTGACCAAACAGAAACTGCGCAAAATGCAAGTTTCGATATAGCTGGAGAGCCAAATCGCGCTATCGCGATCACTCTACCTAGCGATAATACAGTTTTTATGGTTACTGGTGGCGGCGGAACTCCTGACCAGGAAATCGCTGTAGATCAATTTTTAAGCAATAACCCTGCTCAAATTGATCCTTCTGGCACATCTCAACTTTTCGTTGGTGCAACTCGCGCTGCTTTGAGTGCAACTCAAGCATCTGGTGACTACGAGGGCAATTTCGCTGTTGACGTAGTATATCAATAGTTGAAAAGCTGAACTCATCTAGCTTAACGTCTTTTCATTAAGGAAAGGCGTTAAGTACCCGTGAAAACCCTCATCTACTTTTTTATTTTCTTTCCCTCGATTGTTTTGGCCCAAGCTCAAGTTTTCCCCACTCGCCTTACCCTAACCGAAGAAGCACCATCATCATATTTGAATCTTAAGAATACGACGGCATCACCTCAAAAGTATCGTATTGAACTGGCGCAATACCTCATGAAGAAAGACGGCACTGTCGCTAAAGCCAATGTCGAAAATAATCCACTGACTGAGGTTCTGAAATTCTCTCCAAAGGTCGTTGAACTTGCCCCAAATGAAAAGCAAGTGGTAAGAGTTATGGCAACCGCATTTGATGATCTTACGGATGGGGACTATTATGTCTACCTTCACTTTATTCCAGAATCTGGATCAGCTAGCTCATCTCCCACCAAAGCCAAGTTCTCCCTTCAGGCTCGCATCGCTGTAGCAGTACCCGTCGTTGTTCGCCACGGCACTGCTAAAGTAGACGGAAAACTAACCGAGCTAAAAGCCGCTAATGTCAAAAATGGCGACCTCGAAGTGACATTTAAAATTGCCAACTCTACAAAATACTTTTTAACAGGAAATTTGGACATTATTGGAGTTACAGATAAAGGCGAAACCGTATTATCTCAAACTATCGGCATCACTTCTTACATCCCCTCCCGTACCGTAAAAACCTCGGTCACAACAAAAGATGTCGCTGAAAAGCTCAATGGAGAATCATTAAAGAAAGTAAAAGTTAAATTTGCCTCAAATGAAAATAGCGGCACTACTTTCGAGCTTCTGGGGGAAGCTACTATTGACAGTAGCTCATCAGCAAAGAAAACGAAAAAGGTTAGTAAACAACGGTAACAAAAAATTGCCCAGTATAGTCTCCAACTTTTTGGCTCGACGAGATTGCTTGCCTGGTCGCTCCTACGAAAACCATTTTTTTACCTGTTTGATTTAACATCCCGACACCTGAAGGATTTGAACTAAACTCCTGGATCAAAATCTCTCGATTTGCGCCACCAATTCCATTCACCATTCTCACCGAATTCCTTGCAGGCAAAATGATCTGAAAATTGCGTAAGGGTTCTCCCTCAATTTCAAAACTTGCATTCTCTCGTGTTTCGATACTATCAGGAAGAACGGTCTTCGGACCATCACCAGGAGAGGCTTCGCCAAAATCTAGATCTGAGACCTTTTTAATTTTTAGTCGGTGAACAATTTTCTGATTTGCATTTGCAGCAGTCGAATCACCAATGCTTGGATTTGCGAAAGTAGTACCAGAAAAGACAAATATTAAAGATAAAACATAAACTTGTTGTAATTTCATAAGATCGAATCTTAATAATACTAACCTTATGAAATCAATACTAATCAGCTACCTATTATTGCTATTTACGCTGAGCGCCTTAGGTGCTGAGTTAGAGGAGCAGGTACTGGAAGTGAGCACCATAGGTGGGGTCATTTTATCTGACCCCATTATCGCTCTATCTAAAGGCACAGAAGTATTCTTACCCTTATTAGATACCGCTAAAATTTTGGGCATTCAAGTAGAGCAGCCGGACAAGGGCATCTTCAAAATTTATAGAACGCCCACAGACCTAGATACAATAGATCTTTCCAACTGCCCCAATTCAAGCCTAAAAGCCTGTAAATCATTAGTAAAACAAAAAGAAAACTTCTATCTGAATATTGAATTTTTAAAAGATTCTCTTCAATGGCCTCTGTCTATTAATTTAAAATCCATGGTCCTTTCGGTCAATGTGGACCCAAAATCTAAAAATATTGTCAGGCAATCAAATGAGCCACGCCCCTATAAAATCATTAGAAAACAATTTGATTACCCCGCCCTCCGGTTGGAGGCCACGGCCTCTTCGGAAAAAAACAATAATCTTCTGAATGTGTATGAAAGTCAGCCGCTCCTAAATCATGACTCAGATATGGTTGTCTCCACCTCGCCTCAGCAAACGTATTTTCGCTGGACGATTTCAAAAGAAGTCATTGAATCAACCGCTCCCTATGAAATAAAAAACTATGAGTTAGGCTCCACCCAAACGGTCGATACCAAATACCTCTTCTCTCCGACTCTAATATCGGGCGTTCATTTTTCGAATATCAAATCTGGAGAAAATATATTCGACACTCAAAATCTTTATGAAAAAGGACCGCCACGATGGAAGGTTGAAATTTATGTCAACGACATCTATCTCGGAGAAACCTCTATTGATATAAATGGAAATTTCTCTTTTACAAACGTTCCTATTTTCTACGGGCTCAATAAAATTCGCTATAGAATGACCAGTCCGATTGGAAACATTGTCGAGATTGACCGAACCCTCAATGTATCCAGTGATTTTCAAGGGGCCGGACGTTTGAAATACCAAGCGTCCTTTGGACAAGCCGTCGGAAACGCCAACTATGTTGGCAGCGGAGCCCTTAGCTATGGGCTCACTTCCAATATGAGTGCGCAGCTCGGACTTTCCCAATTTGCCTTACCTAACGCCTCCGATATTAAAAGATATTCCACAATGGGATTGAGCTACCTTCAGCCTAGCTTTTCCTTGGGATTACAAAAACTAACCTCTTTTGATAATCAAGAAAATGCTTGGATATATACACCTAAGGCCAATGTAGGAAGAGTCCTGATCACTGGGGAATATGCAAATTTCGAAAACCTTAAAACTGCTCTTATCAACCCGCATAATGGAGACAGTCTAAATTCACTGAAAAAGATTTCTCTTCTGGCACCCATTCAGTTTCAATATCCCGTTACCGCACAACTTGCATTTCAGGAGTCTACATTCACCGATATAGCATCAAATCAACAACTTCAAGCCCGTATTTACTCCATGCTACCGTCTTCATCTCTTTTACTTGAATCCAATAAATTTTGGCCTTCTGATGCCAAGCCTGACCTTTATGTTGAATACGGAAATTACAACCGATCTTTTCGCGGCAAATACGGAGTTCTTATCCAGAATGATAAATATGCGAAAACAAAAATGGAGCTAGAATATCTACTTGAGAATAATCTTTATCTGACGCTTTCTGCGAATCTTCCTCCTGCATTAAAAAATGGATCTTACGCAGCCGGAGCAAATAAAATCATCCACGATATTCAATGTGAACTCAATATTTCTTACTCCGAAATTCAAACACTCTACAGCCTGACGCTTTCGACAAATATCAAAACAAAACAAGAAGATGGATTCCAACTGAGTCACGAAGAATCCTATCGACAAGCAAATATTGAGGTCTTTGCATTTATTGATGAAAACTCAAACGGGAAATTTGATATAGGAGAAAAACCTTATCCAAAATTGAGAGTTCTAGAGACCAATAGACAAAAAGACTACATCACCAATGAAAGCGGGATTGCGACAATTCCATCCCTTAGCCCTTACCAGCGAGTTTCCTTAGAAATTGTAAAAGAGTCGATCACAAATATCTTCTTAACAGCTCAAGACTTCCAAAGTGATTTCATACTAACTCCCGCACAACAATTACGGATAGAGCTTCCAATTAAACCATCATTCGATGTTAGAGGGATCATAGTAAATCCATACTTCAAGAAACTCGTACCTCTTGAAATTCTAGACTCCAATAATAATATTATTGGAACAACGCTCTCTTCATCTTCTGGAAAATACAAATTTACTGATCTTCCCGGAGGTACATACTTTATTAGAATCTCTCAAGACTTTTTGGTAAAGAATCACTTACGCTCAAATCCAGAGCTTATAGCTGTTGATCTTCTCGGAAAGGCTGGAGCCAGATCTGCCGAACAAATATATATAGAAGTTATCAATAAGAACTAGCGATCACTATTTACTTAGTCCGACTTATCTCATAGTAAGCCAGACTAAAATTTTAATAATAATCATAATTGGAGACACAATCCAAAGATTCTTCGCACCGAATACCATGCGATAATCTTTGAGTTGTATTCTAAAATTCATCTCGATTGTAATATAATTTTGATCTTGATTCATAAGAACCTCCTTGCACCCACCGCGAAAGCGTAAGTCAAGGAGGGGCTTTTGAATCAGATCTTGCCCATCTCACAGGAAAGATTAAAGGATTCGCCAAAGGCGAAGCTCAGTCGGTCTTCTACCGACAGAACGCTTTTGCGTTCGTTTTCTGACTTGCACGTCAAAATTTTGGGACCAGTCGCTCTGGTCCCCTCCAAAGCCATTTCTAGCAAAGCCACGCCAGCCCCTTCGGGACTGTCATGCCCTTGCTTTCCCTAACGGCGAAATGGCTTCTCCGGCTCTCGCCGCTCCTTCATCTACATTTTCACGCCCCGACATTTCATGACGGGGGATGAAAACGTAGATGCCCCAAAATTTTGACAAGCAAGTTCCTGGGGTGGGGCCGTTGGCCTAAAAAATGTTTTTTAGAACAGAAATTTTAACGAATCACAAAGGAGTGAAAAAAATGAATATATACGACGCTTTAAAAGTTCTTGGTGTTATCGAGTCACCTGTCACTGAAGAGGCTGCCAAAACAGCCTACCGTCAAGCTTGCCTTAAATTTCATCCTGACCGCAATCCCGCAGGCAATGAGATGATGAAACTTATTAACGAGGCAAAGGAAGCTCTTAAAGGTGCAACTTATCCTATCGAATATAAAAATGATGATGCCTACAACTATGGCGAAGAAATCAACGAGGCTTTAAATAAGATTATTAACCTGCAAGGGCTCGTGATCGAGGTCTGCGGTTCTTGGGTGTGGGTCTCTGGAAGTACAAAAGATCACTGGACACTTTTAAAAGAGGCAGGCTTTAAATTCTCGCCACCTAAAAAAATGGTTTATTTCCGCCCACACTACGCAAAAACTCGTCGTTTTAAAAAAGATGGTCTTTCTATGGACGAAATTCGCGGGAAGTACGGCGCAAGTAACATCAAAACAAAAAATCTTTATTACCTCACGGCTCGCGCTTAGCGAGCCCTTTTTTCAGTTAGGAGAATTCCTTTATGAAAACAGAACAACTCAACGAATTTGTCAAAAAAATAGAGCCTTTCTTTCTCGGATATACTGCCGAAGAAAATCGCCTGAAGAACTCTAATGGCATGGAGCTAATTTTTCGCATAGACTGGAAAAACAAAACCACTGTGAGCGGTCTTAATGCTAAACATCGCCACTCAATCGGCTGCTCTTTCGACAAACCACTCGAAAAAATTTTTAAAGATATTCGTCGTCGCCTAATTCCTGCCTATCATGCAGATTTTTTTGAAAATAAACGCGAAAAAATGGAACAAGCTGAAGCAGAACATAGCAATTCTCAAAAACTTAAGGCTCTGGCGTCTGTGATCGAGGGACAAATTGAGCGACATTATGGTCATCGCGGCTCTGCAAATATTGAATATGTCCATTCGGAATCTGCATCCATTTATCAGACCTATCAGGGAAACTACGAGTTTAATATCGTTCTTGAGTATATCGACGCCATGAGGCTTGCTAAGATACTAAAAGATCTTGAATTTCTCAAAAAAATTCCAACGACAGAAAACTAATTTAATAGTTAAATCAGGCAGTTACACGCCAGAAAACCTGTGATATAACTTTCTTTAAGAGGTTACTTATGAAATCAGAGAATACTTCCCCAAAAGCAGGGGCCGCCAAAATACTCCGTGAGCAATGGTTTAAACGCAAAGAGGATCTTAAAAAGAAGAACCAAAACGAAGCAAAGAAGGAACGTGATGCCAATAAAAAAGTAGCACGACCTTTCACTGAAAACGACGCAGGAATTTAAAAATGAGTATCGGGGGATTTTCAGCGTTTCCAAGTTTTCTTGAGAGTAGCTTAACAAATTTTTGCTTTGTAGATACCAGCATCTTGTTTTCAGCGACTTATCCTCTGGATAAATTTAATGCTGAATCTGAGACCGTATTTGAAAGTCTTGCAAAAAATAATAGATCTATTCTAACAAATCAAAATGTTCGATCTGAATTTCTAGAAAATCATCGCAGAGTCTTACTTGCAGAGGCACTCATTGATTTTTATGAGGACCGTTTCGACCTAATACCACAGCCTTGCGCAGAAAAGCTCAAATCCCATCGTACCAACTTCAGACGCAAAGTCGAAGAAGGAAAAGACTCCAAACTTAACTCAAACCAGATCAAAGAGTTTAGAGAAATTCTTTCGAAATTTGAAATCAAAAATCAGTCAGCGTGGTACTTTCTTTGTGAAAAATACCTAGAGCCTCTACTCTCTCCTCTATGGGACTCTGTTGTCTCGGAATTGAGAGTTGATTTTCTATCCTCTAGAGCTTCAGAAACAACACCCCTTCTTGATAAAAAGCTAAACTGGTCAGACGCCATTAGTTTAATGGGGCGATATGGAATAGCATCTTCTGATGCTATGATTTTGAATATGTTTTTATCTTCAAAAATTCCCATTTTAATTACAGCGGACAAAGAAATGGCTCAGTGTATTCGAGCTCAAAACCGCAATGACAAATATGTTTTTATTCCTGATTCAATTCTAAAAGAAATTTCATAAAACGACGATACTTTTAAAAAAATAAAAGTGATATAAAATGAATCCATGCAAAGAATTGGTTCTTAATTTCAACAAGGGTTTGTATGCCTTTTGCACACAAACCCTTTCTATTTATGCCGCAGAAATCACATGACCATGCTCTTTTAGAAATTCAAAATATGCCGGGGTCATAGTAATTCCGATAAATTCTTCCATAGTTACCTGTCCATGAATCTCAGAATATTTTTTACGCAATATGTCCTGACGATCTGAGTTTTTCAGGGAGCGTCTTAGAAGATCTTTGATGTGACTTTCTGTGACCAACTCCAATCCTAATCGAATAATCTGGTCTATTTTAACTTTACGTTTCTTTTGCTTTTTGTTGTCTATTTCCAGACCTCTATTTGCAAGCTCCAAAAGAGGAGCTGCTTTCTTTATAGTTTCAGAACTGAGGCGAACTGATTTAGGTGAGTTCTTAGTTGCTGATGTTTTTTTGATTCTTTTATTTTCCATTTGATTCTCCAAAATTGAATTACTTGATACTTTCGGTTTATATTTTGTTGCATTTCATGCAATCAAACTGCGACATCCTGAATGACAGGGCTGCGCAAAAACTGAGTTAAAATTGAACGAAGTGCTGCAAGCTGCTCATTATCTAAACGATCAAGCATCGCACGACAGTCATCCTTCAAGTTGCCTATAGGCTCTCTTCCAATAATCTTATTAAAATCATCCATCTTGAGACCATAAGCTTTCACAAGTTGTTCGATTCTGTATTCGGGAAGGTCTAATTTTCCATTCTCAAATTGACTAATAGTGACGTGGGACACGCCGATCATAGCGCCGACCTCTCTCATTGTTAAATCGGCGGACTCTCTCATACGGCGTAAAAGGATATAAACTTTTTCTTCTTTCTTTTTGTAACCAACTTTCATAGGTTCCTCACAGTTTGTTGTTATTACTTTCCAACAACCAGCGTGGTTACAACAAAAGCCTTATCTACTGCGGGTTTCAGGGGAGCCTAACCAGATAACCAGACACTCACAAAACCAACCAAAAAAAACAAATCGGCTTAGCCCAAACTTAGCCCAAAAACAGCCAAACTCGGGTGATTTTATGAAATGTCGTGTGACGTTAGATTTACGATGGGATAAAGCAGAATGCTCAAACTCCCTTATATTTTACTTGAGATAACTAATACTTAGAAAAACACTGTCACTTCTGGCCTTTGCCATTTTCTCAAGGAAGAGAAAAATGGCGGGGTGGACGGGACTCGAACCCGCGGCCTTCCGCGTGACAGGCGGACGTTATAACCAACTTAACTACCACCCCACATCGATTTGGAAGATCTTTTATAGCCACACCGACCCCGTATTTCAACACTTTTTTACGATCCTTTTAAAATACCCGGGTTTATCCCGGGTTTTAAGCATGACAAGGACCATTATGCTCGACTTTTCAGCATTCGCACTGCTTGGAAATCGTAAAAAAGGGGTATAATGTGTTCTCACCCTAAGGAGAATGCCATGAAAAAGGCCCTCGTACTCGCTTCCCTGCTGTTATCTCAGATCGCCCTTGCTGACACGACTACTTACAATGTCGAAGGCATGCACTGCAACTCTTGCGCGAAATCTATCAGAGCCCAAGTTTGCAAAATTGATGGCCTTGAAAAGTGCGATGTGAGTGTTGGAAAAGTTGTGGTCTCTACCAAACAAGGCGTAACAATTTCTCAAGACCAGATTCAAGCCGCCATTTCTAAAGCGGGTGAATATAAGATCATCAGCGCAGAAAAAGGCAAATAGCTGTTCAAGAAAACTTAACAACTTTCGCTTTTGTAACTAAGAAAAATTAACTGCGTCACAGCGCTCTCTGCAGTGACGTGAGCGTCTAGTTTTGTCATAGTATTCCGAATGACATCTGTACACCCAGGAACCCCACAAAAAGGACGCTTGCTGATCATCGATGATGAAAGCGAGCTGCGTGAAGTCTTAGTCGATCTGCTGAGTGAGCACGCCTCTGAAATCCAACAAGCCGCCAACGGACTTGAAGGTATTGATTTGCTGAAAGCGCACACTTTCGACGCTGTTCTTTCCGATGAAAAAATGCCGAAAAAGTCGGGCCTTGAGGTGCTTAAATGGATGCGCGAAAATAATATCAACATACCCTTCGTAATCCACACCGGGTATGGCCAAAAAGAGATGGTCCTCGAAGCCCAGCGCTTGGGTGCCTATGCCTTTATCGATAAACCGTGGGATGAAAATGCTTTGATCACGACCGTGCAAAAAGCTCTTCTTTCCGGCATGGAGCAACAGAAAGGTTAAACTTTCTTGTCTAGCTCGCCGAGTTCTATCATCATAAGGGTCTTTCCGGGCCCACGGCCCTAGAACAGGATTCTTTCATGCAAAAACTTTTTTGGCTCGATATGGAGATGACCGGTCTCGATGTCGAAAAAGAAGTAATTATCGAAGTCGCAGCCATCGTCACTGATTTAAACTTTAAAGAGCTCGACACTTTTGAAACCGTCGTTAAACAACCACAAAAATATCTAGACTCCATGGACGCTTGGAACAAAGAGCACCACAAGAAGTCAGGACTGACTGCGAAAGTTCCTAACGGCATGGAGCCTGACCAAGTTGAAGCCAAATTGGTCGACATGGTAAAGAAGCACTTCCCGGATCCAAAAGATCGCCCTGTGCTTGCTGGCAACTCGATCATGCAAGATCGTTTGTTCATTGATAAATACATGAAGGACTTAGCCGGTCGTCTGCACTATCGCATGGTCGATGTGTCTTCTTGGAAAGTGATCATCAACAACAAGTACAAATACGTTTACCAAAAAGCGAACAAGCACCGCGCTTTGGAAGACATCCGCGAAAGCATCCAAGAGCTTCGTCACTATTGCGATAAGCTGAATTTTAAATAATGCCTCAGAAGCAAAAGCAAGAATCAGACTCAGCATTTAAGAATTGGATAAACGCGGATCTTGTTAAAAGAATCGCGGCCCACATCCAAAATCACTGGGCTGATTTCGATGCTAAAAGTTTTGTGAAGGTCAGTAAGGACCTGGCCCCGTTAGAGCTAAAGCCCCGCGTGCAACTTTTGCGCGAAGCTTTAAAGGAACACTTGCCAGAGGATTACCCAAAAGCTTTGGCACTTTTATTAAAAGCCGCCAAAAAACCAAAGGCAAACTTAAGCCCCCTGTCGGGCTTTGACCTGTGGGCTTTCACGGAGTTTATTCAAAAGTACGGACTTGAAGACTTCGACAAGTCTTTAGCAGCCCTGCATGAACTTACCCAGCTTTTCACAGCCGAGTTTGCGATTCGTCCATTTTTAATTCATCACGAAGCCAAGACACTGAAAGTTCTGCATCAGTGGAGCCAAGATAAAAATGTCCATGTCCGTCGTTTAGTTTCAGAAGGATCTCGTCCCCGCCTGCCGTGGGGGGAACAACTAAAATCATTCATCCAAGATCCCACGCCGACCATTGCACTTTTAGAAAAATTAAAATTCGATGACGAACTTTATGTGCGCAAATCCGTGGCCAATCATCTAAATGATATCTCCAAGGACCACCCTCAGCTTGCGGTGCAAACTGCAAAAAAGTGGCTTAATGGCGCGCCGAAAGCCCATGAAGAAAAAATCAATTGGATTGTTCGTCACGCTTTACGGACACTTCTAAAAAAAGGCGACCGAGAAGCTTTAAAACTTTTAGGTTATGAAAACAAAGGTAAGATTCGCCTGCAAGATTTGAAGGTTTCTGCCAAAGCCGTACGCGTGGGAGACTATTTAGAGTTTTCATTTGTTTTGAATTCAAGCTCTGCCACTCAGATCATGGTGGATTATGTGATTCATCACAAAAAGTCCAACGGCAAAAATGCGCCCAAAGTTTTTAAGCTTACGACAAAAAAAATGAAGGCCAAAGAAACGCTTGAAATTAAAAAGAAACATTCGTTTAAGCCTATCACCACCCGAGTGTATTATCCCGGGACTCATTACTTGGAAATCATGGTGAACGGTCAGTTATTAGAAAAAATCCCTTTCGAACTTAAAAAATAGGAGCTTTCAATGCCACATCTTCGTCTGCGTGCAGTCACGGCAGAGCACGTTCAAACATTAAGCCAAGAACTTTTACCCCTGCTGGCAACGGCCGTTAATACGGCGGAAGACAATTTTACTTTTGAAAAAATCGAAACAAAATTTTTCTTTAAAGGCCAAGAAGTTCGTTCGTTTCCGATGATCGAGGTGTTGTGGTTTCCAAGACCTCAAGAGGTTCAAGACAAAGTCGCAAAAATTATTACTGAAAAAGTAAAAGCTCTGATCAATGACGACATCATTGTCATCTTCACAAACCTCAGCAAAGAGGGCTATTACGAAAACGGAACCCACTTCTAAAAAAAAGGGAGCCAGTAACGGCTCCCTTACTTAAGGAGGGCTAAAGCTTTTCGGCTGCAGCCCGTCCTTCGCTATCCCCCTTTAGGGATTAATAGCGGTAGTGATCTGGCTTGAACGGACCGTTTTGATCCATGTGCAAGTACTTCGCTTGTTTGCCAGACAACTTAGTCAGTTTAACTCCCAATTTATCCAAATGAAGAGCTGCCACTTTTTCGTCTAAGTGCTTAGGTAAACGGTATACGATATTTTCTTCGTACTTATCACGGTTCATGTAAAGTTCCATTTGTGCCAATACTTGGTTCGTGAATGAATTAGACATTACGAAACTTGGATGTCCCGTCGCGCAACCTAAATTCACCAAACGACCTTGCGCCAAAATAATAACTTGGCGACCATTTTTCAAAGTGTGGATATCCACTTGTGGTTTCACTTCGCGTTTTTTTGAGTTTTTGTTCAACCAAGCCATGTCGATTTCGATATCGAAGTGACCGATGTTACAAACAATCGCGTTGTTTTTCATCTTGCTAAAGTGTTTTTCAGTGATGATATCGCAGCAGCCCGTTGCTGTAACAAAGATGTCCGCCATTGGAGCGGCATCATCCATAGTCACAACTTCAAAACCTTCCATCGCCGCTTGCAATGCACAGATAGGGTCGATTTCAGTCACGAGAACGCGAGCGCCCAAACCACGCATAGAATGCGCAGAACCTTTACCTACGTCGCCGTAACCCGCAACCGCAACAATTTTACCAGCGATCATCACGTCCGTAGCACGTTTGATACCGTCCGCAAGTGATTCACGGCAACCGTATAAGTTGTCGAATTTAGATTTCGTTACAGAGTCATTGATGTTGATTGCCGGAACTTTCAATTTTCCGTTTTTCACCATTTGTTCAAGGTTGTGCACGCCTGTCGTTGTTTCTTCAGAAATGCCGATAATTTTTTTCATTTCTTTGGCGAAACGTGGTTCATGCATCATGTTGGTTAAGTCACCACCATCATCCAAGATCATGTTAAATCCATCTTTACCCCAGCCAGTAATCGTTTGTTCGATGCACCAGTTGAAGTCCTTTTCAGACAAACCTTTCCAAGCAAATACCGGAATACCCGCTGCCGCCATAGCCACTGCTGCGTGATCTTGAGTTGAAAAGATATTGCAAGAAGACCAACGAATTTCAGCACCCAACTCAACCAGTGTTTCAATCAACACCGCTGTTTGAATGGTCATATGCAAACAACCAGAAATTCTAGCGCCTTTAAGCGGTTTTTGTTTGCCGTACTCTTTACGCAAAGCCATCAAGCCTGGCATTTCAGTTTCAGCGATCTTAATTTCTTCGCGACCCCATTTTGCCAGTTTATCGAAAACTTCTTGGCTTTCCATCGCCTCTTTGCAAACTTTGAAGTCTCCAGTTGGCATTTTAGCCGTCATTTTTCCTGCGGACTTAATATTTTTTTTCATAGCGGACTTTCCGTTCGTTGTCGTTAGTGACATTGATAATATCCTTTGTTGTTTTAATACCTTAAAAAATTAATTTATAAAAATCAGGAGCTGCTTCAGCTCCGAGCCTGTGGCTCTGTGCTCTGCCGGCTTATGCCGTTAAGGCAAAGTCAAAATTTCGTAGCCAGTATCCGTCACAAGTACTGTATGTTCAAACTGTGCGGACAATAGACCATCTGCAGTATGATAGTACTTAATGCTTGAACCGGGTATATCAAACTCGACGTATTGATCTGTTCCTTGGTTCACCATGGGCTCGACGGTGATACAATGGAAAGGAACCAGACGTTCGCCTTTGCCTTTTTTGCCGAAGGCCGGGACGAAAGGCTCTTCGTGGAAACGGCGCCCGACTCCATGACCTCCGATTTCTTTAATCGTCGTATAGCCTTTGCGAGTCACATACTTATTTGTTTCAAAGCCGATATCGCCGGTAAAACCGCGGGGCACGATGGCCTCAATACCCAAATCGCGGGCTTGGCGTGCCGTTTCGATGAGGTCCTTGGCATCATCAGAGATGTTGCCGATAGCATACATGCGTGATGTATCACCAAAAAAACCGTCAATCCAAGAGGTCACGTCGACGTTGATAATGTCGCCGTCTTTTAAAACGGTGTCATCAGGAACCCCATGACAGACCACTTCGTTAATCGACGTGCAGGTGTATTTCGGGTAGCCATGATACCCAAGACAAGCGGACTTCGCCCCTTGAGTCTGCATAAAATCATTAGCCAGCTCATCGATTTCGTTCGTGGTGATGCCAATCTTTATGTACTTTTCTAGGTAGTTTAGAGTGTCGGCCGCTATACGACACGCACGAGTCATTTTTTTGATTTCTTCAAGTGATAAAGGCGTAATTCCCATAGGGGGACTATATAGCACGAGGGTGTACAATTGGATAGGACCTTTTAGCAAAAGCCCAGAAGGCTAAAGTTCGCCCTCCTAGAAAATGCAAAAGCCTAGGTTTGAGCCTAGGCTTTTGAAACTTGTTCAGCTTTTCGGCCGACTAAGGACTATTTCAAGTGCTTAGAAACAAGTTTAGTCATGTCGAACATAGAAACTGTAGTTTTGCCGCCGAAAACTTCTTTAAGTTTTGCGTCTGCATTGATGTTTCTTCTGTTTTTAGAATCTTGAAGATTGTTCTTCTTGATGTAAGCCCAAAGTTTTTTAACAACTTCAGTGCGTGGAAGTGGAGAAGCACCAACAACTGCTGCCAAAGCTGCAGATGGAGTCAACGCTTTCATGAATGCTGCGTTTGGTTTACGAGCAGTTTTTGCTTTTGGAGCAGCTTTTTTTGCAGCGGCTTTTTTAGGAGCAGCTTTCTTAGTTGTAGCTGCTTTTTTAGGAGCCGCTTTTTTTGTAGTAGCTTTTTTAGGAGCTGCTTTCTTTGTAGTAGCTTTTTTCGCTTTTGCCATTTGAGTTTCCTCCGTTAGGTTTTTAGTCCTGTTAACTCGAATGAGCTTAGTGTGTATCTAAGTCGAGGGGTTTGTCCAAAAAAAAATGCAGGGTAAATCATTTTTTTTTCGATGAATTCGCCTTTTTCCCCCTAGAAATAGGGGGTTTCACGCGAAAATTGGCTGCGTTTCCCTCGGGAAACGCGTTTTTCTCGAGGGGAAATACCTTCTGGACTGCGCTTTTCTCAGACTGAACCGATAGGTTTAGCATGAGTTTTCAAGCGAGTTTCAAACAAATTCTTCGAGAGAAAATGGGCGCACAGACCCCTTCTGCCCCTCTGAAAGAAGAAACTCTTTTGAACGCGGACCCTGCTCATCTAGCTTATTTGCTTGGACAAATTGGTCGATATGAGTCCCGCACTCCGCGTGGACACTACCCTGCTCCCCGAGTACGCCCCCAGCGTAAACCCCACACCTTTTCGAGTGAACAGCGTGAAGCCTTTGAGTTTTTAAAGATGTGGATTCACGACTTATCAGAGGGCTTCACTGCCGCTGAACTTAGGAAGGCCTTCCGCCAGGCAGCATTGCGCCTGCACCCAGACCAGGGCGGATCCCCTGAGGAATTTGTTTCATTAAAGAGTCACTATGAGACCCTACAGACGGTCTTACCTTTGTAACTTTATATATAGAGAGAATGAGAAAACCATTACAGAGCTGATATAAAAAGAGCGAGTTACCCCGCTCTTTTTGCTTTAGATTGTTAGACCATTTTAAAGCGGATTCGCTTCGGTCCCGCATTTTCTCCAAGGCGCTTCTTACGATCTTCTTCGTATTCTGAGAAGTTGCCAGGGAAGAACTCAATCTTGGAATCCCCTTCAAAGGCCATGATGTGCGTGCACACACGATCCAAGAACCAGCGATCATGGGAGATCACAACCGCAGAGCCCCCGAATTCAAGCAGGGCTTCCTCTAGGGCGCGCATCGTATTGACGTCAAGGTCATTGGTCGGCTCATCCAGCAAAAGAAGGTTGGCACCCTCTTTAAGGATTTTTGCCATGTTCACACGGTTGCGTTCACCGCCTGACAACTGACCGACTTTCTTTTGTTGGTCAGAGCCTGTGAAGTTAAACCAAGAAACATACTGACGAGCACTGATTTCTCGCGTGCCCAAGTTGATCACGTCCGCACCGCCAGAAAGCTCTTCATAGATGCTCTTATTCGGATCCAAGGTTTCGCGCGTTTGATCTACGTACGCAATTTTCACTGTCTCGCCGACCTTGAAAGTTCCAGAGTCTGGGGTTTCTTTGCCCGTAATCATGCGGAACAAAGTCGATTTACCGACACCATTGGGTCCAATAACACCCACGATCGCGCCGCGCGGAATCGTAAAGCTCACATCGTCCAATAGGACCTTGTGGTCATAGGCCTTAGTGATGCCCTTCGCTTCCACAACGATATCGCCCAGACGAGGCCCTGGCGGGATATAGATCGACATTTCCTGGATCTTATCCGGAGTGGCTTCTTTCAATAAATTTTCATAGTTAGAAATACGCGCCTTCGACTTAGCCTGACGAGCTTTTGCGCCCTGGCGGATCCAATCCAACTCTTTTTCCAAAGTCTTGGCCTTGCGAGCCTGGTCTTTGGCTTCATTGGCCTGGCGTTTATCTTTTTGTTCTAACCAAGAGGTGTAATTGCCTTTCCACGGAATGCCTTCACCACGGTCTAACTCTAAGATCCAACCGGCCACATTATCTAAGAAATAACGATCATGCGTAACCGCGATGACCGTACCAGGGAATTTTGAAAGATATTGTTCTAACCAAGCCACAGATTCCGCATCCAAGTGATTCGTGGGCTCGTCCAACAGCAAAATGTCGGGCTCACTCATGATCAGGCGCGCCAAAGCGACACGGCGTTTTTCACCACCGGAAAGATTTGTGACGGCTGAATCGCCATCTGGACAACGAAGAGCATCCATGACGATTTCGATCTTTTGATCGACATCCCAAGCGCCCAAAGCTTCCAATTTTTCTTGGATCACCCCTTGTTTTTCGATCAAGGCATTCATCGCATCAGGGTCTAAATCCGGGTCGCTGAATTTATCGTTGATCGCGTTGTATTCCTTCATCAGCTTGGGAAGTTCGCCCATACCGGCAAAAATATTTTCCTTAACAGTCAGCGTTTCATCAAGCTTTGGCTCCTGCTCGAAGTAACCCACCTTCATCGTTTTTGAAGGGAAAGCTTCGCCGATAAAATCCTTATCCACCCCTGCCATAATTCTAAGCAAAGTGGACTTTCCCGATCCGTTCAAACCAAGAACACCGATTTTTGCGCCGTAAAAGTACGAAAGATAAATGTCTTTTAAAACATATCTTTGCGGAGGATATACTTTACTTACGCCCTTCATTGTGTAGATAATCTCTTGAGACATGATGTCATTCTCCTAACAAGTTCGCCGTTATGGCATAGCCCCGGTAATCTATCAGGCTAAAAATACTTGTCAAATGGAGTTCGTTTTACAACACTATCGCCCTTGTGCATGAAGCACTTCGATAGACACCGATAGCGGAGCTATCGGCATTCTAAAGATAGCGAATAGAACTGAATGAGTGACGGCAACCTAGAAAAACAACTCCCTCCTGAAAAGGACTTATCGACCACGGGCGATAAGAAAGAGTCTGCACGCAAGTCGCTCTTCGGAAACCTCAATGAAGATCTAAAACAAGCTTTAAATTCCTGGGATACCCTTTCCGAACAGATGGTGCACAAAAAATCCCCAGAAGAAGAACAGCTGCAAGAAGTCAAACGCCTCCTAGGCGAACTACAATCAAAACTCAAAGAATTCGGCGAATAATTAAAAAATCGAACACCTAAGGACTAGTTCAAGGCCGTTCAAAAAGGTCTATATGCGAGGCGGAGGGTTCACTCTGCAGCGCAGACGTGCTCCTAGCACGTCGGAGCGAAAGAGGGGGCCTGGCAACGAAGCAGATAAGCCTTTTTCAACGGCCTTGCTTGCTGCCGCCTTGGCATTCTGGCGATTCGAAGTTGAGCTGGGCTTTTTGTTTTTCCCATTCTTCCGAGGTCATTGTTTTTTGCGTCAAGGCATGAAGGCCCGTCTGCAATTCAGCTTTTAAAAGATCATTGACGAATCTTTGACGGTCGATGCGGGATTTGCCAACAAAGGCAGCAGAGACCGCCAAAACCTTGAAATGCGTCTCGCTGTTAGCGGGCACAGAGTGCATGTGGCTTTCGTTTTCCACCTCTAGACGGGTGGGATTTAAAGCCTGGTTTAAAATATCCTCTATGCGCTTCTGGCGAGACATTTAGATTACTTCTTTTCGATTTTAGATTTAACGAACTCGAAACCCATTTTGGCCATGGCGATAACGCCCTTTTCTTCGAGCTTCTTTTCGACGTCTTTAGCTGTACGCAACGCTTTGGCCGCGGCGATCTGTGCCAAAGGGTTTCCGACCGGCAAGCCTTGGAACTGACCGTCTTTAACCCATTGGTCAGCGACTGTGTCTGCAAGCTCCATAACTTTTGGCGCCTTCATGCGAATCAAATCACTGCCATAAAAATCTAAGTGGATTTTTGTCTCATGGTGATGGCCTTCCGAAGGCTCGTCACCAAATGCCGGGGCCCCTTCAGCGACCATTTCTGCTTCAGCAATAATTTCTGGCTCGACGTGCTCGGGCGCCACACCTTCGTTTTGCGCTTCGGTGTTGATGGCGTCAGCATCTTCCATCTTCATCTGTGTTCCAGACAAAGTTTCTGCAACTTCAGGGTCGTGATGTTTTGCTTCGCTGTATGGACGGCGTTTATTTTTATTTTTTGTCACAGGCGCCTCTTTCTTTGCGGGATGACTATTTGCGTGGGATGTCTTCTTTTTACCTTCGTAGTCTTTGATCTCTGGCATATAAACCTCTTAGGCAAAGCCTAGCATTTCACGGGTGACCAGATCATAGTCTGCTTTCACTGGCGACTTCCCAGCAAACAGACTTTTCCCGGACCGAACCGTGTTTTTGACCTCTGTCGAAGTGCGAATATAACTCTTCATCAGCGAATCCTCAAAAGAATCAATGCATCTCTGTAAAAGTTCATGACTGGTGTTTTCTCGTCCATCAAACTTTGTGAATAAGATCTTTCTTTCAAAGTCCAAAGCAAAGTCGCGCTTGATGTCCTCAAGCTCTGCCAAATTCTTTTCTAGACCCAAAAATGCAAATTTATCCGGGTTCACTGGTAAAATGATTTCATCTGATGCCACAGTCACGGCCGTGTTGGTCGCACTAAGAGCGGGGGCTGTATCAATCAAAATCAGGTCATAACGATGTTTGATTTTTTCTAAGGGCCCTTTCACTGCTTGTGCCCAGTTACGGTTGGAGTTTGCAAGCACCCGATCCAGGACGGAATTGTTCAGTGACGAAGGAATAAGATCCACATGGGGCTCAATAAAGTGCACACATTCATCGATGCTTTTGCGTTTTTCGACAATGTCCACCCACACCGGCAAACTTTCGTCTTCCACCCCTAGGGCAAAGCTAAGATTGGCTTGCTGATCCAAATCGACAAATAGAACTTTAGCGCCGTACATGGCCGCACGAAGTCCCATGTTCAATACCGAAGTGGTTTTCGCAACACCGCCTTTTAACATCTGAATGGAAATAACCTTTTTAGGATATTTGTATCCCTCTGCCAAAAGAACGGTGCGGACTTCTTCCGGCAACAGCCAAGGAGATTTGAGCTTCTTTTTAAGACGCTTTTCTATGCGCGTTTTACACACGCTCGAGGGAATTTCCATGAAAGAGGCAAGATCACTTAAAGTGATGCAGAATTCCTGTTGCGCCAGCGCTGTCGTGGACATAGGGGACCTCCTGTGAAACTCAAGCCTACCCACAGGATTCTTTAAGCGCAACAACAGCGCAGAGAGTTATAGTGTAGTTGTTATAGCGGCGGCGGGCTGAAGTCCTCAAGATGCAGCACTTGCGACCGCAACTGCTGGCGCAGTTCCTCCACCTCAAACTTATAGGTCCACAGCAATTGTTCCCGCATCTTTCGCAGTTGCCAGACTTGTTCCGAGGTCAATGGGCGCATGTTTTCAATCATGTAGTGTAAATGTAAATCCACCTCGCGCTTAAAATCGCCGACATCGAGATCATCTTCATTTTCTAAAAAATCTAAAAACTCGTGGATCGCTGGATTCATGGAACACCTCCTGGACCATTTGCTCTATTTTAGCGATTTGTGCGACAAACTAAAGGTCACTGACTCTTCTTGCTAAAAATCAGTGGGTCGTTGCTCTTTAAGATTTCTTTTTGTTAAAATAAATAATTCTTTTTCGGCACAAAGGAAGTTTATGAAAATTCTGATGCGCAGTTTGTTTTTCCTGGGGTGCCTCCTGGCTTTAGGAGCTTGCAATAAAAGTGATAACAGTGGCGGCGCCGCGAATAGTTGCTCCACCGCCCAACTTGAAACCGAGATGACTGCAAGCTTGGCACAAGCCAGTTCCGAAGTGGATTTTACTTATGTGATCGAGCGGGCTGATGGACGACGTTTTTCGTACAACCGCGGCGCTTCTAGTTTGACGACTTCGTATGAATCGGCTTCCACTTCAAAACTTGTAACCGCCGCGGTGATTCTTCGCCTGGTGCAAGCTGGCACTCTAACTTTGAGTGATCGCCCCCAAGATCATATCGCGTCCTGGCCTTTAACAAATTCAGATCCACTTTATAGTCTTACGCTTAAGCAACTTTTAAGTTTTACCTCGGGACTAATGGCCGCGGAACCTGCGTGCTTAAGCGTGGGGATTGCAAACTTTGAAACCTGTGTCACCAATATCGGCAATGCCAACGCCAACAAAACGGCACCTCCTGGAAACCAGTTCTATTATTCTGGCAACCACATGCAGGTCGCCGGCTTAATGGCCGTGAAGGCTTTAGGTGTGAGTTCGTGGTCGCAAGTGTTTGCTGATTTTAAAACGGCGACAGGTCTTTTTGCCTCGAGCACTTATGATCTGCCATCTAGTTCGAATCCGCGCTTAGGCGGTGGTATGCACTGGACAGCACAAGATTACATGGCCTTTCTTAAGGCGCTGGCCGCGGGCACGCTGCTAAATTCAGCCATGATGACACAACTTTTAACCGATCAAACGGCCAGCGCCACAATTAGCTATTCCCCCGTCGCCGACGCAATGAATGAAGACTGGCATTATGGCCTTGGCTTATGGCATGAGTGCCAAAATTCTGTCTATAACTGCACCCCAGCGGTGCGAGTTTCAAGTCCCGGAGCCTATGGTGCCTATCCATTTTGGGATCGTAGCAAAAATTATTTTGGCATCGTCGCACGCCAAGGAAGCTTTGGCAGTTACCCCAAAGGTATAGCTGTCGAACGCACGGTGCGCGAAAAAGCTGAATCTTGGGCTGCGTGCACTAACAACTAAAGAGGTTTTCTATGGCTCCAGAAATGGCGGCCTCGTACATCTTCGGCTGGATTCCTTCTGCAATCGTCACCGCCTTGCATTTTAAAAAGCATCGACAGAAAGTTGCCTCAGCACCCTATCGACAATTACAAACAAACTTACAAAAAGTGGATCTGATGTGGCGCGAGTCGCATTCGGATCTTATGCCCTATTCTACAGGAAAAGAAACTGTCGACTTAAGAGCCTACGAAAAGAATCTGCTGTTGATGGGTACTTTTTTCCTGTTTTTGAGTTGGCTCGGCTTCTTCTTTAACCTGCTGGTATTAATTTCCGTGCATTCCTTGGCGGTGTCCCGTAAAGAAAGAAAACTATTTTCTAGCGACTTAGCTGGCAAAGATCTGACCGCCCAACAAGTGCGTGCGATCCTGAAGGAATGTGAATGAAGCCCAACAATAATGCCCACAAACTGCCTCTCATTGAAAAGTCGAAAAATTGGGTGGTCATCAATAAACCTGCGGGGATTTCTGTACACAATGAAGCGGGCGATGTGCGCAGCCTTTTAAAGAAACAACTAGCTCCGGGTACGTTTTCAGATATTTATCCCGTACACCGCTTGGATAAAGAGACCAGTGGTATTTTAGTTGTCGCAACTGAAGCGGAAACTGCGGCTTCCTTGGCTGAACAATTTCAAAAACACACAGCTGAAAAATTCTATTACGCGGTTTTACGTGGCGCGATGCCAGTCGCCAATGAATTTCAAGAGTGGGCAACACCCATTTCTGACAAAGCGGAGGGACGTAAAAATCCGCAGGGCCTTTTGAAAGATCGTGTGCCCGCAAAAACTCTTTATAAGGTTTTAAAATCGAATAAGTATTTTTCATTAGTTGAGTTTCAATTACTTACCGGTCGCCAACATCAGATTCGTAAACATGCGGCTTTAGCAAAACACGCCATCGTCGGCGACACTCGTTATGGGGATCAAAAATATAATGATCGTATGGCGGGCATCTATGGCACGAACAGAATGTTTTTGCACGCGTTCCGCCTAAGGTTGTCATTGGACGGCGGCCAAGCCCAGACTTTTGAAACGCCGATACCACCTGAGTTCACTCGGATGTTGCAAGACTAAACGCAAAAATAAGAAGCTATTCCTGAGCCCCCTGGTTTTGGGATTAATAGTGTTTATGAAAAGACAGGGAACGCTCCCTGTCTAAGCCTTAGACATTATTTTTAATGCGTAATCAAATATATCGGCAGATCAGTGTGGAATGATAATAGCAAAGAAGCGCCTCAGGAGAACTTTATGAAAAAATTGAACGTTTTTGCAACGCTGATAGCAGCCGTACTTTTTGTCGGCGCCCTGACAGCTCAGGCTCTTCCGGAAAAAGCCACATCGCAAAATATCATTAGAAAAGCCTATTTTTTTTCATTGTCCCAACACGCGATGTTTGAAACTTTAAGTCTTCAATTTGGTGTCGCTCCCCGTGGAACCCGTGGTTATGTTTATGATAACTTACAGACGACTCCACCCTTTGAAATGCGCGCTTTTGATGAAAATATGGGCGTGTCTTTTAAGAACTATTCGGCAGCAAAAAAAGCTGTCAGATACTATGAAGATAAAAAACGCGAAGACGGTTTAAAAATGGTCGCGACAGTTCTTTTTGAAAAGGCGGAACACTCCGTATCTGGAAAAGAAAATCCATGGGCCATTTTGTTAAGTCGCAAAAGTATTTCTGGCTCTGGCAAAATGACTTTAACTCCCGTGATCATGTATATTATCGATCGTGATTCACGCGGCGAAAAAATCACACAAGTGGGGCAATCCTTCGACGGCCCTCTTCTTTAGTCCTTATTTCTTCGCACCTATCTGGGAATCCAACTTGGATAAAAAATTAGCGACCAAATCTTCTCGCTCTTGTCCAACGACGGGGCGAGCTCCTAACGGATACTCTTTATAAAGTTCCTTCGGCAGTTCTAATAAAAATCTGGACGGCGTTACGGGTCTGACGACGCCGTTCTTTTTTCGCTGCATACAGCGTGACATCACCAAACGTTTTTTTGCGCGCGTCACACCCACGTAAAATAACCGGCGCTCTTCGTCGATGTCGGAGCCCAAAGTTTTATGTGGCAGCAGGTCTTCTTCAAGGCCCGCTAAAATTACCACCGGGAATTCTAGGCCTTTTGAAGCATGCAAGGTCATTAGTTGGACCTTGTTTGGCTCTTCCTCTTCCTGGGACATATCATCACGTAACATCATGGAATCGATAAATGACTTAATACTTTCGACATCGTAAGACCGTCGCCCTAGGTACGCATCCAGGATGCGACCCAAAATTTCCACGACCACCCACTTTTTTTCTGCACTGGTTGGATCCGCCGCCGTCCCATAGACGTATTCTCTGTAACCAATATCTTGGAACAACTGCACCATCTTCGCGCCCGGGCTAGAACCCACGTGAAAGTCTAAAATATTTTTTGGCAGGTCTTCGATAAACTTTAATAAATTTTCAATCGACTCTCCGGCCTTATCTTGAACTTCGGCTTCCTTCCAATAACGGCAGGCTTCCACGAAGTTAATGCGTTTTTTAAGAGCGAATTCACTTAGCTTTTCAATGCTCGTATCACCAATTCCTCGTGAGGGAACATTGATGATGCGACGTAAAGAAACTTCATTGGGAGCCAGGGCTTGTTTTAAATAAGCCATTAAATCTTTGATCTCGCGACGGTCGAAAATCGATGTCCCACCAGAAATATTGTATTGAATATTGGCCCGACGCAAAGACGACTCGATCAAACCACCTTGGGTGTTGGAACGATACAAGATTGCAAAGTCTTTATTTTTATAACCTTGACGTTGGAAGTTTAGAATTTCCGTAACCACGAACTCACATTCATCTTCTTCTCGATCCAGAATAAATAATTCTGGAATTTCCCCCGTGTCTTGGGCCGCTTCTGAGCGCAGCACTTTGCCATGGCGATTTTTATTTTTAGAAATCGCCGCATTGGCGACCGCTAGAATTTCGGCAGACGATCGGTAATTTCTTTCTAATTTAATCACTTCACAGTTTTTAAAATCTTGCGGGAAATTTAAAATGTTTTTTACTTCCGCCCCACGCCAGCCGTAAATCGATTGGTCATCATCCCCGACCACCGTCAGGTTGTTGTGGGCCTTGACGATCTGTGCGATCAAATTCATCTGCATACGGTTGGTGTCCTGGAACTCGTCCACCATGACTTGACTGAACATCCCTTGGACTTTTTCTAAGATATCTGGATTGTCTTTGAATAACTGCAACGGCTTGATCAACAAACCCTCAAAATCAACCACTCCCAAGTGCTCAAGGCGTTTGGCAAATTTCGGTGTCAGCACTTCGACCATCTCGTGGTATTCGTCAAACGCTTCGTTTTGCACGGCCATGCCAGTGCGTCGATCGTTGATCATGGTTAAGATCTTATCGACGTCGAATTTATCTTTGCCGGAGTTTTTAATGTCTTTGATCAGATCTTTAAGAATGGAATTGCAATCACTCTGATCGACAATCCCAAAGTATGGCGAAAGGCCGGCATGTTTATGGAAACGACGCAGAATTTGCAAACCGAAGGAATGAAATGTCCCGGCCCAAAGACCTTTACCCGTGTTGCCAAGCTTTACACCCACGCGGTGCTTAAGCTCTTTGGCAGCTTTGTTAGTAAAAGTCAGAACGCAGATTTCTTGAGCACTTGCCACCCTTTCAGAAATTAAGCGTCCTGTCCTTGAAACAAGCACTGTCGTTTTACCTGAACCCGCCCCTGCTAAAATCAGCAAGGGTCCGTAATTATGTTTTACGGCTTTTTGTTGCTCGGGGTTCAACCCTTTAAGCCAATCCATGAAATCTCGTCTTCTAAATTACTCTAACGACAAGGGCCTGCATGTGACTGCAAGCCCATATATGCATTATATTTTACTTAAGTCGCTTAAACGCGATTGTGAATCAATGTGCGCACTTCGTCTTCAAAAACCACTTCGATTTTATCTGACATCGCTTCTTTGATGAAACCCATACCAAATTTCGGATGATCAAGTTTTGTGTTCTTTTCGAACTTGCCCTTCATGCTATAGGTCGCCGTTGCTGCCTTTTCGTTCGCCATCAACATGTCATATTCGTTGCGGTGGCTTGATTTACGTGAATTCATTGTTTGTTCGCGTTTTTTCGCTGCCGCACCTGTCAAAGGTTTGCCCGTACGAGTTTGTGCTTTAGGAAGTGAAAAAGTTTTCAAAGATCCGCAGATCTCACACTTGATCTTTGCCGACGTTGAAGTTGTATGCGCCAAAACCACGTGGTAGCGGTCAGCATCACACTTCTTACAGAATGCAAAAAAAGATTTTGCAACGGGTGGCAGAGTATTCATCGTCATAGTATCTTCCTATCTAGTATTGTTGTTTCAAATTATAAATCATTAATTTTTCATCCAGCTTCTTCTGCGCAATTTCACCAGCGCTTAAGTAAAAGGGCCCTTCATTGCGTTCGATACGCTTTTGAAAGGACAACATGCTGGTTTCATCCTTAGGATCAATATACGTACCTGTCGGACCGTAATTTTCCAAGAAAGCCAAATCTGGTTCTTTGCTAAAGAACTTTTCCCAACAGTGCGTGTTCACTTGCACACGATACGTGATCGTCTTGGCATGAGAGTGCACCGGCGCATAGGCCCCGATGACTTCCAAGTGGCCATAGTGCGAATGTAACTTCAAAGCTGGGCTTCCCCACTGAGTCATGCCAGAGCACTGCTCGACATTTGCGTACCACAAACCAAAGGCCTTCGACATAAAGCCTAAGCCATACAATCCACCACTTGGTAAAAGAGAATTCACCGAACACAAGTTGTGGGCGACCCACTCTCCACGATGCATTGTTGGGATGATAATGAACAACGACAATGGCACCCAGTCCATGTCATCAAGTGAAGTAACTTCTTTCATCACGCCGGAAGTTTTAATGGGTGAATTCGAAGCCGGGAATTTTTTTGGATCAAGGGCTGCGCGCATTTCTGGCGTCAACGCTGAGGGACGTGCGGCGAAGCCCGCAACAAACCCAGGCATCACAGCACAGTCGTAAAACACCCAACGAGGCATGGCCATATTGGAAGGACCGAAAGCTCGTTCTTCTAAAGAGTAAATGCGATCGGCAAACGTCACTTCTGCAATGTCTAAGGGATCTTTAAAGACAGGTTCTTTTTTAAACCAATCCAAGCGATGAACGGAACCAGGTTGGGCAATTTGGTTTTCTGGACGCACAAAAACATAAGGGCGAATATCATCGCTGTTCATCCAGTCTACTTTTGCCAATAAAGAACTCATCTCTTACCTAACTCGAACTACGTTCAAAAAAACTTCTGCTTCAGCTTCGCTCTGCGCCTGCGGGCCTTCAGCTGCGCTCTGTGCCTGCCGGCCTTCAGCTGCGCTCTGTGCCTGCCGGCCTTCAGCTCCGGACTTGCAGTCCTGCGCTCTGCGCCCTATCGGGCCATCAGCCTCGGTGTCGGCTAGACGCCGGTCATCTCCTCTGGTTTTACTATCTTATCAAACTCTGCGCCAGAAAGGAGTCCAAGATTGATAGCTTCTTCGCGCAGTGTTGTGCCGTTTTTATGGGCAGTTTTCGCGATTTTAGCAGCGTTGTCGTAACCAATATGGGGGTTCAATGCTGTCACGAGCATCAGTGAATTGTCCAGGTGTTTGCGAATTTGTTTGGCATTCGCCTGAATTCCAATAACACAGTGATCTGTAAACGACTCACACGCATCTGAGAGTAAACGAATTGAATTTAGCACATTAAAAACAATCAGGGGTTTGAACACATTCAGCTCAAAGTGCCCCGTGGCCCCGCCTATGCTCGCCGCAACATGATTGCCCATCACCTGCGCACAGACCATGGTCATGGCCTCGCTTTGAGTCGGATTCACTTTGCCGGGCATGATGGAGCTGCCTGGTTCGTTTTCTGGTAAATGCAGCTCGCCAATCCCGCAGCGTGGGCCGGAGCCCAACAAACGAATGTCATTTGCGATCTTCATCAAAGACACAGCAATGGTATTTAGGGCCCCACTGACCTCAATCAAGGCGTCATGGGCGGCCAAGGCTTCAAATTTATTTTCAGCAGAAACAAAGGGTAATTTAGTTTCTTGCGCGATGGCCTTGGCTGCTTCAATTGCAAACTGAGGATGCGTATTAAGTCCGGTGCCAACCGCCGTTCCCCCCAGGGCCAACTCGTACAGATGGGGCAAAGTGTTCTGAATGCGCTTTTTCGAATGGCGCATCTGTGTTGCGTAACCGGAGAACTCCTGCCCCAAAGTCAGCGGAGTCGCATCCATCAAATGCGTGCGCCCGATTTTCACAATGTCTTTGAATTCGTTTTGTTTGGCCGTCAGCGCACCGCCAAGTTTGTCTAGCATTGGAAGCAGGCGGTGTTCGATTTGTTCCCCCACCGCAATGTGCATCGCAGTCGGAAATGTGTCGTTAGAACTTTGCCCCTTGTTCACATCGTCATTGGGATGAATTTCTTTGCTCGGTAATTTTAAACCCAGTATGTCTTGGGCGCGATTGGCAATGACTTCGTTAGCATTCATGTTGGTTTGTGTGCCCGAACCCGTTTGCCAGACGACCAAAGGAAAGTGCGCATCAAGTTTTCCAGCAATCACTTCGTCCGCAGCCTTCACGATCACGTCTGTTTTTTTTGCGTCAAGCAGCCCCAACTTATGATTTGTTAAGGCGGCCGCTTTTTTTAGAATCCCTAAAGCACGAATCATTTCCCGAGGAAAACGATCACCGCCGATGCGAAAATTCTCTGTGGATCTTTGTGTTTGTGCTCCCCAGAATTTATCTGCTGGAACCTTCACTTCACCCATCGTGTCTTTTTCAATGCGGAATTCTTGACTCACGTTCACCCCTTACTTGCGCGCAACCGCATCGACGTGCGCTTGATCTGTAGGATAAATTACCAACTCTTGAATATTCACATGCGCAGGCCGAGCCACGCACCAAGCAATCGTGTCGGCAATGTCTTCGGCTGTCAGCGGCGTCATGCCTTCGTAAACTTTGTCAGCGCGGGCTTGGTCGTTAAAGCGCACCATGGAAAATTCTGTCGTCACCATGCCCGGCTCAATGTTCGTCACGCGAATTTTTGTGCCCAACAAATCTCGACGCAAGCCTTCGGACAAAGCGCGCACGGCAAATTTAGTTGCGCAGTATACTCCCCCGCCTGGATAAGTCCAACGGCCCGCGACCGATCCTAGGTTTACAATGTGACCTGAGTTTTTTTGTGTAAGGAATGGCAAAATCCCGCGCGTGATAAAAAGCAAACCTTTGACGTTAGTGTCGATCATGGTTTCCCAGTCATCTAGGGACGCTTCGTGCATTTTATCGGTGCCTTTAGCAAGGCCTGCGTTATTCACCAACACTTCGATCTGTGGCAACAACGCTGCTTCGGCTTTCAAAAACTCACTGACTTCAAAACGATCTGAAACGTCAAAGCAGGCAAGTTTGACTTGCACTTGAGGAAATTTCGCTTTGATGGCTTTTTCTAATTCTTGCAGTTTTTCGTAACGGCGGCCGGTGGCCAAAATTGAAAAGCCTTGCCCCGCTAATGCCAAAGAGGTGGCCCAACCGATACCTGCAGTGGCGCCTGTGATCATTGCCCATTTTGCCATACGATGTGGTCTCCTGATTCGTCTGCAAAGATACCATTCCCCTCGAGGAAAGGGTACCTTGCCGCAAGATGTCGCCCCGCATCCGAAAAAGGTACGGCGTACCTTCCGGGGGCTGGCTTCCTTTGCGGGTTTCTGTTAGCTTCGCGAGCTATGAAATGTCCATGTGGTTCCGAAAAAACTTATGCTCAATGTTGTGGTCTTTATCATTCTGGCAAGATGCTGGCACCTACGCCCGAGGCCCTGATGCGTTCGCGCTATTCAGCCTTTGCCAAGAATCAAATGCAATACCTGCGTGACACCACGGATCCGCAGACTTTAGGTGGCATTGATGACGAGGCTAATAAAGAGTGGGCTGAAAATGCCAAATTCTTAAAACTTGAAATTTTGCACTCCGAAGAAAAAGGCACTAAGGGAACGGTCGAGTTCAAAGCCTATTACAATATTTTGGATGAAGACCATGTTCATCATGAACTGAGCACCTTCCGCAAACAAGCCGGCGAGTGGTTCTTTAAATCTGGCAAAATCAAGGGAGAAAAAACAAAATGAAATACTGGTTGATGAAATCAGAGCCTGATGTTTATTCCATTGATAATCTGCACAAGGACAAGACAACTCCTTGGGAAGGTGTACGCAACTATCAAGCGCGCAACTTTATGATGAACGACATGCAACTGGGCGACTTGGTTTTATTTTATCACTCTAACGCCGAACCACCTGGTGTTGCTGGTATTGCCAAAGTTTCTAAAGTGGGTGTCGCCGATAAAACTCAGTTCGATAAAAAGTCTGAGTACTATGATGAAAAATCTAAGAAGGAAAAACCGACCTGGATTTGTGTTGAAGTTGAATTTGTCGCAAAATTTAAAAACCTGGTAAGCCTGGCTGATCTGCGTGCTAACGAAAAATTGGCTGACATGGTGGTCTTACAAAAAGGCTCGCGCCTGTCTGTTCAACCTTGCGATAAAAAGCATTTTAATGTCGTCAAAAAAATGGGCGGCCTTTAGTTCATGAAGTTGCATTTGGCTCCGATGGAAGGTGTTGTGGACTGGGTGATGCGCGATACGTTGACTCGCATCGGTGGTATCGACCAGTGCGTGACCGAATTCTTGCGGGTCACTGATCGTCTGCATCCCGAAAGTGTTTTCTATAAAAATTGTCCTGAATTAAAAACTGGATCGCGCACGCGCTGGGGTACGCCTGTGTTTGTGCAACTTCTAGGAGGACATGCCGAGCCCTTGGCTTTGAATGCCCAACGCGCTGTAAAGCTAGGAGCCTTGGGAGTTGATTTAAATTTCGGTTGCCCGGCGAAAA
>JABWCO010000224.1 GCA_013360185.1 Bdellovibrio sp.
ATGTGTCCGTTTTAGATGCCGGCGCGGGTTACGGACAGTATTCCTATTATTTGTCGAATATTAATTCGAATTGGAAAATACTTGCGATAGATGTAAAGCAAGAGCAGGTGGAGGATTGCAATAATTTTTTCAGACAGGTCGGTCGGTTAAATGTGAAATTTGAAATGGCCGATCTCACAAAGTTCAGGCAGGAAAATACCTGCGATCTGGCTTTGTCGGTTGATGTAATGGAACATATATTAGAGGATGTATTGGTTTTTCAAAATATCTATGCGTCGCTAAAGAAGGGCGGAATGTTACTTATTTCCACACCTTCCGATCAGGGCGGATCGGATGTTCAGGGGGATGGAGAAACATCATTTATTGAGGAACATGTGCGGGATGGCTACAATATCAAAGAAATTGAGGATAAGTTAAGATCGGCCGGTTTTTCAAAGGTGGAGGCACGCTATTCTTATGGCACACCGGGAAAAATATCATGGCGTTTATCCATGAAATACCCCATCTTAATGCTGGGAGCCAGCAAATTGTTTTTTATTATTCTTCCATTTATAGCGCTCCCATCGTTCCTCCTGTCCAGGCTCCAACACATACCCAATGGCATCCGAAGCGTCATAAAACGCCAGACGAAATATTTGCTCTTGATTACCGACTTCCAATTTCAACCATCTATTGTCGCTGGCAAGCATCAACAATCGAACTTTTAATAGATATTCGTGGAGATTAGCAGCGCGAATAAAAGCCGCTCTCCAGTCCCCCTTCTTCTTGGCTATGCGTTGAATCTTGGCCAGTTCGTCGCATGCGTAAGTAAGCATCACAGTCCATTTGTCTCTGCCAAGCAACTCAGTCCATATTGAAATTGTTGCTTTTGATTTTTCAAAAGCATTGACTTTGTTTTTTCCCTTTACATTGTCTGCACCTCGAAGCTGTTCATTTTGCTTGAAGGCTTCATATTTTCGTTCCCATTCCGGTCCAAGCTCCTGAATAACTATCGGCGCCTCGATCCCCAGCGATTTTATTTCGGAAATCCACTGCTCGTAAGCTTTAGGAATGTCGCCGGCATCCCACTTGGCATAGAACTCTAAAATCGTCTTCAGTTGTTCGAGCTTTACCAATTCTTCCGGAATCTTATTTTCCTCCCGAATCTCCTTTCCCTTTTTCCTCTTAAACAGATTCGCCTTGCCTAAATTTTTGATAATCGCATTGAGCAACTCTGCGGCCTCACTCAGCGCATAATGATTATACCGCTCTTGCACACGACGCCAATTTGCAATCTGAAAAGACTGATAGGGGTTGCCGATTTTGCCGATTCGGCACGAATAGCCATAGGCGCGAAAACTTTCCGGCTCGTACGCATCGAAGTCAACGTAGGAAAGCGTGCAATTGGTGGCGAGCACGCCGAAGAGATACGCGCCGGTCACCATGCTTTTTTTCGCGCCGGTGATGTCGATCACGATTCTGCCGTGTTTATCAGCCTTGGGATTGCGCAGCAACTGGTCGATCAAAAATTGAAAGACTTTCTCGGGCTGCGCGGGTTGAGTGACAAACTGTTCTTCTCCGGTCGATTCATTGATCTCATGCGCGCCGATTTCCTCCGGTTGCTCCGGCAAAAGGTTGACAGGCAATTTTCTGATCAATTTTGTAAGCCAATCGCCGATCATCTGGCCATCGATGTTCTCCGAGTAAATATCATTCAAAACCAGCAAAACCTTTTTCGGCTTGTATGCACAGACGGACTGCAACAACGGCTCGAACGAGAAGCCAACCAGCAGCACCAACGTGTCTGCTTTTTCAGAATCATCCGGCAGGCGTTTGCCCTCGTCCTTGCGGGCCGCTTCGATTTTGCGCGCCGCTTCGAGCTCACGGCGCAGCAGGGTATTGATATATTTTT
>JABWCO010000114.1 GCA_013360185.1 Bdellovibrio sp.
ACTTCTTCAAAAAACCGAAGAAGATCCAGAAGGAATAACTGCATGACACGCAAACCCACAGACAAGTCCTTCGGTAACACTTATTTATCGGTCAATACGCTAAAGTCTCTTCTATAGGAATCTGTCCGTCGAATCCATGAAGTTGATAGAGATCAATATAGTCCGTTTTCAGGCGTTTTAGTGATTGATCGACCTGATAAAGGATGGATTTCTTCGACAATCCAGAAAACCCATCCTGCATCAGTATTCATCATCAAGAAGTGCTTTTGCTTCATTTAAGCCTATAGTAACCCCAAAATGCATTGTACCAAAACCAATGAGAGCAGCTTTTAAGTCTGATGATCCGAGTTTTACGTTATTTTCCATGTGGAGGTTGTCTAACGGCTCTAACTTCTACTGTCATGAAAATAAAATGGGTGCAGCATATTGCCTTTTTAGCCAATGCTCGCTAGAAATAGAGGCAGACTCCATAAAATTTTTCATGTCCCCATGTCTAAGTAACATCTGCAAGGACACTATCAATATCACCCAGCAATTAAAGCCCTACGTTCTGAATCTCACTAGTAAAAGTGTCTTCGCCGATGGTGAGGTTCATCTGCCCTTGATGAGCCAATAATGTCCATCGATTGTTCTTTTCTAACTTCTCACTTAAAATTTCTAAAAACTTTAAATCGAATGCCGCGATCCGAAGTTCATTGGCACGATGGACTTCATTGTTTTTAATTTCATTTAGAAGAACGTCGGGGTTCTTGTAGGTAAAGACCCTCACCTCTTTGGCCGCTTTGGTTGCTTTATGAAGCTTGCGCGCAGACGGATTGCCTATTTCAATCCATAGATCAATCGAGTTGTGATTTCCCATCTTTCGCAAGGCAGGAGCCTCGGGGTCTCCTAAGCCTCCAGGAGTAAACTCAAGACCTTCTTGATAAGCCAGACAATAAGCCAACACGCGGCTTAGCAAGTAAGGATGAGTTTCCGATGGGTGCTGAGCCACACGAAAATCCAAGGACTCATAAACGCCACGATCAATATCTGAAAAATCAATTTGAAAACGGTACAGCATTTTGGAATGACACCTACTTACGGCTTACGAATAGCCATATACAAAAGCTTTACGGGACCGACCCCCCCGGGCCAACTAATGCCTGTACTGAGCGGATACGGCTGATTGGAGTAAGAGGCTTCGGCGCTTGCGTACGTCAAAACGAGCACTTTTTGTGTAGTGTTGGTATCTCCACGAACGGTATCAAAATAGGTCCAGTTGGCAAACCCATTGCCTTTGTAATAAAGAGCTTGTGGTTCCCATCCAATAGTGAATGTCGTGGCGCCATGTCCATTCGCAACAGAACCAAAATAGATATTCCCGGTTGTCGAAGAATCATGAGCCCACGCATAGACTATATATGTTCCATTCTCGATAGTTCCATTATTAAGTATAATCGTGGTTCCGGAAACTGTGAAATGATTCATGGCAGTCTCAGTGCCGTTGGTGTGTGTAAAAAGATTTCCCGGATTTAAACCACGATGCCACATATACCAGTCACCCGTACTATCTGTTCTTTTTACCATCACCATTCCTAACTCTGCTAAATCCGGAAAATTTACAACAGCATCGCTGCCTGCGGACTTCGTTACCGCACTTAGATCAAAAAACTTAGGTTGTCTTTTGAAAGACCACGCCACATAAGTTGCTCCGTTGGCATTATAGTTGGTGGTCCCAGAGCTGGTGATCGTGAAACCCGTTGAGGTAACTGCAAATGGTTGTGTCCCTACAGAGGCGGCTGCTGTATCCGACGACAACATATTTTCTGCCCCCCGAGCGGTATCAAAAAGCGCATGACTGGCGGCGGAGTCTCTGCGTTTAATCCAGACTAAACCTCCTGCGGTGTCTAAATCAGCAAGGGTTGTAATCGATTGGGTTCCCCCATTGCCTGTATAAATTGTGGTATTATAAATACCACTCGAAGGAATTAAAACGCTCCCTTCTTTTTTCTTTTTCATTAAGAGAGCATTGAAAAAGGCATCCGCCCTGTTTGGCGCGGCAAGAAAAGGGCTAGTCAACAAAGTCCCCACGCCAATTTGTTTAAGCAAATCTCTACGGCTTATTTTTCTATCCCTGAACGACATAGATGCCTCGCAAAATATTATTGAAGATTATCCATCATTGTATAAATCACGGTGGTCCCGATCACCGCGAAAGTAAAGAGTACATCTTTATTGGCCGTTGGTGCCACGTTACCACCAGAGGTTTTGAAGATCAGTCCCGAGTGCGCGAAGAGGCACTCGTTGGTATGGGCTACTGCCCCGGATAGTAAAACCGTATACACGCCGCCATCTTTCATGTTCGAAAAAGTGATCGTGTTCGAGTTGTTACAGAGAAAATTCACTACCTCTTGTACGTTTCCGTCATTCGCATCAAGTGTTGTGGAGCCAGCAGACGTCTTGGAAAATGTTGACCCCATTGCAAGCTGACCACGATTGGTCGAGGCGGTGGCGCGGCTGGTTTGTGAACCAACATTGATGTTTCCTGCAACTTCCAATTTTGTCGCCGGAGTCGTAGTGCCGATTCCGACATTACCTCCTGCGTAATTAATCCCTCCAGTTGCGGATGTCCAATACCCAGCGGAAGCTGGCAGGTCGTCTGCCGTCAAGGCTCGAAAGGTCGGAGCTCCTGCGCCGCCAGAAGCAGGTCCAGCGAAAACATAGTTTTGCGCGGCCGTAGTAGCCCCCGTCCCGCCATTTGCCACGGGCAATGTACCAGTCACGTCGCCTGTTGATAATGTCACTGCTGATTTTGTAGCTAGACTTCCCAACCCCGTAATATTTGCCGCGGGGACTCCGTTGATCGCTTGACAGTTCATCTGATCTGTTACAGACGACCAGGTGAGAGTCTGTGCCGCCGTGCAACCCGCTATACCCACATTGAAAGCCGACCCTGTTCCTGACCCGTTCTTTAGTTCCGACAATTTCACAAAGTGTGGCTGCCAACCAACTCCGTGAACGTATTTCATAAATTTTAAATCATCACCGCTAACTGCGGATGAGACGGAAATACCATTGATTTTACTCACAACAGTTGAGGATTGTGTTCCAGTAACATCACCACTCAACGATCCAGAGAAAGAAGATGCCGCTGGCAAATTTGTCAAAAGAGAACCATCCACCGCAGGCAATTTTCCACCAGTTAATTGCACAATCTTTGATCCCGTTGTTCCAACGTCGACTTCTAGCTGATTGGAACCATTCACGACTAAACCCGTAGAGACCGTCGTCTTTGCAAATGCTGACACCGATGGATCTGTCTCGGCACCCACACCGCTATCGGGGGCACATTTCCAACCTCCTGCACTAGAATTCAGCGATGTATCATACTTTAATACTTCGTTGTCTGCACAAGCCGTGTTGTTGGGTTTATAGTTAAAGTACTTTGAAGCATCATTAATCAGTTTATCAATCGACATCCCGGCAATCAACGAATCTGCAAAAGTACCGGATGTGATTTTACTAGCAGCCAAATTGGGAATATCTGACTCTGCAAGGGAGGCTTGCCCCGCCGTCACGCGGCCCTGGGCATCCGTTGTCACTTTATAGTAGTCTCCGGCAGTACCCACGTTTGAAAGATTCAATGTCGCTGAACCACTTGTGGCGCCACCACTTAAGCCTGTCCCTGCAACGACCTCGGTAATATCCCCACTGCCTCCCCCTGAGGGGGTCGCCCAAGTACCATCACCACGCAGGTAAGTGGTTGCGTCGGCGGTTCCTGTTCCCAGGCGGGCCGCCGAGACAGTGCCGGTTAAAAGATCCGAGGCGGAGCCGCTGCTGGCAATTGTTGCCAGTCCCAAATTTGTTCGTGCCGCAGCCGCTGTCGTAGCTCCAGTACCACCATTCGCGATGGCAATAGTTCCTGTCACATTCGAAGCGGTCCCAGAAATGCTTCCTGTCAGAGTCGCCCCACTAGAATTAAAATTATTCAAGATATTATCAAGCTTCGTAAAACGATTAAAAATACTTTCCACATTAGCCTGTGTCAGGCCCGAACCTGAATTGATATTTACTAAATCCGCCGAGCCCTTACCCTCCAGTGATTCGGCATTGATGGCATAGCCCATCGAACGCAAATTAAAATCTGCAACAATAGGTGTTGTATCAATTGTTAAACTCATACGGAACTTTCGAGCTCCGTTTCCAGAGCTTGGGTTGTAGGTCGTTGTCCCGCTAGTGGAGCCGTCCGCATTCAAACATGTTAGACCAGAAAAAGTTGAGGAATTGTCCATGACTTGTTTTAATGAAAACCCCGGATCACTGCCTCCGACCGAACCTGTACCTAAAGCCAAGTTGATGTAGCCATTTGTAATTGAAACGTTAGTGAATTGCTCTTCTCGCAAAATACAATCAGTTGGTGAAAGCAATCGCGCATTGACGGCAATACCTGTGCGAGTGGGTAGTTCTCCTGTTGGTAGCGTGATGACGGCTTGAAAACTAATACCTTTATGCGTTTGGGCTGGCGCTAGCACTGGAAACATCAGTAGTAACGAAAGTATAAAAATTGCGTTTGCATTATTCATAAAACACACCTTCTATTTTGACGCCGTTACTTAATTCAACCTTTTCAGCAACTTCTCCAAAGGTACCCTTGAGAACAACGCCATTTGGCGTTGTGATGATTTCACCCACAATAAAATCTGGCTCAGTTCTCTGTTTTTCAATTGAGGGCAATGGCAGACTCTCGCCAATCGTTTCTAAATTCGTGAGGCTTGCATCCATACAAGAACTCAAAAGTGTCGAACTCATCAGTAAAATTGCAGTGAAAAAAAATTGACGATACTTATTCATATATGACTTATCGGATTAACTTCTTGATTGTATAGGAGTTAAGAAAAAAAACTGTGATGATACGCACTTTTTTATTTGGGAGCGAATTTATGTCTCGTAATGAGACGAAACTAACGCGCAGTCTTTTCCCTAAGAACCTTGCACTTCGGATGGATCGCTTCTCCGCTCCATTTGCCATCTTTGCAGGTTAAGGTGTCTGAAATACACACTTCATCTTCGGGGACGGTCGCCTGTAAAAAGCCTGTGGCTTTGCCTCCGTCAGGGATCGTGCCGAGCGGAGTATCGCAACTAAGACCAACCTTAGGCTCTAATTTTGTTTGCACAGGGGGTGTGGTGACTTCGTCAGGGGTGTTTGACTGATAAATAGTTTCACCATGTCCTCGCGCCGGAGCCGCCTTTGGCAGTGGTGCTTCTTCATCTTGAATAGAGTCATTAACAGTGGGTTTGCTTGAGCAGCCTACGAATAAAATCAGAGAGAGCAGAAAGATTTTTTTCATACTCTTATTCTCGGAAAAAGAGTCCTCGAGAGCAAGGGGGAATAAAAAAAGCCAGCTCTAAAGGCTGGCTTTTTTTGAATTAACATTGCGTACGTCGTTTAAGTCTTATTCCTCTGCAGGAGCAAAACCACGACGAAGTGTGTTTTCAGTCACCGCTGCTGGTTCCATGTATTGTTTAATATAATCGGGTCCGCCTGTTTTAGAGCCGATACCTGACATTTTAAATCCGCCAAAGGGATGACGATCCACCATCGCGCCAGTGATGCCACGATTGATATACAAGTTACCAACTTCGAATTCTTCTTTCACGCGCGCAATATTTGCTGGCGAACGAGAAAAGATACCGCCCGTTAAAGCGTATTCTGTGCTGTTGGCGATTTCTAAAGCTTGATCCAAGGATTTCGCGCGAATGACAGTGACAACAGGTCCGAAGATTTCTTGTTGTGCTAGTTTTGCATCACCTGGAACATCACCGAAAATCGTTGGTGGAACATAGAAGCCATTTGTGGGTACGGTACCCTTGAAAAGCAACTTGTTCGTTTTTTCACCTTCTGCAATCGTATTCAAGATGCGCTCTTGAGCTTCTTGGTCCACCACAGGGCCCATATACGCTTTTGGATTTTCTGCAGATTTTACTTCGATAGATTTTGCGGCTTCAACCAAACGGTCTGTGAAGCGTTCGTAAACCTCATCAAGGACAATCACCCGGCTGGCCGCAGAACATTTTTGTCCGCTGAAACCGAATGCTGAGTAAAGAACTCCATCCACTGCTTCATCAAGATCGGCGTCGTTGTCGATGATGACAGCGTTTTTACCACCCATTTCGATAATACATCTTTTAACGTGCTGTTGTCCTGGTTGTACCACTGATGCACGATTTAAGATGTGTAAGCCCACGGCCTTAGAGCCGGTGAAGCCAATGGTCGTCGTGAACTTATGGTTCACGATGTATTCGCCGACTTCTTCGCCGTAACCTGGTAAGAAGTTGATGACACCCGCCGGGAAGCCCGCCTCTTGAATCATTTTCATTAAGCCCCAAGAAACTAAAGAAGACTGCTCTGCCGGTTTCATTACGACGGTGTTTCCAGTCACCGCTGCAGCCGTGACCATACCAGCTAGAATGGCTAGAGGGAAATTCCAAGGAGCAATAACTGCAACTACACCACGAGATTTGTAAATGTAATGTGAAACCTCACCCGGCAATCTGCCGACGCGCAATGGTTTTTGTAAATTGCGCATATCGCGAGCATAGTAACGACAGAAGTCGATCGCTTCACCGATGTCACCATCTGCTTCCGCCCAAGGCTTGCCCACTTCCATCACTTGTTGGGCAATTAACTTGAAACGATCGCGTTGCATAAGATCAGCAAGCTTGTCGACTAAGGCAGCTCGTTGCTCTGCGGGTACAGTTTTCCAAGTTTTGTAAGTTGCTTGCGCTGTTTGCATTGCTTGCTCAGCGTGCTCAATGCTGGCCATATTTACTTTGGCTACAACTTGTGAACTTTCTGAGGGATTCACACGTTCAAAGATTTTTTCTGTACGAATTTCTTTGTTGTTGATCATCACAGGTACAGTGACTGGCAAGGTCACGCGAAGGTCTGACAACGCTTTTGACATTCTTTCGCGATCTGCCTTCACGGCAAAGTCTAACAACGGTTCATTATAGAACTTGCCCGGTTTTTTCGGAATGATCGGAGACGTCGGAGTTAAACCTTGTGCCGGATCTTTTAAAAGCTCCGCTGTGGTTTTGTTATCCGCGAATTTACCACGCAACCAAGATTCATTCGAAGAGTTTTCAAGCAGACGACGCACTAGGTACGCCATGCCTGGGATCAATTCACCCACAGGCGCGTATTCGCGCATGCGGTAACCCATGTCGACCAAAGTTTTTTTGATCGGCTCGGCCATGCCGTAAAGCATTTGGAATTCCAACGCTTCTTTCGGGATGTTTAGTTTTTCAGCGTACAACATACACGCAGCTAAAGTTCTTACGTTGTGGGAAGCAAACGCCGGACGGATGTGTTTGATGTTTTCAAGCAAGTACTTTGCACACAATTCATAGTTCGCGTCAGATTCAGCTTTGTTTGTGTAAACTGGAACTGGCCAGCCACGTTGTTCAGCTTCGATGGTTTCGTAATCCCAATAAGCGCCCTTCACCAGGCGAACCCAGAATGGTGTGCCACGTTTTTGTGCGAAGTCAGTCAATGATTTGACGTCCTCAAACGAATCGCGCAAGTAAGCTTGAATCACGATACCGAAGTATTTGTAGTTTTTAAATTCAGGTTCATTGATAAGTTCTGTGAACACTTCCAATGTCAGATGTTTGACAGAATACTGTTCCATGTCCAGATTGATGAATACACCTTTTTGCATTCCTAAACGGAACACTGGGCGCATGCGATCTTTTAGAATCGTTTTTGACTCTTCCCAGGCTAAATCTTTGATCTGTGAATAAAGTGCTGTCATTTTGACGGATACGTTTACTTTTGGCAAAGAGCCTTCATGATCGCGATCGATTTGCGGAACTTCGTCCCATTTTTCCGCGTCTTTTGCGAGCCACGTTACAAGCTCCACGTATTTGTTCGTGTACTCTTGCGCTTCTTTTTCAGACAAGATTGCTTCGCCCAAAATATCGACGGTGAAAGTCATTTTGTTTTTGCGCGCTTTTTTTAGAACTGGCAAAGCCTCATCCGGATTTTCACCCGTGATAAACATTTTCGCCATGCCCACAACGTTTTTCTTAATCGCGCCGGCCATCAAGCCTGGTGCCAAAGAACCTAAACCAAGTCCGACGTTGAAAACGGGAGGCAAGGTTCCGCCGTCTTCAGAGAAATATTCTTTTAAGTGGCGTGCAACTTCGTCACCAGAATTGATCGAAGGCAGAACGTCGACGAAACGGAACATGTTGGTTTTAAATTTTTCATTTTTCATACTCCATTCCATGATGGAGCCATACCAGAAATCTTTAGAAAAAATGGAAGCCTTTGATTGGCTTTCCATGCGCTTCATAATCTCTTCGCCACGGGCAACGATTTGCGATTGGATGTCGTTCATTTTTTACCTCTATAAGAAGGCCCGCATATTCCACCCACAAAAGTAAAAACTCAAGTATTTTGGCGTTCGTCGGCAGATAAGTTTCTCCTGCGTTGGGCGTCGTCGACGTACTTGCGGTACACCTTCCACCATCCGCCTTGGGTAAACTTATCTAGCGACGAACTTGGCCCTCGTTTTTTGGGGATGTAGGAGGGGAGAGGGCTGGGGATGGGCCCGGGGAGCGCCTGACCTGCTGCGTAATGCACCCTTTTTGGGGTGGGGTTTCGGCAACCTTATTTGGTTAACGGGAACAGAATCAGGGTGAGGTCTATGACTTCGTCGCAGGGGCCTTCGCGCAGGATTTCGGCGATTTCTAGTTGGACTTCGGCTAACTTTTCTTTGGCGCGGGGAATGTTTTTTGAGTTGGCGGCGATAGAGGTGCTGGTGATTAAGCGGCGCTCGAAACTTTTTTCGTCGGTCTTGTTCTGCATGTCTTTGACGGCCAATTCCAGCATGGATTTGGGAAGGCTATGCGATTTACGATATTACTTTGAATGTCGCCGGAGCGGATCCAGTGCAAACACCTGTTGTGGTGGCGCCCACGCCTGTTCCTTCGCCAACAACGGGAGCCGCGCCGGCAACGCCGCCGCCCCCAGCAGTCGTGGAACCTGCACCAGCGGTGTTGGCAGCGGGACTATTTATGAAGGACGCCGTTGTGTATTTTTCAGATGGAGTTCGTTATTGTTCATTCTCGTCCAGCGAGTCATATCGCGAACTAACGGGCAGAGTTTCAACCGACGGTCTGGCGATTTTTTCTACGCTTCCTTCACAAATGATCGGTGTCCGTTATTGTTTCCGGGCTAGCGAAGGCCTTTTTAAAATCGGTGCCGACATCTATTACAGCAATGGCACTGGCTATTGTTATATTCCTTCGATGGAATTTTTCACCGCCCGCACGGGAAGAATAAATGCAGACGGTATTCGCGAGTTCACGGATTTGCCTATTGTCATGCCGACGGGCGGAGAGTGTAACTAAACGACTTTCCACATATGGCGGACTTTGCCAGCGATCTCTGCCTCTAATATATCCCCTGATTTCATCGCACCAACTCCGGCTGGTGTGCCGGTTAAAAGCACATCGCCAGGGGTGACTGGGAAATGGGTCAAAACAAAGTCGACCAACGTTTGTAAAGAAAAAATCATTTGGGCGGTGTTGCCATTTTGACGGACTTCATCGTTCACTTTTAGAACTAAATTGAGATTTTTTAGCTCTTCCAAATTTTTGACAGGAAAGAACGCAGAAAGTGGGCAGGAGTCTTTAAAGCTTTTTGCCAGCGTCCAAGGGTGACCTTTGGCTTTAAGTTCTGCCTGGAAAGCTCGTTCTGTGACGTCAATTGCCACCGCCGCATCGCTGATTTGCAAATTTTGATCAAAGCGCAAAGCCAGCTCTATTTCATGGTGCACGTCTTTTGACCATTCCGGCAGTTTGATTTCGCTGGCAGCCAATGAGGCACAACTGCCGGCCTTTAAAAAAATCATAGGTTGGGTTGGCACACTGTTGCCAAGCTCTTTAGCGTGATCGGCGTAATTACGGCCTACGGCCCAAATATTTCTAATCATAACTGAATCCTTTTTAGTTCAAGAAATTCAAAAATGCCGTCGGCTTTCACTTCAAAACCAATATACTGGCACGGAGTCCAATGCGAAAACTCCGCATCGCTCAGGTCTTTATCGCTAGGAATAACGGCCATTGATTCGACCAGAAAATCATAATGACTGCACATGAAAATTACCGCATCAGGGCGTTCCGCGAAAGAGTCCATCAACTTGCGAATGCGCTCGCGAAACTCACTAAGATTTTCATCACTTTTTTGTTCCAGCAAGCAGTCTTGGGTTTGCAAGGCCAAGTCTAGCTGTTGCGCCAAAGGGCGGAAGGTGCTTAAAGTTCGCTTTTTGGGCGAAACCCACAATTCTGTCGGCCTGGGCAGCTCATTTTTGAGCACCTTGTCGAGAATTTTCATGGCCTGTGCGTGGCCTGCGCCGTAATGGCTTGCCAGGGTTCCCAGGTCGGCCAGGTCGACATCGCCGTCGGCGTCGAAGTCGCCCTGTGCCCAGGTCGAACCGCTGGCGGCGCCGTAATGGCTGGCCAAGGCCCCCAGGTCGCTCAAGTCAACGTCGGCATCCTCGTCTGTGTCGCCGGGCGTGACATCCACGTAATAGACGCCAACGTTGTTGCCGTTGTGTCGCTCGGTGGGGGACCAGAACATTTCCAGGAAGGCCGACTCGTATCGACCGCCGTTTCCCACCGGTCCGTTGAGCAGCGTGCTCTTGTCGGTGCCCGCCGCCGAGGGATCCCACCATGCCATTGTGGTCGATCCGCCCCCGTCCATGTTGATGCCGGTGTACGCGCCGAAATGCGCAAGCCACTGTCCAACCTCCTGGGTCGTCGCGCCTTGAGTGGATGCCCTTCGT
>JABWCO010000225.1 GCA_013360185.1 Bdellovibrio sp.
GAAATTTTAATTGCTGAAATATATGGACTCGTCTCTACCGATGAACAAGCAAAATTTCTAAAAAAAATGAGCAAAAGAGAAAATGATAACTTTATATGGGTTGATGAAAATAGAATTCGTAGACGGGGAGCTGTTCCGAGACAAGATTATATGTTAAGCATTTCTGAACATTCGCAATGGATTCTCTGAAGTCTGGAATCTCTTTGGTATGTAGCTGTGCCTAACAACAAAATTAAGCGGACGCGACTACGCGCGATTTACAATTCTAAATGCTTCGGCGCGCCGCTTATTTTGAGCGTTAGCATTTCCTTGCAAAGCATAAGTATTAATTTTTCAGAAAGGTTCAAAAAGTATGGAGTCAACGATTGTCACAGCACTTATCGGCGCAATCGCAACAATCGTCACTGCCATTATTGGTGCAGTGGCAGTTCGCTCAAAAGACAAAGCTTATTCCGATTTGAAAAAAGAGTGGAACGCGTATCAAAGCCAAGTATCTAAACACGATTCTTATCTCGACATTGATTATGGTATTCGCATCATCTCCCCTGTAAATGAAAAAGTTTCAAGCAATGAGATTGAAGTTAGGGGAACGTATAAAATTATGCCTCCTTTAGATACATTAAGGTTATTTGCCGTTCCTTCCGATAAAACTGAATTGGGCGAAAGATTTTGGCCCCAAAGAATAGTAAAAGAGTTCTCACAAGAGACAAAAACTTGGAAGGCAAAAGCAAATATTACAGGTTTACCTCAAACTGGCGGCTCAATAGTTGTTGCAGTAGTTGGCCAGCCAACAGTAGTTTTGTGGAATTATTATTACAAAGTTGGCCCTCGTGTCGGTTGGTGGGATTTCGAAGGCTGGCCCACGGATTCCGTAGAATGTCACAGAGTAAATATCATAAAAGCTTAATCTTAAAATTATATTTTAACCTCGACATAAAGAAAGTGAGGGTGAAAAACAAAAGAATTGCGCCAGCCCGAAAATTTTTCACCCCCATTTTAAAAGCCAAAAGCATCTCGACAAAAATTAAAAGCTGGATAAAATCCAAAGCGTGAAAGAGCAAAAAGCAAATTCGTGGAAGAAATAAAAAGTGTACTTGAAGTCGAGCATAAAAGCGTGGTAGTTGTCGAGCTATATTTTAACATCGCGCTGGTCTTGACGCCGCCAGCGTCGCATAATTTTTAAAGACCTTGCTGGAAATGGCGGCGCAAGACAGCGCGGTGTTAGGCTCATCAATGTAAAAGTATGAGTTATGAAACCATTCTTGCGTTGGGCAGGAAGTAAGAGGCAGCTTTTTCCACTCTTAAGAGATTACTGGCCTGAAGAGTCGGGTCGATACATAGAACCTTTTGCAGGCTCGGCCTCGCTTTTTTTTGACCTTGAGCCACGGGAAGCTATTTTGGGAGATATGAATAACAACTTAATCCAAACCTACCGCATGGTTAAAAAAGATCCATATCTAGTGATCGAATCATTGAAGCGTTTATCTGTCGGAAGGAAGGCCTACTATAAAATCCGAGATAGATTTCAGGAACCTCTGTCCGAAGCTGACCATGCTGCGATTTTTATCTATCTTAATAAATTCTGTTTTAATGGACTTTATCGCACTAGCAAGCAAGGACATTTCAACGTTCCTTTCGGTGATTCAAAAGGAAATACAAAATTCGACTTTGCATTAATTATTGATGCATCGAAGCTGCTGGCCAATGCCCAATTGATTTCTGGGGATTTTCAAAGAACTGCAAGCTATGCAGGTGCTGGAGATTTTGTTTATTTGGATCCACCATATTGGGCTGAGCGCAAACGAATATTCAAAGAATATCAGCCGTCTGGATTTGGGTTACGAGATTTAACCCGCTTAAACGAAACACTAATAGAATTT
>JABWCO010000115.1 GCA_013360185.1 Bdellovibrio sp.
TTAATTCCGAAAGTCTGACAAAGTGAGGTTGCCAACCAGCGCCGTTTACGAACTTCATAAATTTTTGGTCATCACCAGCCACCGCAGCAGATACTGCGACGCCGTTAATTTTTTCGACCTTCGCAGAAACCGAGCCTGCGACAAATGAACTGGAACTCACATCGCCCGTCAAGGTCGTAAGATAGTTTCCCGGGGATTGTTTGCTGTTGAAGGTATTCCAATCCGTCGCATCTAGATAACCACTGGTCAGGGTACTGGCCCTAGGAATCGTAACCTTGGGACTTGAAGCCACGGACGAATCAATCAGGATCGGTGCATCTGCAGAAACTCCGGTCACAGACCCCAATGACGGTGAAATCCATTGTAAATTTCCAAAATTATCTTTTGCCGCCAAGACCTGCCCCGTGGCGCCCATTTTTTCCGGCAAAGTGAGAACATAACTTGCACCCCCAGCACCAATTATATCCGCCGGAGTTTTCAACCCTATAGATGCAGGTGTCGCTGTTGTGTCATAGAGGTAAATATTTTTTGTGGTTATAGAACTTCCCGCCTGCACATTGCCGCTCGTAACAATATTGCCCGAAGTGTTGATAGATGCCGAATTACTTAATGCACTTGCTATCACACCTGTCAGATTGGAGCCATCTACAACGGGAAGTTTGCCATCGCCGGTCATTTGTACAATTTGATTACTACCTGTGCCAACGTTGACCGCAAGCTCTCCTGCGGTTACCAGTGGATTGCCAGGATCTGTCACATGAACAAGTCCAGCGCCAGCCGTCACGCCCGTAACAGTTCCTCCGCTAGATACCGGCAAAGCCGTCCAAGTTCCGTCTCCCCTTAAAACTTTTGTTGCATCCAATGGACTGGGCAGATCAATGGCTGCAATGGTGCCTATACCTAGAACCATTTTTGTGCCCGCCAAGGTCGTTTGGCCCGTGCCGCCATTAGCGACGGCCACTGTGCCTGTCACATTCGTAGCTGAGGCGGCGTTTCCCGAAATGTTAATACCCGCCGAAGTTCCGTCGGCATTAAAACCATTTAAAATTGCATCCAATTTCGTAAATCGATTAAAGATGCTGTCTAAATTACTTTGGCTTACCCCTGCGGCGCCGTTAATATTAATAAAATCCAGATCGGTTTTACTGTTCAACATTTCAGAGTTCACGGCAAAACCCACCGCTCTCATATTAAAATCCGCGGCCACATCCTCACCTTGAATATTCATACGCACACGAAGAATACGACGATCAATATTTGAAGGAATATAACTCTGACCCGACAAGACAATATTGTTGTTTTCATCAACGCACTTTAATCCGGACCGTGTCGTACGATTATCCATGACCTCTACAACCGTTAGAACCGGTGACGGATTCCGGCCGCCTGGAGTCGATGCACTTACATCGCCCAAAGTTAGATTTAAATAGCCATTTGATATATTTTTACCTGTATGTATCTCTTCTCGTAAAACACAGTTGTTCACGGGATCTAAAATTTGCGCTGTTACGGTCAATCCGCTCACCGTCGGATAAGTGCCGTCAGGCTTCTTTATCACAGTCTGAAAATTAATACCCTTGTGTTGCGCCTGAACTTCATTAGTAAAAACGAGGGCAATGAGAATTACAAGACTATGAAAAAGGGCTTTTTTATTACTCATAAAATGCACCTTCAAATTGCCACTGATTGCCATTAATACTTTTTGTCTTTTCAGATGTTTCACCGAAAACTCCTGTAAACTGGAATCCTTGTGAAGTCGTGACAACTTCGCCATAGGTAAGATCCGGACTTTTTCGCTCAAGAATTTCATTCAGAGGATCATCCTGGGAGCTGATACTGGCATCTAAAGAACAAGCACTTAAACCGAAAAGGAACACAATTGCTCCGAGCGAAAAAATAATTTTTGATTTAAATCTTCCAAAAATCATAAATTCTCCTACACATAGCTTCTCGGAAGAATCGAGCAAGCACTTAAAAGTTTTACTCGAATATGTTTCTTCGGAAGAAGGCCTGCTCCATGAAGATCCATGAGATATCAAGTTGAACCGAAGTCTTTTAGCGAACTAAAAGACACTTGTTAGTTTTAAATATCTCTATGATAATAAAAAGGTAGGGTAAAATCATGTTGAAACCAAAAACTTTTGGCCTCAAGTGGTGGAGAGATGAACACTCTTGCTCAAAACTGCAAGGCCAGAGCAGGTTGGATCTGATTAGACACGCCACTCACTCCTCGCGATACAACGGTCGGAGCCTGGTACACAGTTTATTGGTATGAAAAGTCATCTCCCCATGAACACTGGTCCCAATGGACTCGCTTTGAACCCACGCTAGGATATTACGACAGCGGCGATATAATTGAAAAGCAAGAGGCCTATTTTGAACGGACGGGAATTAATTATTTAATTTTGGATAATGACCTCGATCATAAATATCCTATCGCCTTGGCCTTGGGTGCGCCACTGTGGTTGGCGCAACCTAATGAAGGAAAAATTAAACCCGATGAGGCCAAAGCTGCCCGTGCCCGAGCTATACAAACAGAAGCCGACACCACATGGTCCGCGCTGGCAAATAAGCCTAATTACTTAAAATCGTTGGATCCAACAACCAATACCTACAAACCATTACTTGTTATTTATAATGATATTCAAGCCATTCATCCGAATGACGCAATCAACCGGCATTGGAAAGACCCTCGATTCACAGTACGTTATTCTGCGGGGATCTCGGATAGCAGCAACAACCTCCTGCGCTCATACGCGTTAAACGAAGGTGGTCTTTGGGGTTAGGCCGTCAAATATCCGCAAATTATTAGCCAAGAATCCATGGCTGTGCAAGCAAGCAATAACACATCCCACTTAGCAACCCACGCCGGAACTTCAACTCCGGTGTATAAAAATAACGGCCAAGCTTCCATGCAGCAGTGGTTACACATTATAAAAAACAAACCCAAAAATATTATTATTCCATCCTGGAATGATTGGGGCGAAGAAACCGCCATTGAGCCCGGTCTTCGTCGCGTCGCCAGTGAAGAGCTAATAACGGACTTCTATGGGGACTATAGATAGTTGCTCAAAAACCTGCGGAGGAGGCGTACAAACTAAAGTACGTGCTTGCACTAATCCCAGCCCAGCCAATGGCGGCGCGCATGTTCAGGTGCAAATTCCCAACAGGTAGCTAGATCAATACTCTCATCATTCACATCAGAATGTTCTTTGCTGCAGAACTTAAGATATGATAATATAGAAACAGTGGGTCATCGTCTTTACTCTTATACTCTTAGTTTCTATATTCTTCTTGCCGAACTTCCCATATATGCCACTTGCCCATCTCGGATTGAGCAAGTAATCGTCAATGGCAGCTCCATGTCACCTCTATTCGTAGACGGGCAAGCACTGGACTTAGATTTAAACTACTACTCCTGCCATGAGATCAAACGAGGAGACATTATTGTTTTTGAAATTCCTGGAAGAAAGAACAGAATTATAAAAAAGATTTATGCAATTCCTTCAGATAAATTTGAATACAAAAATCAGCGCATTTTTATCAACGGGAAAACTCTAAAAAACTCTAAAAATTCCGAATATGTTATTGATTCTAAAATGCTCAGACTCTTTGCCGACTCCTATCCCACGATTCCAAAAGACAGTTATCTTTTACTAGGAGACTCTACCTCAGGGAGCTTTGATGGCTCAAAAATGGGATTTATTGATCGAAAACAGGTCCTCGGAAAAATCATTTCCTCGAAATAGTTCCCCTGGGAAATCTTAAATAAAATTCTATTGCGAAGCCAAAAAGACTGTTTAGCTTTTTTCTAAACGTATAAGATGGCCTCATTATATTGCTCTACCACTTTAAAAAGCTGCTCCATGAAAATCCGCGACATATCAGTATGAAATGAATCTGGGCCGGTGGGCCTCAGAAAACTTACAAATTTATTATATTCCCAAGAGCATGGAAGTTCTCAGTCCTTGTGAATCTTGAGCAAAACTCGCCGGTTTTTAGCCTGATTCTCGGGAATTCCTAAACCGTTGGCATCTACATTCGGCACCTCAGGTTTTGTTTCGCCCCAACCCATGATGGTCAGTTGCCCTTTACTAAAACCATACGTTTCAAAAATCTGCGCGATGCGGGCCGCGCGAATCCCCGAGAGCTCCCAATTACTGGCGATAATACTGTGCGTGATCGGCACATTATCAGTATGCCCTTCAATCAGAACTTTGTGAGTCGAAATATCACTCTTGAGGGCGCTTAAAAGTTTATCAATTACATTCTTGCCTTCGGGCTTTACCACAAATTCCCCGGAATTGAAGAAAAGTGTTCCATCCACTTTGACAGTCACCCCGTCGGCAGCCCGGCTAACCTTAACTTGGTCCTGTAGGTTATTTTGTCGAAGAATTTTTTCGATTTTTTCGGTCAACTCTTGATAGGGTTTTTTGAATTCCCCGCCAAACTGCTCGGCGGCAGATTGCTGCACCTGTTCAAAAGCCTTTACGTCAGGTTTGGAGAAACTTGCGATCAAGGCAAAAAAGCCCATCAGCAAGGTCATCATATCCGCATAACTGACAAGCCAGGGGCCCTCGCCCTCTTCGACTTTTTTGCTTCCGCTATCATGGGACATCAGCAAGATTCCGGGATCCTGATCTGACGTATGTTCCGAAGGAACCACTTTTAAAGCCGGAGCTTGTTTTTCCTTAATTTGAGGTGCCGCCATAAACTATGCCGCCTTTTTTGAAATTTCATTTCTTTCGCTGGGAAGCAAATAACTCTTAATGGATTCTTCGACCACCAGAGGATGCTTTTTCTGGCGAATCAATTTAACGCCATCTAAGACCATCGAACGAACCATCTGATCGACCTTATTGATGCGACTCAAATTTTCGCCTAAAGGAAGAAAAATAAAGTTAGCCACGGCGATCCCATACAAAGTCGCCACTAGAGCAATCGCCATCGACGGTCCAACTTTTTGAAAGGCATCGGCCCCTCCCAGATTTTGCATCAGGGAAATCATCCCGATCACAGCTCCTAACAGACCGAAAGCTGGAGGAAATTTTGACAAGGCTTTAAAATTCTCAGCATCTTCTTCGTAACGATGATGAATCGAGTACGACCGTTTCATTAAAACCTTATCGATATCTTCCGGATCCATCCCCCCATCCACAATCAGTTCAATCGCCTCCTTTAGAAAATGCGTCTTCAACTGATCCTTTTTTTCCTTTAGGTAGTTTTCGTTTTCACGATAACCCTTCGCCAAATCCACGACTTCCTGAATAACCACGGACACTTCATTGTTTTTAACCAACACTCGTTTAAAAAATATTCTCAGTAGCGTCCACATCTTTGTGCCCGAAAAACTTAACAGGCTGGCAGCAAAGGTTCCTCCCAACACAATTAAAATGGCATGGGCATCCAAAAATACTTTGGCATTTTGTGTGGATGTCACCATAGCGCCAATTAGAACTACGAACGCAAAAATCAATCCAAATATAGATGAAAAATTCATGGACTTCCTATCACTTTCTGCGGCCCCAACAGGCCACATTCAAAAACGGTTAAAAAAAATAGTAAATTCCTGCTCCTAAAGACATTGTAGAAATCTGCCCCTTCCCCACCAATGTCATTGCTATCAGAAGTTCTCCACGAGCACCTAGCGATGCTCCCAACTGATAGTCCACCCCTACTCGCGGACTGAAATACAACCCCGCGGCGTTTGACGATTTGCCATCAGGGTCTGGCAAGCTGCTGGACTGGGCGAAGCCACCGCCAATTGCCAAAAACAAACTGTAGTCTCGATAGGATAAGTCTGTCGTGCTCAGATCTTCGACTTTGAAAAGAGGCACCGGAGCCGCATTCAGATAGAATCGAGTGAGCAATCCCGTAAATCCCATAGATGTCGAAAGTCCTGACGAAAGTGATCTAATATGTTCTACTCCCAAAGCAAATCTTGAATTCAAAAGTTTTTCCAGGGCAAAGGTTTGCACAAATGGTCCCTCTTGTTTTTGCGATTCATTGCTACTCGTCGAACCGCCAAACCCCAATATTCCCGACAAAGTCAGCCCGTGCGCGGTTTCAAAAGTCAGCAGACACGACAGAAAAAATCCCACCCAGCTCATTTTAACTTGCATGGCGCATTTCTCCTCTTGCCGACACCTGAAGTACTTTGGTCATCGGGATATTTTCGCTGGCGACAATTTTGAGCCATTTATTCTTGATACCCGAAAGAACCTTGGTGATATTCAGAGCATCTTCCTGATCGGCAAGTTGGAGATCGTCGGTGACAATCATTCGAATTTTATCCGTACAAGCCGACAAAATAACCTCTTGGGCTGCCGGCAAAGTTCGAATCAGACGTACAACTTCTTGACCAGTGCAAGATTTAACCAGACGGCGAACATATTCCGGCTTCCAATCAGCAATAAAGGCCAGGGTCGTGTACTGTTGTTTTAAAATCAGTCCACCGTCAGGCAGCGAAGGCGCAATATTCAGTAGCATGCGAATTTCGGAAAGTGTATCCAACGTTTCCAACACTTCAATAGTGCGAGGAAACAGATTCACCAGCTTTTCCTGAGCCTGGGCACTTTGATTGATCAACGTCACCTTCAAAGACGTGTCTACGTCCCAGATCATTTTTTGTGATATCTGGCTTTTTATCAGCATCTGCAAAATAACTTTTTCTTTTTCACTGTCTTCAATACTATTTAGATAGGTTTTTTTTGTGTCCTCAGGAAGATACATCAAAGCCAAAGCCTTATTTTCTTCTTTTTGCTGTTCAAGAACCTCTGCCAAAGACTCCTGATTCAAACTTTGCAAAAAGTCGAAGGGACGCCGTAAAGATTGCAACCCTAATGTTTTAACACTGATTAAATCCCAATAAATTTCTTCCAGCTTGGCCAAGCGATCAAAGTCATCCATCTGACTGGCTTGGCGATAGGCTTCCGCCAGACTCTCTTCTTGCGATGACGCAATATCTTCATCTAAAGGAATCCTCATTGCCGGCAAGGCTCCGGTCGAATTCATAATTTTTTCTCTGGCCGCCATCATCGAATCAATCAAAAGCGCGGCTTTGATATATCCATTTTCCCCAGAGTCAACCCAAACTCGGACCAGTTCATTCACCTTGTTCCCCAACTCCAAACAGACAAAGGCAATTTTCCCTAAAATATGTTCTAAATCGCGAGGTGTCAGACGAGTCATGGGTTCCGCAAGAGCTGCGGGCTCTTCTTCATTTTCGACAAACTCCGGAGACTGGATATTTTTGAGAGCCCACTCGCCTTTAGGTTCGATGACTAAGTCTTTCTTGCCGGTGCCATTTTCTTTAAGACCTGAACGCACCAGCATCCCCAGAGCAATTAAACCGAACACCAGGAAAATGGCGCTGGCGATCGGAATAAGACCTTTTAAAAGCAATTTTTTCAATTCTTCCGTCATACTTAAGGGTTCTGTCGACGCTCCATCTTTGAGGGGTTCTTTAATGACTTCCTTTAGCTTAAAGCGATGCGCATCCGCATTTCCCAAGGTGCCATAGTCAACACGAATACGTTTTTTTAACCAAGTTCTAAACTGTTGCACATATGCTTCGTCATAAGTGCTTTCGTCCAATCCCACAATCACTTCAATTTTCAGAGCTTGAAACTGAGGTTCCTGTTTTGATTGATATTCTTCTTTAAGAAGCTTCATTTCTTCGATCTGCTTTTCATAACGACTTACAAGCTCGCGAACATCAATTAAGCCCACGCCCATTCCGGCAGGTAATTCGTCGGCACCTTTTTCCTGGTCCTTATTTTTAGGTGGTGGAATTTCTTTGACCTGCACCCGGACGGCAACGTGGAATGTTGATTTTTCCAAACGAGTGGCGATGAGCGCGTTTAGGTTTTCCTGAATTTCGGTCTCAAGTCTGTTTCGGTTATCCAAAACGCCAACAGGCACCTGTGCAAACGTCACCCCGGACGTCAGCAGGAAACTCAACATTATCAGTGAGCGAAGAAAGTACAACATTACTGGCCTCTCTTATTTTGAATTTTTTCAAGCATCTGAATAGCATCCGTAGACGAAGGATCTAATGCCAGCGCCTCGGTGTATAATTTTTTAGATTCGTCAAGTCTCCCTTGAAGAAAGAAGATTCCCGCCTTCATGGTCATGGCCTGTGATGATTTGCTGTCAATTTCAAGAATTTTGTCAATTTCGCTATGGGCTTGCTCAAACTGTTTGCTCTCGGCAAACTTTTTGGCATTAAAGAAGTAATTGATCATTTTACGTACAATAGTTGTTTGTTCGGGGGCTGGGGAAAGATTTACTTTGAGTGTTTTAGTTGCTTCACCCCAACGGTTTGAGGGCAACATCATATTGCGAGTCAAAAAATCTTTCTTTTCAAACGTGAACTCGATCCATTGGGAAGACTCAGGAGTTATTTTCAACATTTCCGCCAACTGCGTTTCGGTGATTTCCATCGGCGTTTGCCCCAGCTTGACTCGATCAGCCTTTCCCTCGATCGCGACATAGATGTCCGCTTGCTGAGGCGTTGACTGAATAATCAGTTTGGAAGTGCATCCACTTAACAGAAAAAATAGAATCAGAAATAAATTCGTTTTCATCATAGAGATGATTTCGGACGGCCTTTAAATCTGCTTAAGTTGGGCTCTTGTCCAGCTTTTCGCTCTATTGTAAACAGGATGAACTAGCGGCCGCTTTCTGAATAATCAAATTGATTGAACGTTCGAAAACTGCTCCACGAGAATCCATGGCCTTCATTTTCAGAGTGCGGGAAATACTTCCCGTGCTGGAAGGATTCACGCAACTGGGAAGCTTGAAACTCCAGGCAAATTCATTCAAACTTCCTAGTGACGGCGAGGACTCGGCCCACTCGATGGACATTTGATCGTTCGTATCCGCATCCATCACCGAAAATACCGTGCCGTAACTTTTTTTCCAGTTAGGACCGGTTTTTACGTCAGCCGACGCATTGATTGTCAAACTCAAAGCCTCACCCTCGCGATCATCCACTGTGCAATTCGTACAGCCCGCAGCTTTCAAATTTGTTGGCGCTCGATTGACGTTGTCCACCTGAATCATGACGGTGATTTCGGAACGTAAGCTGGGTTGATCCTGCTTATAAACCGTGAAGGTGTAAATATACTGTCTATAGGTAGCGGGGAAAGGATTGTTCCCATCATTATAACCGGGCGCCAAAGTCATATCGAAATCCAGAGTGCCCTGACCAGAAAAGCCTCCATTTGGTGTCAGCAAAGTGATAGGACAAGCACTCGAACTGCCGACCACGGCGCACACCCCGGGCATGACCACATAGTCATAAAGATCAATGGCGTCTGAGGTGGGTGGCGCCACAGTTAAGGTCAAAACGCTGGAGGTCCCTTCGTTAACCTTCACTAAATCCACAATGGCTTGGCCCCCGTGCTGTAAGGATATGTCTTGAGGCCCAGGAGCCTGATCAATGACCACTTCAAAATCATGAGTGGCGGAGGTGCCACCTTTGTCCGTCACCGTCAGTCGCACATAGTAAGTACCCGCGGCCACCGAAGAAGGGGTCCAGGAACCTGCCAGACTCAAATTACTGAAGTGCGGGCGGAACACGGTATGATGATCCCCACATTCCTGGTCGGCGAGATGCCCCGGAACTGTGTCGAACTGACACTGCCAGGAAAACGTTTCGGTGTCGTCCCCATCGGTCAAATCCAGATCCTCGAACATTTCTGATGTCAAAAGGTCAATTCGCTCTCGTTCTTTCCCCGTAATGAGCGTCGGAGCCGAAGGCAATGTCACAACCGGCTGATTGGTATCTTCGATCGTCACGATAAAGGGAGCAGACTCTGAAACCAGACCCGTGGCATCCTTGGCCTGTAACTGGAAGTAACATTCACGAGGAGATTTATATTCCGGCATCAAAGTGATTTCGATCATTCCGCCGACTAGAGCGAGCGAAAAATTACTGGGATCCCAATTGCAATCTACTTGGGTCGATGGCACCACGGCATAGGTCACCGCTGTCGAGTTCGGGCTTGGATCCAGGGCAAAAGCGGTAGTTTGTACCACGATCGGAACGTTTTCCTTGGCGTCGAATCCCGCAATACCAGCCTGCCACACCGGCGGATCGTCTTGATTTTGCACGAGGAAAGAAACAACCTGTTCCGTTAAAACGACTGAAGAATCCAGACGCGGATCTGATGGGTCATAGGTCACCACAAATTTGATTTCTAAGGTGCCATCCCCGCCCACTGTTTGCAGAAAGCTAGGCATAAAAGCCCAGTCCCAGAGGTAGCTGCCGTCAGCCCCCGAGCGCACCATGTCCCCGAGATTCGCAGAACCCATTGGTAGCCCCACATTCAACGGTGATTGCGCCACGGCACGGATATACAATGTATCTCCATCAGCATCTACGGCTTTAAGTTGATACACAGAGTTCACCCCTTCTGTCATCAACGCTGAAGGCCCCTCAAAACTCAACACCGGCATTTGATCCGGATTGAGCTGGATTTCTAGGGCGTACTCACTATAGCCCATTTGCGGGTCCGTGACTCCGAAGCGAAATAACCAGATTTCTTTTTGATCATAATGAAACTGTGCGGGT
>JABWCO010000116.1 GCA_013360185.1 Bdellovibrio sp.
GCTTCGTAACCAAATCTTAAGAAATTTGTGTCATTAACTGGATCCCTTTTACGTCGAGGTCCTAACGCCTAGCGTTCCACCATTAACCGGGAACAACCCACCAAAGCTGTGTCAGAACTAGAAGTGGAGCTTAACAACACCGCCAATGCGATGGACGATCTCTTTAAACTTCTATAAGTAGTCTTTTCATTTTGCGGATCAAGTGATGCTTGATCCGCAAATAACCTTGAAACATCATTTGATCCAGGCGTTTGGACTTTAGAACGAATTACCCCTTTACAAGGGTTTTAAATCCGCCATAAGCCATTTTTGATACATCAAACGGCATAGAGAAATTTTCAGCACCGGGCATTTGACTGAACTCTTTGTGAACTTTTGCATTCACCTGTTTGCGATGTGCTTTGGATTTAAATACGATAAACGCAAAAATTACAGTTTCATTCTTCTTAGTTTTGCACATTTTTGCAAAGTTGATTCCATAGGGGGTTTTTTCGTCGTCACTGACGCATTCAAAGTAAGCCAAGGCTCCGTGCTTCATCCAGGCTTTGCATCCATTTTTGGCCATCTTTTTGTAAGCGGCGATTTTGTTTTTTGGAATCGGAATTAAATATCCATCAACGTATGTACTCATAAAAAAACTCCTTGTTTTAGTGAACCATTATTTAAAGAAAATCATACATTAGAAAGAACTTTCTCGGTTAAAAGCAGGTAATTTTTTGCGCAAGAAAGTGTTCCCTTGGCTCCAAGTCAATGACGCGCGAAACACTGTTTCGAAACACAAAAACTCAATCCAATGGAGTTTTCCGCTATTTTGATAAATATCAAGTCAAAGACGGAAACTTGAAAGAGTACCAAAGTGAGGTGGTAAGTATTTACTATCAAATTAATTCCAACGAACGCGTTCTTTTAAGTATTACTGAGAACGGAAAAGAGGAACTTACCCATGACTTGCACGAGACTACGACCAAGATCAATGATCGTGTGACCTTAGTACGCTATGTTGAAAGTACACCTTACCATGAGATTTTAGAAGGTTATAAAATCGAGGTTCTTAAGTCCGAGCGTACATGTGAGTTCGCAGTGCTTTAGTAAATCAAAAGGCCGGGTCCACAAAGCCCGGCATGGTGTCTGATCGCGCGAGATACCGTTCTATACAGCACTTAAAGGATATTTTATGAATGTCTTGACCAAATTTTGACCTAATCATAACAGAACTTCGCGCGGAATAGCTGTATACCCGAGCAAACCCCGAAGGAGAATTTATGAAACATATCGTGTCGTTCTTTGTTTTATTTGCTGGTCTAACTGCACAAGCGCAGAACTTTACACCAGAACAGTCTACCATTGTTCAAGCCGCTATTGTTGAGTCTTGCGGCTATATGCGCAACCTAAATCAAGTAAGCCAAACTGTTGAAACCATAAAAGTTGATCAAGGCGTTCATGATCTTTACTACACGACGGTGTTGACTGGTGAACGTCGTTTGGATCAAAGTTTTTTTGATGCCTACATTATCACTGTCCAGTCTTCTTTGACAGCAGGGTATGATCACCAGACTAAAACTTGGGGCGTGTTCAGTGTTCAAAATGTTAGTTGTGTTCCGCAATAATATTTAAAGTTAAAGGCCGGGCCTTTTAAGCTGTCCTGTTTTACAGGTGCAGTTCATTTGATTCCGGCTTTTTGTTTTTTTAAGATCTACAAGTACCTGTTAAAATCCCGTTTCACTTGAGTTCATCCAACTTTCGAGCGTTAGCAAGCCTTCAACTTTTAAGCGCTGGATATATGGCCTATGCACCAATTAAAAATTAGCTGACGGAATCTATGCTGTCGAAATGTGACACTATCTTTAGAGGTTCTGTTGCGTATGGAGATATCCGAGGTTATGCTATTTTTTCCATGAAAAGACGTTGCCGTCTGTAACAGTGGTTGCGGACAGTTTTCGTACAAATATTCCAAGTAGAGTGTCCAGATGAAAGTTCGCGCAAGCCACATTCTTGTTCAGCACCAATATGAAGCTGAAGATATTTTGCGTGCACTGCAGGCGGGGAAATCTTTTGAAGACATGGCCAAAAAATTTTCAAAGTGCCCATCGGCCACCCAGGGTGGGGATCTTGGGTATTTCAAAAGAGGAAGAATGGATGAGGACTTCGAAGACCATGTATTTGCTTTGCAGGTTGGTCAAACGTCGTCGAAGCCGGTGCGTACAAAGTTTGGTTATCATCTGATAAAGAGAACTGCATAGATACACTAGACTTTCGTTACTGAACACTACGTGTATTTTGGGTTCGCCAGGACTACTAACAAACGACATAGATTTTCTTAAGAATAATGAGAACAATATTAAGCACTATCCTGGGAGGATTTCATGCGTGCGATGTGGGGACTTTGCGTTCCATTTATTTTCGGTACTTTCTTAGCAACTGTTGCGCAAGCTCAAGTGAAGGACAATTCGTTCTTAATCGAAGAAGCCTATAATCAAGAAGCGGGCGTCGTGCAATTCATACAAACATTTCAGTATCTGGATCCTGCACATGAGTGGGGCTATACCTTCACGAACGAAATTCCTATCACGGACGAAACACATCAGTTTTCCTATGTAATTCCTGTCATGAAGAAAAATGGTGCGACCTCCGCGGATGACAAAACATAGATCGGCGATGTCCTTTTGAATTATCGTTATCAAATGATGAACACCGACATGATTTCAATAGCACCACGTCTTTCTTTGATTGTGCCTTCGGGGGATTACAAAAAAGGCTTTGGCAGCGGCGTGGCGGCGTTGCAGTTTAATCAAGCTGTGTCGATTGCGATAAGCGATCGTTGGACTAATCACTGGAATGCGGGGTTTACCTATACGCCAAATGCAAAAAATGCGACGGGTGAAACGGCTTCATTGTTTGGTTTTAATTTTGGTACAAGCATGATTTACAATGTCACACCAAAAACGAATTTATTGTGTGAATTCGTGATGAACTCGAATGAATCTGTGGTTAGTCAAGATGTCAAAAGTGCTGCGTCGACTTACTATTTAGTGCCCGGTATCCGTCATGCGTTCAAAGCGGGTGAGGAAACAGAAATTGTTCCAGGAATCGCCGCAATTCTGGGTTTAGGTCCTTCGGCAGAAAATCACGAACGCGGTGTCTTTGTTTATTTGTCTATTGAATCCAAACTTTGGTAAGTGGTGATAAATGAATCTAACGTTAAAGAAACAATTGTGGTCGTTAAGCGGAGGTTTCTTGGTAGTTCTCGGAGCCGTGGGATTCTTGTCATTCTGGAACTCAAAGAAGCTCGCGGCAGAGTTCGATAATGTTGCCAACATTCAGCTTCCCGCAGTTCGTAACATGACTTTAGCGGATATGATGCACGACGGACTTCGCTCTGTTGTTTTAGCGTCACTATTGGCTTCTGAAAGCAACGACATGAACGAGCTGGCGACCATTGCCAAAGAGGCCACAGAGAAGTCAGATGATTTCGGGAAGTACCTGGCAAATTTAGAGGAGCTTAAATTAAACGAAGACACAAAAAAGGCCATCGCGGATACCAAACCAGAAATGGATCTTTATATCCAGCAAAAGGCAGGGATTGTGAGACTTGCACAGACTGAAGGCTTTAAGGCAGCCAGCTCTGAGCTGCCTAAATTCAATCAAAGCTTCAAGGTGCTTGAAGGTAAGATGGAAGGCTTGGGTGAGTTGATTGAAAAAGATGCGGCTGTTGCGCATAACTCGGCGGGACTTTTTCACATTTGGAATTTAGCGATGTCTGTGGCTGGCTGTCTATTCTGTGTGGTTTTCGGGTCTTGGGTGACTGTCACATTGACCAGAAGGATGGCGAGTTTTTCAGAGCGTATTGAAAGCACCGGGCAGTCTTTAGGGAACACCAGTGAGCAACTAAATAAAGCCAGTCAGGATCTTGCCAATGGCGCCACGGAGTCGGCAGCCTCCCTTCAGGAGACGGTGGCGTCCCTTGAAGAGCTGTCGAGTATGGTGAAGTTGAACTCGCAAAATGCGAATTCCGCTTCTGCATTATCTTCAGAGAGCTTTGAGGCTTCGAAGGCTGGGGCTGACTCTGTAAAAAAATTGATTGGCTCCATGGAGGTTATCAAAAACTCATCGGGCAAGATCGAAGAAGTTATTCAGGTTATTGACGACATTGCCTTTCAGACGAATCTTTTAGCTTTAAATGCGTCGGTGGAGGCGGCTCGGGCAGGCGAACAGGGGAAAGGTTTCGCGGTTGTTGCTGATGCAGTTCGCAGCCTTGCGCAGCGAAGTGCAGATTCTGCGAAAGATATATCTAAAATGATTCAAGAAAGCGTTCAGACTATCAATGAAGGCAGCGCGACCGCTCAACAAAGTGGCGCCTTGTTAGATAAGTTTTTAGGCTCTGCAAAGAAAGTAGTGGAAATAAATAATGAGATCGCGGGGGCCAGTCAAGAACAGGCGCGCGGGATCGCCTTGATTGGTGAAGCGATGGCAAAGTTAGATCAGGCGTCACAGCAAAATGCTCATGTTGCTCAAGGTGTTGCACAAACCAGCGATCAGATTTCCGGTTTATCGCAAGGTATGCAGGAGTTGGTCGGAGAGTTGCAAGTTATGGTAGGCCGTAGTTAGGCGGCTGCAACCTTCTTGAGAGATTTTTTTAGCGTTAGAATATTTCCCAATAAACACAATGAGACGCCGACAACGATGTAAGGCGTCCACTGAAAATTTTCAAAGAAACTTGAAAGCACAAGGGCAATCACTGGCGAAATCACGCTGGTGTATGCAGCCTTTTCTGCGCCAATTTTGCCAGCCAAAGTTAAATAGGCCCCAAAAGCGATAACAGAGCCGAAGAGAGATAAATACAACAGAGCGCCGAGGAACCTTGCATTTAAGGGAATTGCCAGAGAGTCGCCGTGGAAGAAGATCACGAGTAAAGTGAAAAGACTTCCGTACAGCATTCCGAAGGTATTTGTCGCCACGATTGGAATACGTAACTGGTAACTTTTTTGTGCGATCATATTTCCTGAAGATGCCGCGATAGTTCCCAAAAAACCAACCAGTAAGCCTAGAACTGTTTTTGAGCTCGGATCAAAATGGATGATTTCATTTAGAAAAATAAACACGATCCCCAGTCCGCCGAGTATAGAACCCAAAATTACGTTCTTTTGTATTGGCTTTTTAAAGAATAGGCGCATCCCGAACATATTAAAATACAATAGGGCAGTAAAGCTTAAGGCCACTAATCCTGAGCTGATCATCGTTTCTGCGATATAGGTCAGCATGTAGTTAACAGAAAACATTAAGATACCCTGGCCGGCAAAGAGCAGGTGTTCTTTTTTCGAGTATTTTAGGTTCTGTTTTTTATAAAAACAAAAAGCTAAAAGGATTCCTGTGGCCAAAAGAAAGCGCCAAAATACGGAAGTTAACGGCGAGGCGGCATCGATTTGAAATGTAATGACCAACCAGGTAGATCCCCAGATCGCCGTGCAAATAGAATAGAGAATAAGATTTTCAAACCGCGTCGTCATAATTCCAGGCCTTGATGTTTGCTTACTATGTGCCAAAAATCAGGCCGGGTCATTGAGTTTTGTCAGTTCCGTGGATTCAAGTATTTATCTAAAAAGGAGTAGGCATAATGATCGTGAGACACAGGGAGGTCCATATGTTAAGAGCCGCAATCATATTCTTTGTTATAGCCGTCGTCGCATTTATTTTCGGGGCATCGGGTATCGCCGGAATGTCGATGGAAATCGGGCGAATTCTTTTGATGGTATTCTTGGCGCTAGCGGTGATCAGCTTTATCGTCAACCTTGTCAGTAAGCGAGGGCAAAGGTAACTGCCGCAAATAGAAAAAAGCCCCGATTTTCATCGGGGCTTTTGATTTAATCTTCATCCTCGTCTAAATCGTCTTCATCGTCCTCATCATCGTCGTCGTCGTCCTCATCATCTTCGTCTTCATCAAGGTCTTCGTCGGCTTCAATACGCACTAACCAGCCCTCTTCATACGGATCTTCGATAATCAAAGAAGGTTCTTCGATAACTTGCGAGTTCACTTCAATTACTGTCCCAGAAACTGGAGAATAAATATCCAAAGGACCATCATCTGTTTCAAGTGTCCCGATGACAACGTCGGCATCGATCTTCTCTTGCTCTGCAGGAAGCTCGACAGAAGTGATTTCTTCGAAATCCTCGAGGCCGTCTTCGTTGATACCAATTGTAATCACGCCATCTTCTTGGCGAATCCAAAGATAACCCATAAAATTTCTAACATCATCTGCTGCCATATTTATCCCTGTATGTAGTTATTTTTAATAATCTTGAACTAAAAATAAGGTGAAGTCTAGTGGGGCAAGCCGCCTCGCCCCACATCGGATGTTCACACCGTTTCTTAACAGTCGTAATATAGATGGAATTCGTATGGAACCGGTCTTTGCTGTACAGGACGAACTTCTTTGTCAATTTTGTATTGAATCCAAGTATCGATGAGATCCGCACTGAATACGTCACCCTTCTTCAAGAAGCTGCAGTTTGCGCGCAGATTTTCCAAACTTTCTTCCAAAGTTCCCGGAACGGATGGGATCGCAGCGGCTTCCTGTGGAGGCAAACCATAAATATCTTTATCCAAAGGCTCACCTGGATGAATTTTATTGATGATGCCATCAAGACCCGCCATCAAGATCGCAGCTTCAGCCAAATAAATATTCGCCGTTGGATCCGGAGTGCGGAATTCAATACGTTTTGCTTTTGGATTCGGGCCTGAATTCGGAATACGCATTGCTGCGGAACGATTTTTAAAGCTGTAAGCTAGTTTTGTCGGAGCTTCAAATCCTGGGACCAAACGTTTATACGAGTTTGTTGTCGGATTGATGATACCGCAAAGAGCGGGAGCATGTTTCAAAACGCCGCCGATGTAGTACAAGGCCATTTCTGACAAACCTGCATACTTGTTGCCTGCGAAAAGATTTTTCCCATCTTTCCACAGAGACATATGGATGTGCATGCCCGAGCCGTTATCACCGAAAAGTGGTTTTGGCATGAATGTCGCTGTTTTGCCGTAACGTTTAGCTACGTTTTTTACGATGTATTTGAACCACATCATTTTATCGCCCATGTTCAAAGCGGTATCAAAGCGGAAGTTGATTTCACCTTGGCCGGCAGTGGCCACTTCGTGGTGATGGCGCTCGACTTCCATGCCACATTTTTCAAGCTCTAAGCAGATGTCAGTGCGCAGATCCTGTTGCGAATCTGTCGGCAGACCTGGGAAGTAACCCTCTTTGCTACGTACTTTGTAACCAAGATTTTTTCCGCCCTCGTCGCGGCCGGTGTTCCAGACAGCCTCTTCGCTGTCGACCATGTAAAATGCAGAGTTGCTAGTTTGTTCATAGCGAACTTCATCAAAAATAAAGAATTCTGCTTCTGGTCCGAAGTAAGCAGTATCAGCAATGCCCGTAGACTGCATATAGGCAATGGCTTTTTTAACGATTTGGCGCGGATCGCGATCATAGGGTTGCAGGGTTTCAGGAAGGCACACGTCGCAGATCAATGACAATGTGGGCGTTGTCATGAATGGATCCATCAGTGCTGTTTTTGGATCAGGAACGATGATCATATCGGATTCCTCGATGCCTCTCCAGCCGCGGATTGAGCTGCCGTCAAAGCCGAAACCATTTTCAAAAGTTTCGTCTGTGAGCTGATGCAACGGGACTGTTAAATGTTGCCAAGTTCCGATCATGTCGCAGAACTTGAGGTCTACCATTTTTGCGCCTTTTTCTTTGGCGAACTTTAAAACGTCATTTCCTGTCATGGGGCCTCCGAGCCTTTAAAACTAATAAACAAAAAACTTACAATGCTTGTTCGTCTTTTTCTCCCGTACGAATGCGCAAAGCGGATTCAACGGGCAGAACGAAAATTTTGCCGTCACCGATTTTTCCAGTGTGGGCCGTCTTGCGAATTGCCTCTACCGCACTATCGATAAGTGCTGAGGGCAAAACGACTTCAATTTTAATTTTAGGAAGAAAGTCGACGACGTATTCCGCGCCTTTATAAACTTCAGTGCGCCCTTTTTGTCTGCCGAAGCCGCGAACTTCTGAGACAGTGATTCCTTCTACGCCGACCTCTGAGAGAGCATCGACCACATCATCGAGTTTGAAGGGTTTAATAATGGCTTCAATTTTTTTCATTGAACTGCTTGGTTAAATTTTTCTTTTCCAGAGCATAACAAAGGACTGTAGGAATGCAAAAACTGTTAAAGTCATTTATTTTTTTTAATTTCGAAATAACGCAAAACAGTAAGTGTGCTGAAGAGGAAAAATGCAGATAAAAAAGTAATTGCCCTAACATTGTGGCTTGCGGGGAGCTGTTGTTTTTGGTACACACGGGACCTATTTTTGGAAAAGCCACGATTGTTGTCGTACTCGGGGGGGATAATGACTACAACACGTTTTTTCGTATATGGATCGTTCTGTGAAGGAATGGTGCATTTCTCTAAAATTCAAAATTTCATGGAATCTTCGGTATTTGCACGCGCTAAGGCTACCGCTTATCGTTTGAAAGTCGGCTTTCCTGTTATCGTCAAAGGTGGGGGAGATTTGGTTCCAGGCCAGCTCGTCGAGCTAAAGACCTCAGAAATTTTGCTGAGTCTTTTGGATGAGTTTTTCGGTTTCAACCGTCAAACACCCGAGATGAGCCTTTACTCTAGGGAGGAGATCGAGGTCTTCCCAGAAGGCACATCCCAAGGCATCAAAGCATGGGCGTATTTTTTAAATCCGCTCAAGTTGCCAGTGAATGCCGCGGTTATTCCTGGTGGTGACTGGAAAAAATCGATGGAAGAGCGACCGGTTTTGACTTCCCAGCTGACGGACAAGCAAGCAACGTATATACAAAGATTAGGGCGCTCTACTGGTCGAGAGATCGTTCCTATTGACCTGACTCTTTACCGCGAATTGATGAACATGGAGTTGATCGTGGATAAGGGCAGAAGGTTGGCTCTTTCAAAACTCGGCCAAGAGGTTTTTAGACATCTTGCCTAATTCTGAAAAATTATTCCGCATTGTTCTTATCGAGCCCGAAATTCCGCAAAACACAGGAAACATCGGGCGCACTTGTGTAGCCACGAATTGTGAGCTGCACATCGTGGGTAAAATGGGTTTTGAAATCAATGATACGAACGTGAAACGTGCGGGTCTTGATTACTGGCCGCATCTGACTTGGCATCGTCACGAAACTTTTGCCGATTGGTGGAAGCTTGTCGAAGACCCCTCGAAAGTGTGGCTTTTCACGACTAAAACTCAACGCACTTATTTTGAGCCAGATTATCGCGTCGGCGACTGGTTTGTGTTCGGCAAAGAGACCAAGGGTTTAGATCCCGATTTACTTCTAAAGCATCCCAAGCAAACGGTGACAATTCCGATGATCGGCGAGGGCGCGCGCAGTTTAAATCTTGCCACCAGTGTCGCCATCGCCGCTTACGAGGGTGTGCGCCAAATGAACTTCAAAAAATAGGGTGCTCGCGAAAGCAGCCCGTATCTCAGTCACAAGTCCCGGGGCTGGGGTGTTACTTGTTGGGAGGGTTGTGTTAAAGGGCCTTCTACATTTTTAAAGCCTTAGCCAATTCAAAATGATTACCTCTTTGTCATGGCCTTTGGTCGAGAACCGGAAAATAGCGAATAAATACGAGCCAATGACGCGCCTAGGAATGGGCTGCGTGTCTTGCCGCATAGGTTGCTTTAGGTCTATTCTTGAAAACTATGGTTACACAAATTCTGACAAAAATATTCGGTACGAAGCACGATCGTGAAATGAAAAAGATCCAACCAACTGTGGATCGCATCAATGCCTTAGAGCCAAAAATGGCGGCACTCACGGATGATCAACTTAAAGCCAAAACGCCTGAGTTTCAAGAACGCTTGAAGAAAGGCGAAACAGTTGACGATATTTTGCCTGAAGCTTTTGCCGTTTGTCGTGAAGCTTCAAAGCGCGTCTTGGGCATGCGTCACTATGACGTGCAAATGATCGGCGGTATTATCCTGAATCGCGGTAACATCGCAGAGATGAGAACCGGTGAAGGTAAAACCCTTGTGGCAACTCTGCCTGTGTATCTGAATGCGCTTACTGGTAAAGGTGTTCACTTAGTCACCGTGAATGATTACTTGGTTCGTCGTGACGCCGAATGGATGGGTCGCTTGTACGGATGGTTGGGTTTAACAACTGGGATCATCGTGCATGGCTTAAACGACCAGCAACGTAAAGAAATGTATGCTTGCGATATCACGTATTGCACGAACAACGAATTAGGCTTCGATTTCCTTCGCGATAACATGAAATTTGATTTAGCTGACTATGTTCAGCGCGGTCATAATTTTGCGATCGTGGATGAGTGTGACTCCATCCTGGTCGATGAGGCGCGGACTCCGTTAATTATTTCAGGTCCCGCAGAAGCCTCAACGGATAAGTACCATGCGGTGAACGCGATCATTCCGCAATTAAAGCGCGACGTGCACTTTAATATGGAGG
>JABWCO010000117.1 GCA_013360185.1 Bdellovibrio sp.
AAACCTCAGAAGAGTTATCGTTACCGTAAATAAACGGTCTAATTTACCTGCACTCGAGGTAACATAATTAGATTTCGCAAACCCAATAAATCCCACAACAAGTCGTTGCGGTCTGTGGAAATTTAATGATCCTTTTTTTAAAAGTTGTAAATCAAGTTAATACAATGTCTAAGGAGCAACTCATGCGAGTTTTCTTAAGTGCGACTTTAGTTTTTATGTTCTGTATAAATGTCTTGGCCATGGAGATCGGTTCGCAGTTTACGGAAGCGACGTTAGAAAACCAGTTTGCCGAGCCGATAACGGTGTCCGGTGAAACAAAATGGCTGGTCTTTGTATCAGAAAAAGATATTTCCAAAGTCGTCACCGAGGTTCTGCAGGAGGAAAAACCGAATCTTGAAGTCGCCAAAGTTATCTATGCTTCAGATATTTCAGGGATGCCGTCGTTCATTACAAAGATGGTCGCCTTGCCGAAAATGCGTAAATATGATTTTAAGGTCGCATTAGACAAAGAAGGTGACGTGACTAAAGCGTGGCCGCGCCAACCCGGCAAAGCGACTCTTTTTGCTTTGGATAATTTAAAGATAACAGAGATCAAATATTTAGGAACAAAAGCCGAAGTAAAGGACTTCATTAAAACTTTGGCCGTGCAGGTTAAGTAAATTATTTATTGTCTTAAACGAGACGAATCCTTATTACCACGGGGCCTGTTAAAACATGAGCAGGCCAAAAAGAGTAGCCGCAATAAGCCCCAAGCTGGTCACTTTCCAAGCGGCATGCGCATGCTTCAATTCCATATAGAAAAAAAGAACCAAAAGGATTTTTCCCAAAGCCAAGATGAACGCTATCTTTAAGTTTGGAAACAGGACTCCTATACCAAGAAGAGCCAACAAAAGAGCGAAGATCAATCTATTCATGAGGCCTGTCCTCCCAAATAAAACAGTGGAAATAAAATCAACCACACCAAGTCGCACATATGCCAGAATAAAACGCCTCCGCGCACTGAGAATTCCGCATCGTCAATTTTTTTTCTCCAAAGGCCATAACAGATAGAAAGAAGAATGAAGACACCGACCAGGACATGGAGAAAGTGAAACCCCATCGTCAGCCAATAGTATTGCCAGAAATCATTTTTTTCAACATCCAAGCCAAGATCTATCTTATGGGAAAAATCAATCAGCTTTAAAACCAGAAAAAGAATTCCAAAGACAGAGCTCAAAAGAAAGTACGCAAGACTTTGACTACGCTTATTTGCGAAGAAAGTTCTCACGCCCTCAGCAGCTAAAAAGCCACTGCAAAGAAGGCTGACCGTAAAAATGAGACCGTCTTGAAGGTGTAAAGAGGCAGTTCCCATTTCAAAAGTTGCAAGATTTAGATGGCGATATCGACCCACAATCAAGATCAGAGCAGAGAACATGAAAATTTCCATGAGCACAATCAACCACATTAGAAAACCTCCAGGAGGTTCCATGAAATTGCTGTTGGACTGGGAAGCGCTTTTTGTTAAAGACGGGTGTTTTTCCATGATGGGGACTATCGCAAAAATGTAATGGGGGTGGAAAGTAATATTCCCTGACCGTATGACCGAAATCATAAAAAATAATAAGAATCTCGGTCAGCGTCCTATTGATTGATAATGAAACCTACACTGACGGCCGTGTTTTCGTCGGCGTTTTGATAGGCTACTTCAGTAATGAGTTCGAAGTTGTCATTGCCTTTGTAGTTCAAACCTAAAGCTGTGCTAGGCTGACTTTCCGAGACGACTTGGCTGTATTCCATCAGGAGCTCTAGATCCATTTGGGGTATACGACGGCTCAGCCCCACAGAAGCGGTTTCACTGTGCTGGTCTTCGACAAAGTCCGTGTGCATTCTTAAATAGGGAGTCCACAGATCGTAGGCATAGCTGACTTCAGTTCCCAATGAAGATGTGACACTTTCAGCCTGTGAGTGAAGTTGAAGTATAACGTCGAAATCAACAATTCCGGCGTAGACATGAGAGAAGTTACCGACACAGAACTGCATCTGTGTGTTGTTGTCTATCACATCGTGGACTTGGTCTATGGCAAGCGAAAGATTGAGCCAGCGAGACTGCCCGTAACCCGCCACAACAGACAGAGTTTGTTCATGGAGACTTTGCATAGAGTAGCCCTCGAAGTTGGAAAATCCAAGTGGGTATTCTTCTGTTGTGTCTAAAGCCCAAGTGGGCGAGAAGAAAAAAAATTGGATAGAAAATAATAAAAAGTATTTCATTGGGCCTCCGCGATAGGGAACGGATAAAGAGATACTCAGAAATACTCAATACGAATTAAGAAAAAGGATTGGATTGAAAATGTCTTGAGAATTATCCACCGCCCCGATGGGCGAAGGAGTGCTAAGGCGCCTTGTACCAACAACCCGGACGTTCTGCTCCCAAAGCACCAGCAATAAGTGTGTCGAGCCGACACTGATTCGTTGGATACTGATCGTACAAGGTCTCGGCGGTCATGTGTTGCTCTGTCTGCGTGAAGGATGCGGGTCCCTCTTCCGGTTTCATGTGCAAAAGAACGTCCCGCATTCCTTGAACTCCGCGCAAGGACCTTAGGCAGATCGCCTTTTGCAGAGGTTCTTCGTAAACTTTTTCACAAAGTGTGCGGTGCTGTGGATCATGCAGTTCGTTCAGTGTTTTCAAGGTGTCGGGTTCTTTTTCGAAATAGTCTTTAAGACAAACTGCTGTGGCATAGTAATCCGCCTGGCCCTCGCTAGAAAGAATCTGGTAAAGGGGTAATTTAAATCGAGGCTCGCCACCAATGACGTGGCCAACTTCATGACAAGTAATCAGAGCCACGGCTTCGTCATTCATGCCTGGAATCCGCGCCATTCCACCCCAGAAGCCAATTGTGAGAACCTGGTCATTTTCAACGGTGTAGGCCGTGAAATAGGGCTTTTCCCAATCGGCGGCTGGCACGACGGGCAAGGGCTGCTGCCTCATTCTTAGGAGGTTTTGAAAGAAGACTCCATAAAAATGCTTAAGAAAACTTTCTTTGGTAACAGTCGAGGTCGTGACGTCTCCAACGTTGATCATATAGCGCGAAGAGGCCATCGCCGCCAGGCCGGGAAGAGTGGAGAGGATTAGGAAAAAGATGGCGGAACGAAGAGATCTCATAAAGTAGGTTTAGCACTGAATGGAGATTCTTAGTAGAGGCAGCGAACCAGCTGGTAATAAAGTTTGAAGTGTTCAAAGTTTTTTCATTTTTTATCCTGGGCGGAAGGGCGGCCAGCGATTCTTATGGAATCTTAAACTTAAAGCGACATTCCCCCTGTTTGCCCGACATCGGTTCCGCAGAAATACAATCTAAATTCAATACTTTGGAAATTAACTGAGACTCTAGATCGCAGGGGACATTCGTAGCAGAAGCTACGGCCGATATAGGACAATGGCATTCTCTCATGGTCAGTTGTTTGTCTTTTTTCGAAAGATTTGATCTTGCATAGAATCCATCTTCATTCAGAACCTCTTTTAAAGCCTCAAGACGGGCACTGAGATCTTTGCACTTCCTGCGAGAAATTTTCTCCATCACGCGCTCATATCTTTTTTCCCAATATTCTTGGAAAAAAGATTCTAAAAGAGGTCGCTGTCCCTGCTGGACCAGGAATTTGATAAGTTCATTTAAAACTTCGGCCTCTTTAGTTGGGAAAACCACTTTCGCTTCCGAGCCCAACCTAAAAGCAACTAGGGGGCGCCCTCGCGCACTTTTGATCAGGACTCTTTCAATAAGACCTTTTTTTTCAAGGTCTAGCAAAGACCTACGAACCGCTGTCTTTGGTTTGTTATACCAATCCGTTATCGCGTCAATGGACAAAGTCCCGTGGGTTTTAAGTCTTTCAAGTATGCGAAATTGGTCTTCATTAAGTAAATTCATCAAAACAAGTATACCACACCGGGTTCAGATTAAAAACACATACCTGTGTTTTTAATTGAATATGAGCCGATTTTAGCAGACTCTGGTATCAACAAAAGGGGGCCTTATGGAAATGCCAAATGAAGCCCGACAAAGTCTTCTAAAAAGCATTACAAGGGACTGTGGTCACATTTTAGAGGCTATTCGGCGCCTGAGGGATGGAACATGGCATCTCAGTGACGAGGATGCCGATTGGGCGAACTTTCTTCTGCCGCAAATACGCAAAGCACTGCAGGACCATATAGAATATGAAAGCTTGTGTGTATTTCCGGATCTTTCCGAAGATTCAATCCGAGAACACTCTGCGGAGCATGAAAGAATTGTTGCTGTTTTATGGGCTCTAGAGCATTCGATGCAAACAAAAGATTGCGAAAGATTTCACTCTCTTTTAGATGTGCTCGTTCACGAGCTGGACAAACATCATCAGGAGTTCGGATGTCACCATCCTGTTGCAGATCAATTTTTAGATCCCTGCGGCGGAGAATGTGCAACGACAAGAATTATTCGCCGAGCGCAGGGTTCGGTATTGGAGAATACATGAAAGAGTTAAGTGAGTTATGCATTAAGATCCACGAACCCTTTGCAGAATTTCTATTGGCGGATCAAGAAGAATATAAGTTCTCGATCTCGGCGTTGGATGTTGTTCGTTTTGCGGGTCACGCTTGTCCGTCGATGATCGGGGCTTTTTTAATCTCACAAAGAGCCGTCCAGGAGCTATTTCCAGACACCAATACCTGCGTCCGCGGACAAGTGGCTATCGAGATCCCAACCTCAGTGGAGGAAGGCGCAACAGGTCCTATCTCAAATGTCTTTTCCATGATTTTTGGAGCTTGGGAAAAAAGTGGCTTTGGCGGCTTGCAGGGAAAATTCGTGCGCAGAAATCTATTAAAGTATAGCTCGCCAAATATTCCTAGAGGAGTTTTTCGTTTTCACAATTTACAGACCGGGACTTACGTGGATCTTACTTACGATCATTCCAAAGCAGAGGTCTCGGGTGCGGCGGAAATGCCGTTTCAAAAATTTTGGCGATTGAAAATAGAAACTATTTTGCAGAACCCAGAAAAATACATCCAAGTAAAATAAGCAGGGCTCTGCTTAAGGAGCCTTTAATTCTGCGGCAGATTTTTTTGCGGTTGTTGCAAAGGGCCTGGTTCGAGATCAAGAAGATACATCACAACATCTTTTGCGCTGTAGGACATCTCCCCCTTCTTTAAAATGCGTGTAATATTGTTCAGATCGTCACCAGCTGTTAACAGCGAAGCTTCTTCGTATCCTCCGGCTTGAATCTGTCCCATTCCCACATCCGCCAGAAGGGCATTGCAAAGACATTTACGCCCAACAGTGTCTTCATGTAAGCCACCTTTTTTAACATAATCACTCTGCGGCTCGGCGGGGCATCGCAGCCCAATGCTGCCGTCTTCCTTTTGATAGGCGTGACGAAGGTAGCCTAGGTCGCAGATACGCTTGCGAGCAAGATATATCGATTCTTCAGAGATCGAGCCTGGGATACGTACCGCCTTGAAAGGAAAACCTGTGGGGGATGAGCGGGGATCTGTAAATATCCAACCTCCAGGAGGGGCTGCTTGAGTTGCGATTGCGTGGAGAGTTTTTTCTTTGAGTTCCTTTTTTACTCCGGATTCATTGGAGAGCGCAAAGAGAGTTCCTGCTTGGATACCGTGAGCTCCCAAAGTGCGAACCTCATGGAGTTTTTCTGGAGTGGCATAGTTGCCGGCCATCCAGAATGGCAGATCTAGGGCAACCATTTCTTTTAAGCAAACTTCATCGCGTTCGCCATAAATTGGTTCGCCCTTGTCATTTAATTTCAGCGGTCCACGAGGGGGAGCATTATGGCCCCCTGCCAAGGGACCTTCGACGATAAAGCCGTCCACGCGACCCGTTGATTTCTTTTTTAGGTTCGCAGCTAAGGTCGAAGAAGAAACAATTGGGATGAAAAATGGGCGTTTTAGAGGAGCTAGGTTTGTGTCTTCCATAATATCTTGAGGATCAAAATAGGTTAATACTTCTTCGCTAGCTCCCGTTACTGAAACTTTTAAATGGGCTTTTTTATTTTCACTTAATAAATCCAAAACCCCTGGGATCTCGCGAGGAATTCCCGCACCCATTATGACATAGTCCACTCCGGCCAGAAGACCACCATAAAGGCAGGCTAGGTTTGGGAGTAAAATCTTTTCAAGAAGGTTCAAGCCGACAACGCCGTCATGCCCCTCTCTCGCCAGCCAGACTTCAACGAAGCATGCCGCAACCGTTAATTGCAACAATGCTTTAGGCGAATCTATTGAAAACATCGGTGGCCGTTTGTAAGGTTGCTGTGGGGACTTGCCCCCTTCAATAAAATAAGTATCCAGAATCTTTTGGGCAATGTTTTGAGACGGAAAAGACTTGAGGGCGCGACGACAGCTTCCATCAAGGTCGCCGTCTTGGAGTCGACGAGCTAAGACCGAATTAATCGCAGTTCCCGAAACCACGCCGAGTTGGCCAGCTTGAGAAACAGTTTTTGCCAAACGCCAGTCGGAGACCGAAATCCCCATGCCACCTTGAATTACTATTGGATGTGTATATTGCATCCGTGCAACTTATCTAGTGTCAGAGTAAGGCACAAATAAAAAAACTACTTAAACTTTTTTGTCGCTGGAGGGCAAAGGAATCCGCGAAAAAATTAATTGACGCCTCAACATTAAAGACGCTCTTCTTCACAAGAACGTCTTTTTTCTTTGCAAATATCCGTCAAACATTTTTGCGCAGAAGGCGGTATCATCACGAGGTGGAGAAAATTTTCGCCAGCTTCGTCCTTCTCTTCGCCAAGCAAGAGAGAGGACAAGAACGTCGCAAAAACTAAAGCTTCCGGTTTTAGATTCGAAATAAATCTGTTCTAATTAGAATAAAGATTCTCTGATTCTGCGGTTATCGCCGGCGCTGCTTTGAGATTACCAATGTCCGTGCGGATCGTGGTAATGTAATTTACAAACGGGCGAATGACCGAGGCGTAAGTGGGTTCAATGAGTGCTCGGCCATTGGGGAAAATGTGGCGAATTTGCCAATGACTGCCAGCCTCAGCTTCGCCGACCTTTGATAAGACTTCTACGGCTTGACCTTTTTTCAGCCCATTTAATTCCAGAACTTCGACGTTTAAAGATTTTATCGGCATCTTGTAATAGAAACGATAAGGTTGTCGGCTTCCGTCAGGCATTGTGTAAAGTTCATCGCAGAAAAAAAGTAATTGATAGTTTTCATAAAGACGGGCAAAAGTGCACAGAGCTTCCTCGGTGAATTGAGTTTGGATCAGAAGTTTTCCACGGTTTCCGTATCCCGCTTTTGACAATGAGATCTCTTTAGGCTCTGAGGCCCCGTGCGCCAAACTGGACACTAAAAGTAGGGACGACAACAGGCCCCGAATAAGATTCTTTTTCATAGAAAGCTCCTTTATTTGAGTCAATATCGCATTAACTGCCAAAAACGTACCAAAAGGAGTTGGCATTAAGAGGGGGGAGGCTTAAGGAGACTGTCTAAAATAAACGAAAAGGTGACTTTTTAGGGACAAAACCATTTTACCGCGGATCGGCTCCATCCGGGGGGCTGAGCCACACCAAGAGAGATTTCAACAATAATTTATCCCACAAAAATCAGGCGCTGCGACGTACTGAAAAATGTGGCAATTTGAAAACAGAAATTCTTCTCTAAAATCGAACATCTAAGGAATCCCTGGTTCTTTCTTAAGCAGAAGGAGGGGAGTCAAAGATCTCTCTCGCTTCTGAACGCTTCAAATTTTTCTTGTAACGAACGTCATCCCTTGGTCTAGTTAAAGGAAATCGGGCCCCATGGAGGAAAGCAAATGGATCAAGATCTTAACTTGCCAGAAGTATCACTGAAGACAAGTCGCTCAGAAACAAAAAAAACAAACGAAAATTTCATAGCAGACGAGTCGACGATGACAAAGTTAAGAATTGAGAAACGCAATACTCAGTTTGTCGATAGTTTTTCAAAAGAAGTTTTTGATGCGACTTATAAATTTGCGGGTGAAGAAGACATTAATGATCGCCATCTGGCGATTGCCAAAGATTTGGCTTCTGTTGAAAAGCCAGAAAACCGGGACAAATGGACAATGAAGTTTCTAGATCTGCTAGAAGATTTCAAATTTGTTCCAGGTGGACGAATTACTTCAAATGCGGGCACGGGGCTTCAGGGAACTACCTACATCAATTGCTTCGTCAGCGGCTTTCGCGGTGAAAATCAAGACTCTATGGAAAGCATCATGGACGAGCTTAAACGCCAGGCTTTGATTTTAAAATCAGAGGGTGGCTACGGCTTTTGTGCAGATGTTATGCGTCCGCGTGGAGCTTATGTTAACGGGATTGGCGGGGATTCTCCGGGAGCTGTGAAGCTTTTGGAAATGTGGGATACGCAGAGTTCTGTTATCACTGCTGGCAGCGGTCTTAAGAAGGCTGAAAACAAGGGCAAGAAAAAAATCCGTAAAGGTGCTCAGATGGTGACAATGTCTGTCTATCATCCGGATATCGAAGAATTTATTACGGCAAAACAGACTCCTGGTCGTCTAACAAAATTCAATATGTCAGTCCTGGTATCGGACGACTTTATGAATGCCGTTGAAAACAATCTTCCCTGGAATCTAGAGTTCCCGGATCACGAAAAAGCAAAAGAAGAGTACAAAAAATACTGGGATGGCAATCTGAAAACTTGGAAGGCCAAAGGATTCCCTGTCAAAGTATATAAAACCTTTGATAATGCCAATGAGCTTTGGGACCTCATCATGAAGTCCACTTACAACCGCAATGAGCCGGGCATTTTGTTTGTTGATACGATCAATAGACTGAATAATTTGTATTACGTCGAACACATCAACGCGACAAACCCTTGCGGCGAACAAGTGCTTCCTGTGGGTGGCGCGTGCTTGTTGGGCTCTATCAATCTGACACAGTTTGTGGATGAGGCGAAAGGGACTTGGAATTACTCAAAACTGAGCGACACGATTCAGACGGCAGTTCGCTTTATGGACAACGTAAATGACAAGACGTTAGTTCCATTGCCTGAACAATCAGAAAGCATTAAAGCGAAAAGACGAATTGGTCTTGGTATCTTGGGTTATGGCTCTGCTTTGATGATGTTAAAAGTAAAATACGGTTCAGAGAAGGCGCTGGCTCTTACTGAAGAGATGTGCACCTTTATGATGAATGAGGCCTATAAGACTTCGGCCTTGCTTGCGAAAGAAAAAGGCGCTTTTCCTCTTTTCAATAAAGAAAAATATCTTAAAAGCGAATTCGTAAAAAATCTTAAGCCAGAAGTGAAAGAACTTATCGCTACGCATGGCATTCGTAATAGCCACTTGTTATCTATTCAACCGACGGGGAACAGCTCTGTTCTTGCGAACAATGTCTCTGGCGGATTAGAGCCGATATTCATGGCAGAGTACACGCGAACGGTGATGCAACCTTTTGGTCCGGAAGGTTTAGGCATTCCTAAAAATATAAGTTGGGAAGCAAAAACCTATGATATCACGGGGCCTGAAACAAAATGGCAATGGACAAAAGAAGGTGACGAAAGTCTTCTCTTTACGAAGTTTGGTGGCGATACCTGGAAGTTCGACGGTTCTCGTGGCTTACTAAAGGAATCTCGTGTGCGCGACTATGCCGTTCGCTTTCATGAGCAACGCCACAGTTGGGATCCTAAGGCAGAGTGGGCATCGACAACTTACAATCTGACTATTGATGATCACGTCAAGACGATGGGAGTTCTGTCCAAATATATTGATTCGGCGATGTCTAAGACCGTAAATATTCCTGGAAACTATCCCTATGAAGATTTCAAACGTCTTTATTATGAAGCATATAAAACGGGAACTATTAAAGGTTGCACGTCGTATCGTGATGGAACGATGACGAGTGTATTGTCGGCAGCGGGTGCTTCTGAATCCAATCAGGGACCGGCTGTGCTTCATACAAAAGCGATCCCTCGTCCAAAATCTTTAGATTGTGATATTCATCAGATTACCAGTGCGGGCAGCCGCTGGGTTGTGCTGGTCGGACTTATGGGCAATGATCCGTACGAGGTGTTTGCGATGAAACAGAATAGTTTACATCTGCCAAGTCACCTAACCAGTGGAAAGCTTGTTAAGGAAAAGTCTGGTAAATACAATCTAGAGACAAAGGATGGTTGGGTACTTGCGGATATTCGTAAGTTCTTTGAGTCCGATGAACAAGAAGCATTGACCAGAATGATTTCCACGGCCCTTCGTCATGGGGCAGATGTCGAGTTCGTGGTTTCGCAATTGATCAAGAGCGAGGGAACTATCACTTCTTTTGCAAAAGCGATTGGTCGCACTTTAAAGACCTATATTACAGAGATTAAGACAATTAAGTGTTCAAGCTGCGGCGGAGGCAATCTGAAGTTGCAAGAAGGTTGTTTTGTTTGTGCTGATTGTGGTGGAAGTAAGTGTGAATAGTTTTGCGACCTTTATAAATGAACTCAAATAACAGGATCCGGATTAAGCCCTATATTCAGTATAAATT
>JABWCO010000013.1 GCA_013360185.1 Bdellovibrio sp.
CCAGGCGGCCCCTTTGATGACGAAGTCGCTTTGAACCCCATCGTCAAAGAGCAACTGACACAGCACTGGAAAATCGAACAATCTTGGCCAGAGCAGGCTTTGTCTTACGCTGGCGGTATTTTACAAGGGGACCTCGGGGTCTCCATGGTTCGCCCAGAAAGAACCGTAGCCGAGATAATCGGGCAGGGCTTGCGTAATACTTTTTCTTTGAATCTTTTAGCCTTGTTGATTGTCGTCGGTGGCGCTTTGTTTGTGGCTCTTATGTCGTTGCGTTTTAAGGATACATGGTTTGAGGAGCTTCTTGATCAAGCGGTCATCACTTTTTTGGCATTACCCAGTCTGTTCTGGGGGCCGTTGCTGATTTATTTCTTTGGTTTTTATTTTAATCTTTTGCCCGTGGCGTTTCTTTCCAGTCCTGCACATTATATTTTGCCGCTTTTAACTTTGTGCTTGCGACCAATGGCGGCGTTAATTCGGATTTTAAAAAACTCCTTAAATGAAAATTTTCGCCAAGACTATGTGCGCACCGCTCGCGCCAAAGGGGTGGGAACCTGGCAGATTCTAGTGCATCACGTTTTAAAGAACTCCATGATTCCTTTTTTAAGTTACCTGGGACCTCTGCTTGTTTCGTTATTTTCTGGCTCATTTTTGGTGGAAGTTTTATTTGCGATTCCGGGTTTGGGTACGGAGTTTGTAGCCGCTCTGAATGATCGCGATTACACTTTGATCGTCGGTTTGACGTTGTTCTATGGTGTGTTACTGATAGTCGTGAACTCTGGGCTAGACGTTTTAACTAAATATTTAGATCCACGACTGCGGGAGGTTTGATTGAAAAAATACTTTTTCGCCATAGCCTCGGCCTTCTTAATTTTTTTAGTTCTTTTGTTGGTGGGTGGCGGTCCGTGGTTAGGATTGCCTTCGGCTTATGATCAAAACGTCGAAATGATGTTGGCATCGCCCAGCACACAGCACTGGTTTGGCACGGACTCTTTGGGGCGTGATGTGTTCGCTCGTGTTTTGTTAGGTGGACGGACGTCATTGTTAGTCGGTGTTCTTTGCTCTGTGTTGTCGATGCTCTTTGGTTTTCTATACGGGGCCTTGGCGGGTTGGTTTGAAGGCTGGACGGATCGTTTGCTGATGCGTTTTTGTGATATTCTGATGGCGCTGCCAAGTTTTATCTTGGTTTCGATTTTGTGTTTTAGTTTGCAGTTGTTATTGCCGTGGCAAGATGCGCACCTTAAAGCTTTAGTCAGCTTGTGCATCGGGATTTCGGCAACTCATTGGATGGGTTTAGCTCGTGTAACGCGCGGAATGGTCATGGAAATCAAAAGACGTCCGTTCGTAGAGGCCGCCCGGGCCCTAGGCGGGACCCAGGTTCATATAGTCTTGCGCCATGTTCTGCCAAATATGATGGGCGCGCTGTTGGTTCTAGTGGCGTTACAGGTGCCGACAAATATTCTGTATGAAAGCTTTATGAGTTTTATTGGCCTGGGAATTCACCCGCCAGATACCAGTTGGGGTATCTTGGTGCGCGAAGGGTGGAAGACCTTATCTAGCTTCCCGCACATGGTGCTTTTCCCATCGCTGGTTTTATTTTTAACGGTGTGGAGCCTGCACATCGTCCTGGATCGTTTCAAAGAATATCGACGGTATTAGTTGCTCGTGCGTTTTACAGGCGCTCTTTGCAATACTCGTACAGAGTTTCAAAGGCTTCTTTGTATTTTCTTAAGTTCGCGGCACTGCCTTCAAAAGTCACATAAAAATTTCTTTTATCGACGAACTCGGACTCGAATCTTAATTGATAGCTGTCACTGCTTACTTTAACGATCGTTGCGCCACTTTTACCACTGGTGCGGTCCCAAGAATTGGTGTTGCGGGATAACAAAAAGGGGATCGCCTTTGAAGTTCCGTCTTCGGTCATTTCGATACGACAGTTGTCATCTTTAAAGACGACCTTGTAACCGGTTAATACTCCTAAAGCGATCAGCTCATTGCGGGCATCAAAAACTTTTGCGTTTTTGGCATCGCTAGCTTGTTTTGCCTCGAGTGCCGCTTTGATATCGGCAGCTTGTTTTGCAAGTTTTTTCGCTTCTTCTTCTTGGCGGCATTTTTCTTCATAGGCTTCGCGCTCTTTGCGCGCTTTTTCCAGCCCTTCATAGTCAGGATCGTTCAAGGTTTCGCCTGAAATCTTACCCGTGGATCTTTTCGTGTGACCTTTAATCAGCGAACTTCCGTCAACGCGAACGTCGCCAGAAAGCTTGGCATTGCCATTGACCCGAGCAGAACCTTCGACCACGGCATCTTCCGTCACGCGGGCTGATCCTCCGACGCGGGCTTTACCAGATACCCGTGCTAATCTTTCGCTGTCAGAGTTTACAACAGAAGCATTGTCTGTGACGACGGCGTCTTCCATCACTTCGACAAAACCTGAAACAACGGCTTTGCCGCTGATTTTAGAATTTCCAGAAACTTCAGCGCCACTAGAAATTACGGCATTTTCACTGATTTCAGCACTGTCTTTGACGGTGGCGCTGCGAATGACGGCGCTGCCGAAAATACGCGCGCGTCCTGAAACTCGTGAGCTTCCGCAAATGGAAACTTCAGGTCCGATAAAGATCATTTCATCGGTGTCTTGCACGTCGGCTTTATTCGAAACGAATCCACCTTGAGTCGGATTGCGGCGTTTATAGTTGGTAAAATAGTAGCCTTCTTCACCAGGACATTCCGGCGACGTCGCTGCAAAAGAATTTAAAGAAAATAGAAATATGGCAGCTGCAAAAATCGATTTAATCATGAAATCCAGTCCCCTAGAAAATAGACTCTTTCAGTATGAAATCAGGGGGCCGGAATATAAACAAAAACCGTGGGTTCTGGACCAGGCGGGAGGTCTAGTTCTTTGCTCGCCATTCCCGTCCATCGGTTCAAGTCAAACTAGATATCCGAGCTAAGACGAGTTGTGAATTTTAGAATCTTCATTGCCTTTCTAACTGCTATTTGAGGCGGGATAAACCCTTGCATATCCACTTCCCAAATAAGTGATCTTGACAAAGTGTGCGGAATATCGCACAGTGGAGATATTGGGATGACTTTCCGTATTTTTGAGACGGCAGAGTTTCATAGGTGGTTTCGAAGCCAAAACATAAAGACCCAGTTGATAGTGACGGCTCGAATTGAGCGACTGCAAGTCGAAGGACACTGGGGATTTGTAAATCGTTTTGATAGTTTAATAGAACTTAAATGGGCATTAGGAATGAGAATATACACTTCGCTAATCGAAAACACTGTTGTCGTCATCCTATTGGGAGGTAATAAAAATGGACAAAGTAAGGACATCAAAAAAGCTAAAAAACTCCTCCAAGAAGTCCTTGAAGGAATTTAAACCAAGTACTTCGTTACTTTTGAGCAAAAAGCTTGTTGCGGAAGTCTTAGTTGATAGCCTTTTAGAAAATGATATTCAGACATTTCAAGATGTTCTTGTTTCGCACTTAAGAACTCTTTCTAAAACAGAGCTGGCCAAGCAAACTGGATTAGGTCGTCGCACATTATATGATTTGATCGAGGGAAAAAACTTCGATCCAAGATTATCTACATTGAGCGCCTTGCTTAGTAAAATCGCCGGTTAAAATCGCCGAGCACAGATTTATTGTCTTACGCATTTTTACTGCGATGAGAAATAACCTTTGTCAAATTCGCTTCAACCCACAGCTTCAGTGCAGAGACTTTTTCAGCAACATCTTTTCCTAGTGGGGTTAGGCTGTATTCTACTTTGGGTGGAATCACCGGATACACCTTGCGCGCGATAAAACCGTCTTTTTCTAAGAGCTGTAACGTTTGTGCCAGCATCTTTTCGCTGATGCCTCCGATGCGGTTGCGCAATTCACTAAAGCGATAAGTTTGTTCCAAAAGAAGAACCAGGACCAAAGAACCCCAGGTCGAAGTGACATGATTTAAAACTTCGCGCGAAGGACATTTGGAAGAGTAGACGTCTGCAGTGAGTCGTTTATTTTTTGCCATATTAAGTCCTTGTAAAGACGGGGTAATTTAATAAGCCTCGTATTTATATTCATACTTACCAAAAAGTGCGTACTTACTTTAAGTAAGCTTATGATTTAAAGTTAGCACATAAACGTATCTTTTGAAAGAGAATCATTAAAGGAGATATTTATGATCGCAGTCACAGGTGCTAATGGAAAACTAGGCCACCACGTCATTAAAGAGCTATTAAAACGTACAGACGCTAAAAACATCATTGCCGTCGTGCGCAACCCAGAAAAGGCCGCAGACCTGAAAGCCTTAGGGGTTGAAGTCAGAAAAGGGGACTATGATCAATATGAATCATTAGTCACAGCCTTTGAAGGTGTACAGAAGGTTGTTTTGATTTCTTCAAGCGAAGTCGGTAAACGACAGGCACAACACGCCAATGCCGTCAAAGCAGCAAAACAAGCAGGTATTAAGCTTCTTGCTTACACCAGCATCTTGCGCGCAGATACTTCCGTTTTAGGTTTGGCCAAAGAACATTTAGCTACAGAAAATGAAATCAAGGCATCGGGTATTCCGTATACGTTCTTGCGCAATGGTTGGTATTTAGAAAATCACACAGAAAATCTTGCTTCGGCTTTGCAATTCGGACAAATGATCGGTGCTGCGGGTGAAGGTCGTTTTTCTTCAGCCAGCCGCCAGGATTATGCAACGGCCGCGGCCGTGGTTGTGACCCAAGCGGGTCATGAAGGCAAAATTTATGAACTAGCGGGCGACAATACTTTCACGATGGCAGAACTTGCTAAAGAGGTTGGACATCAAGCTAATAAAACAATCACGTATCAAGATATGACGGAAGCGGACTATGAAAAAGCTTTGGTAGGCTTTGGCTTGCCACAAGCTTTTGCGCACCTTCTTGCTGACTCGGACACGGGTGCAAAAAAAGGGGATCTGTTCAGTAGCAGCAAAGATCTGTCGCGCTTAATTGGACATGAAACAACGACGTTGGCTTCGGCGGTAAAGTCGGCTCTTTAGTTTGATGTTAGGGCCTTCTTGTTGATTTTTTAGCAAGAGGCTTGCTTCGTCACTATATACCGTTACCGCTATTTGAAAAGTTCAAAAAAAAAGGCCTGCTTTCAAGCAGGCCTTTTTAGTTTAAAATCTAAAACAGACTAAACGTTGAAACGGAAGAACAAGATATCGCCGTCTTTAACAACGTACTCTTTACCCTCAACGCGATATTTACCGGCATCCTTAACTGCTTGCTCAGATTTGAACGAGAACAAATCTTCACAGTGGTAAGTTTCAGCACGGATAAAACCTTTTTCGAAATCCGTATGGATCACGCCGGCCGCTTGTGGAGCTTTCGTGTTTGCACGAATCGTCCAAGCACGCACTTCTTTTTCACCCGCAGTGAAGTACGTTTGTAAGCCTAGTAATGTGTAAGCTTCGCGGATCAAACGATTCAAGCCTGGTTCTTCAGCGCCTAAGGCAGCCAAGAAATCGGCACGATCTTCTGGCGGTAACAAAGCAATCTCTGCTTCCATCGCTGAACAGATCATGATCGTTTTATTGTTTTCTTCAGCCGCACGTTGCACAACGGATTTAGTCCAGTCATTGCCGCCAGCCGCAAAGTCAGTATCAGAAACGTTCATCGCGTAAAGAACTGGTTTTGCCGTTAGCAAATGGAACTCTTTTAAGATCGGAGCTTCCATATCATCTAAAGTCACTGAGCGAGCCGGAAGACCTTTACCCAACGCTTCTAAAACGCGTTTAGCAACTTCAACTTCCATTTTAAGTTTCTTGTCAGTTGAGTTCTTTGCTTGTTTTTCGATACGTTGCAGACGTTTTTCAACAGAATCAAGATCGGCTAACAAAAGCTCTGTATTGATGATTTCGATATCGCGAAGTGGGTCGACACTGCCAGCAACGTGCACGATATTTGGGTCGTCAAAACAACGAACCACGTGAACGATCGCATCTGTTTGGCGAATGTGTGAAAGGAACTGATTTCCTAAGCCTTCACCTTGCGAAGCCCCTTTAACGATACCCGCGATGTCCACGAATTCCATAGTTGTTGGAACGACTTTTTGTGGTTTGATGAAAGTCGTAATTTTATCCATGCGAGGATCTGGCACAGTCACGACACCGACGTTGGGATCAATGGTACAGAAAGGGTAGTTCGCCGCCTCTGCTTTCGCCGAAGTGAGGGCGTTGAACAGCGTACTTTTACCAACGTTTGGAAGACCGACGATACCGACTTGTAAAGCCATAAAAACCTCGCAGAAAAATTAAACCAAGAGACAGCAAGAAGTTTGTTTTAGGATTTTCCTTAGAGGTCAAACCTCCAGCCCCACACGATGTGGTATTCAAGGCTGGCGAGGGCAGGATGCCCGTGTTTGAGCTTTAAGGAAAATCCTAAAACAAGCGTTCGTGACTGTAACTTACCCGTTGAATTTTGTCGAAGCTTTTTGGACTCCATCAAGGATAATGCTTTCGATGGCCTCGATGCCCTTATTAAGGAACGTCGGCATTGTCTCGAACTCTTCCTTTGAAAATTTCCCCAAAACATAGTCTGCGACCGGAAATTGGGGATTTTCAGGGCGGCCCACGCCTAATTTAAGGCGGATATAATCGGCAGAGCCTAGCAGCCCCGAAATACTGCGGATCCCATTGTGCCCGCCGTGGCCACGGTTTTTATGAATTTTCATTTGATTAAAGGGCTGATCGATATCGTCGTGAATAACGATCAAACGATCTTGCGGGATTTTATAAAAACCCATCAGCGGTTGTACGGATTCGCCAGAAAGATTCATGTACGTCTGCGGTTTGCAGAACAACAGTTGTTCATCTTTCCATTTCACCTGCGCGACTTCCGCTTTAAATTTGTTTTGAATCGGAGGATTGCCAAGGCCTTTCAGAAAATGGTCGACAGCCATAAAGCCGATATTGTGACGAGTGAGTTTATATTCACCACCAGGATTACCAAGACCAACCACGAGCCACATATGACCACTCCCCAAAAACAAAAAAAGGCAGCCTTGTTGGCTGCCTTTTGAAAGTACTACTTTGCAGTCTTTATGGTAAAGACTATTTTTTCGCTGCTGGAGCTTTTGCTGCTGCAGGTGCTTTAGCGCCCGCTGCTGCTGCTGGAGCCGCTGCCGCCGCTGGAGCTGCTACTGGAGTTGCAACAACTTCTTCGTCTTGAGCAGAGACAACCGCGATAGTTTGCTCGCCGCCAGTGATAACTTTCGCTGAACCAGTCACTTTGATGTCTGATACGTGAAGAGCATCGCCTAGGCCCAAGTTAGAAACGTCAACTGTGAAGAATTCTGGGATGTCAGTTGGAAGAGTTTCAACTTCGATAGAACGAAGAACTACGTTCAACAAACCGCCTTCAGAAAGACCGATTGGTTTGCCTTCAAGACGAACTTCAACGTTAACGCGAACTGCTTTTTTAAGATCAAGTGCGAAGAAGTCAACGTGTTGTGGACGACGAGAAAGTGGGTGAACGTCTACTGATTTAACAAGTACAACGATACCGTTTGCTTTTTTGTCGTTAGATTTCAATGTGAAAAGAGCATTTTCGTAAGCACGTGTGTTGTACTTAACGATTTCTTTTTCACCCACTGAAACGTTCAATGGTTCAACAGCTCCGTAGATAACTGCTGGTACGTTACGAGATGTACGAAGAGCACGGCTGTTATGTTTGCCGATTTCGCGAGGTTCTACAGAAAGTTCAATTCTGTTTTTCATATGTATCTTCCTTCTAGTCCAATAGAGGAGGTTATTAAAAATCTCTTTTTCTTCAAGTTCCCAGGCTTGCGCCCGAGGTCTTTAGTCAAAGAGGCTACTTACAGAGTCATTACCGTGGATACGTTTAATAGCTTCAGCGAGCACATCGGCAACGGAAACTACTTCGATCTTTCCACAGTTTTTCGCCGCTTCACTGAGCGGAATCGAATCGGTCACCCATACTTTTTCAATGGCGCTTTCCTTCAATCGATTGATTGCGGGTCCTGAAAACACAGGGTGGGTTGCAACGGCGAACACCCTTTTTGCCCCATTCTTTAAGAGGCTGTCAACTGCTTGTGTAAGAGTTCCAGCCGTATCAATCATATCGTCAACAATAACAGCAGTTTTGCCAGCAACGTCGCCAATTAAATGCAGGGCTTTAGCTTCATTGGGACCTGAACGGCGCTTATCAATGATCGCCATCGAGGATTCAATGCGTTTAGCGAAGGCGCGGGTTCTTTCGACCCCACCAGCGTCTGGACTCACCGCAACAAAATCAGAGCCTTTGCCATAAGCTTCGCGCCAAGCCCGAGCCAATGTCGGAATGGCAAATAAGTGATCCACCGGGACATTAAAGAACCCTTGGATTTGGGCGGCATGCAGATCGACAGAAACAACTCTTGTCGCCCCCGCCGTGGTCAATAAATCAGCCATCAGTTTAGCCGAGATCGGGGCGCGAGGAGCCACTTTGCGATCTTGGCGAGCGTACCCATAATAGGGGATGACAGCCGTGATAGAGGCCGCTGAGGCTCTGCGAAGAGCATCGAGCATCACAAACAGCTCCATGTAATTCTGATTGACCGGTGGGCACGTGCTTTGGATCACAAAGACATGCTGTCCACGGACGCTTTCATGAATTTCAACTTGGATTTCCCCGTCAGCAAAGCTGCTCACTTCACAGTAACCAAGCTCTACACCTGCGGCTTCGGCTACTTTCTTTGCCAGGTTTGGATTGGCATTAGCAGTAAAAATCTTAAGGCCCTTCATCTCGTAGTCTCCTGAGTTAAAAGTCCGAAACGACTCACTCATTGCCAACTGCTTCGTTGGTCGGCGTCGACGTACTTGAAAGTACGCCTTCCTTCTCCCGCCTCGCATTTGACAATGATTGAGCCGTTTTTGTTGTCAGGACGGTAGCAAGCGGGGAGGGGAATGTCCACTTTTTCGGATTATTTTTATGGGGCCTTGGGCCGTTGGTTAAACGGCTTGGAGTTTGGCTAGGAAGGCTTTGAGGGCTTGGGCGCGGTGGGAGTGTTGGGTTTTGAAACCGTCGCCTATTTCTGCGAGGGTTTTGGTTTGGCCCTCGGGGATAAATACGGGGTCGTAGCCGAAGCCGTGCAGGCCGGCAGGCTTGGTGGCTAGGGTGCCCTTCATTTCGCCGTTAAAGACCCATTCTTCGCCGGTGGGGGAATAAACCACCGTGGTGCAGACGAATTTTGCGTTGCGGTTAGGCATGGGCTTGATGGCGGTCATTTTTAAAAGTTTTGAAACATTTTCGCTGTCAGAAGCTTTGGGGCCGGCATAGCGGGCCGAGTGAATGCCCGGAAGGCCGTTAAGTCCCTCTACAACCAAGCCTGCGTCTTCGCCTAACACCCACACGTTGTTTTTTACAGCGCGCAGGGATTTGGCTTTAATGCGAGCGTTGTCTTCAAAGGTTTTGCCATCTTCTGGACGGGGAGTGAAAGAGGGGATGTCGCCTTGGGAAAAAACTTTCAGATCGGCCACTTCACGCAAAAGAAGTTTGTACTCTGAGAGTTTGCCTTTGTTACCTGTCGCAATCCACAATTCCATTTTTAAATCCCTTACGCGTTTGCCAGTTTATAAATTTCGCCCACGATCGCGGCTTGTGCGACAAACAATTCACGACAGCCTTTTTCTGCAACATCCATCATGCCGTTCAGTTGTGCGCGCGTGAAGGGAACGTGTTCCGCCGTGCCCTGGACTTCAACGAATTGACCTTTATCGGTCATCACGAAGTTCATGTCGGTGCCAATCGCAGAATCTTCTTCGTAATTTAGATCCAACAAAAAGTTTTCTTTGTGCAAACCCACGCTGATCGCAGAAACGTAATTGATGATCGGGAAAGCTTTAATTTCGCTGACGTCACATAATTTTTTTGCCGCTAAAGCCAAGGCAACAAAGCCCCCAGTGACCGCCGCCGTGCGAGTTCCGCCATCGGCATTCAGAACGTCACAGTCGATGATGATTTGTTTTTCATTCAGTAAACGCAAATCCACTGCCGCTCTTAAAGAGCGTCCAATCAGGCGCGAAATTTCTTGAGTACGCCCACCGGTCATGGATTTTTCACGCTTAATACGAGTGTGGGTTGAGCGTGGCAGCATGCCATATTCAGCTGTCACCCAGCCCGCCCCCGTGCCAACCAACCATTGGGGGGCTTTGGGTTCGTAAGTAGCTGTGCACAGAACTTTGGTTTTACCAAATTCGACGATGCATGAACCTTCAGCATACTCAGACACATGAGGCGTAATTTTAATATTTCTTAATTGATCAAACTGACGCCCATCACTGCGCATTTTTTACTCCCATAGATTGAGCCTGCGTTTACACTTTCGCAGAAAAATTTAATACTTTAGAGTTGGCTGCTCAAACAGTCCTCACAGACGCCCTCCCTTGAGGAGAAGCTGTCGTGGAACTCGCTGCGATCTCTAAAATTTTGAATTTTTCAGCAAAAGCTCGAAGAGGCTCTTTTGTAATGGGATCAATCTAAGGTTTGTGCGGTGGGCTTGTCCATCTTTTCTTTGTAAGAGAGCAAAGCGGTATAGATTTTTTTAGCTAAGTCGTTTTGGTATTCCGTGGTCAGTAAGCGCTTGGCTTCTTTGGGGTTGGTCAGGAAGCCGATTTCGATCAAGACCGAGGGCATTGAAGTTTTTGAAATCACATAAAACGGTGCTTGTTTGATCGTTGCTTGAGAGGCTTTATCGTCTTGACCCCAAATATGCGTTAAAGTTTGTGACAAGTTCAGACTGCTGACCAAGCGGTTTTGCCGATGCAGGTCTTCGACGATGGCTGAGACGTCGCCTTTTTTGGAAAGTTCATCGCCGCCAGAGATGTCGTGCAGGTCCTTGCTGTTCATTAACATCTGATTTTCTTGGCTGGCTAAAAATAAACTTTCTTCGTCCGGGGGTAAATTATTTTGGAAGAAGAATTCCACACCTTTGGCTCTTTGGTCGGAAGCGGCATTGGCGTGCAAACTGACAAAGACGTCGGCTTTGGCATCTTCAGCGATCTTCACTCGCGCGGGCAGGCTGATGTTTTTATCTTGAACCCGGGTGACCGTTACTTTGAAGGACTCATCCTTGTCGAGCAAAACTTTAAGACGTTGAGACACTTTTAAAACCAAGTCCGCCTCTTTGGCCTGGCCGTGGACGGCGCCGGTGTCGATGCCGCCGTGGCCGGGGTCTAAAGCGATTCGCAATGCGAAGGCGGGGGTTGCGCATAGAAAACAAAAGACGCCAGTTGCGAAAGTGATTTTTTGTAGATTCATTTGTTCAGGCTAGAAAAATCAGTCAGAGGTGTCGAGTCCAGCAGGGGCTAGTTATTGTGAGTGCGCACTGGTACGGGATTGAGACGCCTGGGTTAGTTCTTAGCCTAGGTCCCGTTTTGGTTCGCGGGGCTAAAATATTTTTCGTCTGATTTGCCAGGGATCCTCGACCCATCAATGTCAGAAGTTCTGCGCTTTATTTGAAAATCGGCGCCCTCAATTGTCAGAAACCGTCAAAAACCTCGACACAGGTCTTGGCCTATCGGCTGAGTTAATCGCTTTTGACGAAAAAGTGCACATGGCATCACCGTTGCTATACTAATTATTAACCCCCCATGGCGGCCAGGAGTTCCCCCCCCCCAATCCTGGTCGCTTTTTTTTTTCTAAAAATGCCGATATTCTAAACTCCATAGTTTGTTCATCGTAAGGAGACACTCATGAAGTTGAAACCACTTGGCATTCTTCTATTGGCAGCATTCATTACTCAAGGAGTGCCACAGTTCGCTTTAGCGCAAACAGAGGGCGCACAAATCGATGCGGAAGAAGCTTCCGCCGACGCCGAAGCCGCAAAGGCTGAAGCCAGCGAAGCAAAGCGTCGCGCTGAAGACGAGCGCAAACGTCGCGATAAATTGCGTTCTGAAGCGCAATCCGCAATTGCAAAAGCGCGGGCTTTAGAAAATGACTCAAAAAAAGAACAAGCGGAATCCGAGCGTGAAGCGGCCAAGTTAAAACTTGAATCTGCAGAGCACGAACGCGATCAAAAAAATGCAGAGAAGGATCAAGCCACTTCGCAAGCGCGCATCAAGGCCGCTCAAGAAAAAGTGGCTAAGGCCAAACAGTTGCGTGAAGAATCCCTGGCTAAACGCAAACAGGCTGAAGAAAAAGCCAAAGAATTTCAAGCGCAAGCAAAAGATGAAGAAAAGGCCGCAGTCAGTGCTTCAGAGGCCGGCGCTTTAGCTGCGAAGGAAGCGGAAGAAGCCAAAGCGGATACGGCCCGTGCCGAACAGGCTTTATCCAAGGCGCGTTTGTTAACACAAAAAGCCGTGGCTGAAACCAAAGCCCGTGAAGCCAAAGCCAAGCAAGAAATTGCTCGAGCAGATGCGGACAAAGCAAGAGCCGAAGCTGAAATGGCGCGCTTAAAAGCCCAAGACGAACAATCCAAAGCGATGATCGAAAAAGTCGAGGCGGAACTAAAAACTTCCTTGGCGGGCGCGAAAGAAGCGACTCAGCAAGTGGAAGTAGAACGTAAAAAAGTCGCTGAAACTAAAAATCAAGAAGAGAAGCTAAAACAAACGGCAGCCAAAGCTCGTCAAGAGCTGGAAAGCAATCGTGCGAAGCTTATGAAAGAACAAGCGACTGCGAACCTCGAGATCGCTCGTGCTAAAAAAGTCATCGCAGAAAGCGAAACCGAGATCGCTCGATCTGAATCTGAATTAGGCCGTCTGCGTTCTGAAGCTGAAAAGGCAAAAGCCGAACGCGAACGAGTAGAACAGTTAGCCGAAAGTGCCGCGAATAAAGCTGAAGAGACGAAAATCAAAATGGAAACTGTGAAAGCGGAAGCCGAAGCAGAAAAAATGAAATTGGAAGCTTCAAAAATTCGCGCTGAATCTGGTTTGACAGAAAAAACCAAGAAGAAAAAGAAATAGTTTTTTGGTCTTTCCGGTTTAGGCCTAAATGACAAATGTCTTGTGCCAAACCGCAGTCGTTTGTATTTCTGGCAGGTCACGCTTAAAAATGTGACCTAAAAAGCAGATCCCCTCTAAGGTTAAATCCACAGCACAATACTTGCTGTTTTAGAGGGGAGCTTATAATGCACGAACAACGTGAAACCACGCAGGCCCTGTCGGCGAAAGAATCTCTGGAACTCTTTGAAAAAAAACACTTTGCTCATCTTGCTTGCCACCACAAAAACGATCTTTATCTGATCCCGATCACCTATGCCTTCGCAGATGGCACTATCTACAGCCATACAGGTCCTGGCAAAAAAATTGAGATCATGCGGAAAAATCCCCACGTTTGTATTCAAGTCGAAGATATCGAAAACTACTTCGAATGGAAAAGCGCGATTGCCTGGGGAGACTTTGAAGAATTGCATGGTGATGAGGCCGCACAGGCGGCGCGCCTAATGCTCCGACAGTTCGCGGAAAAAGAGAGACCCCAGCGGCGGTCAGACTTGGTGGAGGACTTCCCCGAAGAATTAGAGTCTGCAATTTTATTCAAAGTTAAAATCAAAGAGTGTACGGGTCGATTCCAATAGCTCTCTTGTCAGAGAGGCCGGCGCCGAGCCGCTTTAGTCTCCTCTTGTTATGAATTCCTGTACTGGGCACGTCGTAGAAATGTCTCATGGTGAGACTCAAAGGACCCCGTCCGGGATATCAGAGATTAAATCAGTTTTACGTAATTGTGAATTTTCACTAAAAATATTGCTCCCTCGAGATGTGACGTGGAAACAGCGTCTGAGTTTGCTGCGTTCCTAGGAAAGCTAAGGAAATTCATCACATTAGCGCATATTGTGGATAAAAGCTTTGTTTAAAAGTGAGAAATCCTGGGCACTCCCAACTTCCAATCTCTAAATGACGCTTAAACAGAAGGACTCTTAGACCGATGAAGAATAGAGCTTTTTTTTTATTCTGAACGTGAGGTTGAAAAGTGTTAGGTAAAATAATTGCCCAGAGTCTCGACTTTAGATTGCTAAAGCAAAGCTGTGTTGCGTTGGGAACTATTTTCGCTTTGGGAGCCTGCTCTCTCGACGCGAACATTCAAGCCTTGACTGAAACCATCGATATCGAAAATTTGAATCGAAAAGAACCTGACTTTATTCACGGTGAAGTTGTGACCTCGGGGCAATTTGAAATCACCGGAGTGTTCGGGGAGATCTCTGAAAAAACCAAGGCCATAAATAATAATGACTGGGAATTCGAAGGGGTCTTTTATGAATAAATATTCTGTATCATCCCTTCTTCTAGGTCTTTTACTTATTTTAGGATCAGCGGGTGATGCTTTCGCCCAGCATAAGGGCATAAGTTTTCAAGCGGTGATGAAGAAGTCAGATGGCAGCTATCCGAGTGTTACTGGGATTTCGGTGACGGCGCAAATTCTAGACCCAGTAAATAATTGCATCTTACGGGAAGAAGAACACACCGGTAAAAATATCACCAAAGGCTATTTGAATTTGGTGTTAGGTGATAGCGGGGTTGCGACGCCGGCGATCCGCAACCCCTCGCCGGTGCTGACGATCAGTCAGGTTTTAGATAACCAAACGACGCGCACAGGTTTAAAGTGTGTAGATCAAAACAATAATATTCTAGCCACGGGGCAAAGTTACATTCCCTCGAACATTGATCGTCGCATTTTGCGCGTGCGTTTAAATATTTTAGGCGAGGACATTGTCGCTGATTTCAATATGCGAGCCGTGGCTTATGCGGTCAATGCAGAGATGCTTAACAGTAAATCCGACACAGACTTTATCAACGTCAACGGTGCTAAGGGTGTTGAGCAAAATAAGTTAGAAAGTATTTTTGAAAGATTCACGAAGCTAGATGCTATTTTAAATAACTCCAACGGCAGCGGAACTTCTTTGGGCGTTAATATTTCTGGCAACGCCGCCACCGCGACCAGTGTGACGGGCACCGTGGGTATCGCCAATGGCGGAACCGGTGCGACAACGGCTGCGGATGCCAGGACGAATCTTGACTTGGGTCCTTTGGCGGCGATGAAACCCACAGGGACAGCGGATGCGACAACCTATTTGCGCGGAGACGGAACATGGCAAGCCATCGGTGGTGGTGGCGCAGTTTCAAGTGTTGCCGGACGTACCGGGGCTGTGACGTTAACAACCGCAGACGTCAGTGGCTTGGGCGCCTTGGCCACGAAAACCACTTCTGGTACTGCCGATAACACAACTTATCTCAGAGGCGATGGTGCGTGGACGGCCCTTGGTGGCGCTGCTTTATTAAATGTTGGCACCGGTGCGGGGACTGTGGCGGCGGGTGATGACTCAAGAATTTCTAAGGCTATACAAAATGGGGGCTCAGGTGCTTCGTCAGATATCGTTGCAATTTCCGCAGGGGCTGACTCCAGTAAACCGGGAGCTCCGGTGGCTGGGCAAATGTATGTGGCGACGGATGCTCAGAAAATATATCGTTTTGATGGGGGCTCTTGGATCACTGTTGCGCAGGTCGGGGCCTCGGGCTTTACGGGAAGTTTAAGCGGAGACGTCAGCGGGACTCAGTCCTCAACAAGTGTCGATAAAATTAAGGGCCAAGCGGTGACGGCCACGGCAAGTACGGCGGGGCAAGTTTTGCGCTATGCCGGGAGCAACAATTGGACACCAAGCTTTGTCGCTATGACGGATTTAAGATCCACGGTGACAGGTGGTAGTCAGTTGGGGAGCTCTTGTTTGGCTCATCAAACACTGACTTACAACTCCGTGGGGGACGTCATGCAATGTGCAAGCATCGCCGGTCTTGATGCTGCGGTCTTAACCACGGGAACGATCGCAGACTCGTTGTTGCCTGCCAGTGTGAAGTATTGGACAGCCGTGACTGATGGAATTAACTATGCCACAGGTCGCGTAGGCGTGAATGTATCAAGTCCTTCTGCACAACTGGATGTTCGGTCGCCTGCCAGTTACGCTGTTCCTGCGACACTTTCAGGAAATATTACTGCCGGCGTTACTTCGATTTCCGTGAGCAGCACTGCCGGTTATCCAACCAGTGGGGTTTTATTAATTGATGATGAATTGATTGCCTATACAGGAATCACGGGAACAAGTTTTACCGGTTTAACTCGAGGTTTTAGTGGCACAACGGCCGCAGCACATTTAGCCGGAGCTTACACAGAAGTTCTGGCGATGTATGCAGGGGGCAACGTAAAAACTGGAATTCTGACTTCAGATGAAATTCGTGTCGGAGCTACCACTTCAGCCACTGTGATCGATTCTGGCGGAACTATTTTGCCAGGAGTGACCACTTCCAATGAAGGCGACGTTTGTAATGATGGCGGTGCCATCGTGCGCGATGCCGCCGGAGACGTGATGATTTGTTCTGATTAAGCATCAAGCAGATCACGAAGTTGAATTTATATTAAAAAAAATAATTTTCTGGAGACACTGTATGAACATCAAAACAAAAACCATCTTCCAAAATATCGGGTCCGTATTTTTACCGGCATTAGCAATCAGTCTTTTCATCACGCCCTCAAACTTCGCCCAAGCGAAGACCTGGAAAAAAGTTTCTGGTGGCGGCGACTCGATTTTGAGTCTTAAAAGTCAACAGGTGTTCACAGCGAACGGAACCTTTAACGTCCCTGCGGGAGTAAGCACAGTCTACGTCACTGCCATCGGCGGTGGCGGTGGCGGCGGCAGCCAGAGTGGCGGTGGCTACGGCGGTGGAGGTGGTGGAGGTGGCGTGTGTGTGATCCAATTCGCGTGCGCTGTGACTCCGTCTTCTACAGTTGCTGTTACCGTTGGTGGTGGGGGCACTGGTTCTCCCTCTGGTAATGGCGGAATTGGTAGTTCATCCAGCTTTGGCTCTTGTGTGTCAGTGAGCGGTGGCAGCGGTGGATTGCCTAGTGGCATGGGTGGTTCGGGCGGATCTGGTGGGGGTAGCGGAGAGGCAGGTTTCCCTCCTGGCTCCGGTAGTTCAGGCGGCAGTGGTGGTTCTGCTGGATTGACAAATACGATTGCTTATGGTGGCGGGGGAGGTTCTGGTTGTGGCATAACTCCCCCTGTCGCTGGCGTGGGAGCAGGGGTAAATTATGGTGGAGCCGGCGGTGGCAATGGGGGTTCGGGTGGACGGTCCGGTGGCGGCGGTGGCGGCGGACTCCACTATTTGGGTATAGTAAATAATCAACGGGGTGCTTATGGTAATGCTGGCGGGAGCGGCGGCGGTGGCTATGGCGCCGGCGGTGGTGGGGCTTACCTCGGTAGTCCCGGCGGCAGTGGAGCACCCGGTGTTGTGGTTGTGGAGTGGTAACACATGTCCTCACGCTCGGGGCGATGAGGACTCTTCCACCTTCTTAATTAAGTCGTGACAAACTTGTTCATAAAAGGACTTTTTCGCAACCAAGCGGGCTGCGACGTTTGCAATCATGGAAGCCAACATTAAATATAAAATAATCTCGTGGGAGTCGCCCATTTCTAACACCAGCACAAAAGAGGTGAAGGGCGAACGTGTCACACCTGTCAAAAAAGCGACCATACCTACGAACGCCATCAATTTAAAATTACTAAAGCCAAGATTTTGACTTAACCAATGTGCTAAGGTTGCACCGCTGGCTAAGGCCGGCGCAAAAACTCCACCGATGACTCCGGCAGAATACGTAAAGAAATTACCTAAGATGCGTGAGGCGGGGACTTCAGCTGCTAAGGTCTGATCGGGATTTTGCAAAGAACTTAAAATCACAGATTTACCTGCGCCGATGGTACTGGGGCCACAAAGCCAAATGGTTAGGCTTAGCAAAAGTCCAAAAAACAAAGTAATAAAAATTTTTTCTGAAAATGTTTTTTGCGCGCGCCATTTGCCGACGCGATAAAGCCCTTCAGCAAAAAGACCACTGATGGCTCCGATGACAACGGCGATAAAGATGGTTTGAAAAATCACGCGCGCCGTGATGGCGTCAAAAGATGAGTTTCCAAAATAAAGATAATTGCCCAAAAAGAATTGAGACATGATACCGGCGATAATCACCGCTTGAAACACCGCCGTGCGTACCAGGCTGATGTGGGTTTTTGCTAGCTCTTCAATCGCAAACACAATGCCGCCCAGGGGGGTGTTAAAGGCCGACGCTAAACCCGCGGCTCCTCCGGCTAACATCATGGCCGGCAGTTGCGGGGCAGGAAGTTTTTTGGGCCAGTATTTGGTCATCTGATAAAAAATGGCAGCAGAAACTTGCAGTGTTGGGCCTTCTCGGCCGGAAACGCCCCCGCCTAAAACGCAAATGCAAGATCCGAAAATTTTCACCAGCAGCATCGGCACGCTGAGCAGTTTGTCTAAGAACTTGTTATTTGTGGTCGACAGCTCCATGGCAGCCATAACCTGAGGAATTCCGCTTCCCAGAGCTTCTTTAGAAAGAAAATGTCCCATTAAAAACGAAGCCAATAAAGCCAAAGGTGCGGTGAGCAGAAGCCAAGGTGAAGAGGCGTGCTTCAAAGCCCAATCTTCACAAAATTTAAAAAGATAATTATAAAAGACAGAAATCACGGCGGCTAAAGCGGCGGCCACCCAAAAGGGAATATTGGTTATAAGTTTTTCCTGAAGATATTTAACTGTCTCTTGGTTTTTTAATTGGGTGATCATGACACGGTTTCCGGCGGTTTTTCGTTAGCCGCCGCAGGTGGCATCGGAAACTTATTGTAAATCGTTTGGGTTGGGTAAGCGAATTCGACCCCAAGATCGGACGCAATCTGCAAAATTTCTAAGAAGATCCCCTGTTGATGTTCCATTTCTTCGGCCGCCGTGAAAACCTCTAAGTGAAAGATCATCAGGACATCTAACGAGGAAGCGCTGTAGTTATTAAAACGGCACAAGACAGTTTCTGGATTCACTTTCGGGTGGCGAGTCACTAAATAGCGAACTTGATCGCAGAACTGGTCGATTTTTTCTGGAGGAGTTTCATAAGCCAGTCCCAAAATTTGCCGGGTACGTCGAAAAGGGCGAATCCCCATATTGTCGATAGTTTCTTTGGCCATCATCGCATTGGGAATTGAAATTACAGAGTTATAGGCCGTGCGAATGCGCGTGGAACGAAAGCCAATGTCTTCGACTGTCCCTTCCATGTCTTTGATTTTAATTAAGTCGCCGACTTTAAAAGGATGATCGAACAGGATTGTAATTGAACCAAAAAGATTGGCAGCGGTGTCTTGGGCCGCAAGAGCTAAGGCCAAACCACCAAGTCCCAGGCCTGCAAGAATAGACATCACGTTGAGGCCGAAATTTTGCAAAGCAATCAGCACACCCATGACGATGACAAAAACTTTGGCGGACTTTGTTGCGAAAGGAACAAGCTGGTCGTCATAAGTGCTGACTGTCTTTTCCGCCATCTTCTGCAGCATGCTGCCGCCAGCATCGACGGCATAATAGAACAAACGGATTGCGTAAATGGCGACCAGGCCACGCAAAATATGTTCATAATAAGTTTGAATTTTGCCCGTAAGACCAATGGCATCACCAACGGCAAACCACATCATGATCGTGAGTAACCAAGAAATGGCGCGTTCAATTTCGAGAGATAAAAAGAACGCCATAAAACCTTGCGGAAACTTTTTTGAAAACGGATTGTGGCGCTTAAATTCTTTTAAAAGGATTTGCAGTAAAGGGCGCAGTAAAATTCCCGCGGTCAAAACGATCGCGAGCACACACCATTTCCAGTTGGGCATACCGATCACGGTCATCTTTAGGATGCCGGCAACTTCGGACGTAAAAAAAGCAGAATCTTCAAAAATAAACTTTTCGAGAGACATAAAAATCCTTTACAAAAAAAACGAATCTTAAGTGACCTGCAGATTCGTGCCCGAATACAGAAGGATTAAAATAATCACTCCCAAAACAATGCGGTAATAACCAAAGCCGCGGAAGCCATAACGGGCGACAATATTTATGAAAAATTTAATGGCCAACATCGCCACAATGAAAGCGACAAAGCAACCTACCAAAAGAAGACTGACTTGTCCCGGCTCAATCGTTTTATAAATCTTTAACAATTTGTATCCGGTGGCCGCAGCCATTGTCGGCACAGCCAGGAAAAATGAAAACTCTGCTGCCTCTTTTTTGTTCATGCCCAGTGTCAATCCGCCCATGATGGTGGCGGCAGATCTGGACACACCTGGGATCATAGCGATGGCTTGAAACAAACCCAGCTTCGCCGAATCTACATACGTTAAATCATTTGTCGTGCGCCCGGTCGCGGTTAAGTGTCCGAACAAACGATCCGACCAGATTAAAATTACTCCGCCGACAATAAGGGCCCAGGCTACAATTTGCACACTGCCTAGCATATGATCGACAAAGTCCTTTATGGCAAAGCCGATAATGGCAGTTGGCAAAAAAGCGACGAACAGTTTTTTGTAAAAGCCCCAATGAGGCAAGAAGCGCTTCCAGTACAAAACTAGCACCGATAAGATCGCACCGAACTGAATGATGACCTCGAAGGCTTTCGTGAACTGGTTATCTTCGATACCCATGGCCGAGCTGGCCAGGATCATGTGACCGGTCGAAGAAATCGGTAAAAATTCAGTGATGCCTTCAACTATTCCCAGGATGATCGCATGCAGATAACTCATTGGTGTCCTTATATATAGATGTTGAAAATCAGCGTGTTCATTCTTTAGAAGATCGTCACTGGGTTCAATATTCGATGGCTTGTGTCATGGAATTTAAGATTTATTTAAGATTTTCCTATTCATTGTGGTCGGAATCTGAATATGATTTTTCTACCACGGAGGGGGTTTTATGAAACGTGCATTATTTTTAGGTGCATTGTTGCTTGGTAGTCAGGCATTCGCAGGCGAATACTTGGTGAAATATCAAAGCACAAGTGCTCTGAACATGCTTAATACAATGACAATGTCTCGAGTTGCGATGATCCAAATGACGGACCACAACGCGACAGCAAGCTTAGTGAAAGTGGACATCAACAAGGCACACGAAGCGCAAGCTTTGGCGTCTCTTCTTTCTCAACCAGGCGTTGAGTATGTGGTGCCAAACTTTAAGTTGAAAGCTTTCACTGCACCAGTTGATGCAGCGGCTTTAAAAGACCAATGGGCGATTGCAAAAGTTCAAGCTGAAAAAGCTTGGCAACGTGCCGGCAACAAAGGAAATCGCAGCGTGATCGTAGCGGTTATCGACACAGGTGTTGACTATAAACATCCTGCTTTGGCGCCGAACATGATCCAAGGTTATGACTTCAAAGAAAACGACAACGATCCAATGGACAAAACTGGCTTCCAAAACCCTGGTCACGGTACTCACTGTGCTGGTGCGGTTGGAGCAACTGGTTTGATCGACGGCGGTATCGTAGGTCTTTCTCCTGAAGTTTCTATGATGCCTCTTCGCTTCTTGGGTGAAGACGGTTCTGGTGACCTTAACAACGCGATCAAAGCTATTGATTACGCTGTTGAAAAAGGTGCTTCAGTGATCTCTGCATCTTGGGGTGCAGCAGTTCCTAGATCACAAGCGGCTCCATTGTTAGAAGCAGTTAAACGTGCTGATGACAAAGGTGTTATCTTCATCGCTGCAGCTGCGAATGATGGTAAAAACAACGACAAAACTGAAATGTTCCCAGCGAACAATGGTTATCCTAACTCGATCACTGTTGCCGCGTCAGGTCCTTCTGATGCAAAACCATCTTGGTCAAACTACGGAACAGCAACTGTTCACGTATCTGCTCCGGGTGAAAACATCATGAGCACATTGCCAAACAGCAAGTACGGAAATCTTTCTGGTACTTCAATGGCGACTCCACTGGTGTCAGGCCTTGTTGCTTTGATGAAAGCGCAAGATCCTTCACTAACAGGTGCGCAAGTTCGTGCGATCCTACAAACGACAGGTGCTAAAGTTTCTATTGAAACTGCTTGTAACTGCCGCGTAGACGCTTTCGAAGCTGTGGATGCTGTTATCGCTAAAAAAATGACTGTAGTTCCTGCTGCAGCGACTGTGAAAACTTCAGAGACTTTAGCGTTCTCGGTTCTTCACGGTAAAGCGCCTTTCAAATTCGTAAGCAGCAACCCTGCAATTGCAACTGTTGCGGATAACGGAACTTTGACGGCAGTAGCAAATGGTTCAACTGTTGTGACAGTGACTGATGCTACAGGTAAAACTGCATCTACATTGAACATCAACGTAGGTGCAGTTTCTAGCACACCTCCTCCGGGCGGTGGACAACCTGGACAGCCGGGTGAACCAGGTGAGCCGGGCGAATGCCCACTGGGCGATCCAATGATTTGTCAGATCATCTGCCAAATTCAACCAGATCTTCCATTCTGCTCTGGTAACTAAGACCACGGCAAAAGCAAAAGGCTCCCGCTCGGGAGCCTTTTTTTATTCTGATATCTTGTTCCCAAGTTCCCTGGCGTTTACACTTAAAATAAGTTTTTAAACTCAGGAGCAACCATGGGATTTTACGACCAATCCTTTACGCATTTAAAGTCGTCTTTGCAGAATCATATTCTGTGGATCACGTTGAATAATCCAGAGCAAAGCAATGCTATTTCTTTGGAAATGGTTAGCTCCCTGACGCAAGTTTTAAAGCATGCCGATTTTGATCCGGCGGTGCGAGTTATTGTCCTAAGCGGCGAAGGTGCGAACTTTTGCGCAGGCGGAGACGTCAAAGCCATGCAGGAACGCACCGGGATGTTTGCGGGCGAAAGTAACGAACTGCGCATGCGTTACATGCACGGAATTCAGCAGATCCCAAAACACATCGAAGACCTTTCAAAGCCTGTGATTGCCATGGTGAATGGAGCTGCGATTGGCGCTGGTTGCGATCTCGCCATGATGTGTGATCTGCGTATAGGCACAGAAAAAGCGAAGTTCGGTGAGACTTTTGTGAAGCTGGGGCTTGTGCCCGGAGATGGTGGCAGTTTCTTTTTGCAACGAGTGATTGGTTATTCCAAAGCGATGCAGATGTCGTTAACGGGAGACGTTGTCAGCGGTGCGGCAGCCCTTCAGTGGGGGTTGTTGAATTACTTTGTTCCAGAAGCCGATTTGCAGGCAGAAACTCAGAAGTTGGCAGAAAGAATTGCCAGCAACGCGCCGATCGCCGTGCAGATGACAAAAAAAACCATGAAGATGGCTTACTTGAATGATTTAAACACGGTCTTAGATGTGTCCGCGGCCTATCAGGGAATTAGCCAACGAACGACAGATCATTTTGAAGCCTTACATGCGATGAAGCAGAAAACAACGCCGGACTATCAAGGGCGATAGGCGCAAGTTAAGGACGTTGCGAAAGCTTTTCCAGCTCATCTGCACGAGCTAAAAGATTTTTAGATAAGTTCTTTTTTTGCGTTTCATTTAAGCTTGGCCAAAATGTTTCCATTAAGAAGGTGCGAAACGCTATCTTGTTGGCGTCCACCGCTTTTTTGTAAGCGGGCAGGCGCACGGCTTCATAATCTTGAAAGAACAGGGACACGAAAGCTTTAATTTTTTCTGGATCTTTTTTGCTTTCTAAAAATTGAGTAAGGACAAATTCGCGATTGGCGTTCTGTAGTTTCCAGGGAAAAGGATGGGTTGTGCTAAAGTTTTTCACCTTTTCTTTTTGGTCTTTCGACAATCCACCAAACCACATTTCTAGACCGTTCTGATAGCGTTTAAAATTTTTCCGGTCCGAATCTGAGGGGTCTCTGTTTTCTTTTTCCGTTTTGTGGATCTCTTCGCGCATTTCTTTTTCTAGATGATTAAATTGTTCTGGCTGTAAGGACAACGACAGTTGCACGGCGGTTTTTTGAAATTCCAAAGTCAAAGATTTTGACTGGGTTTGGAATTCTTCAAACTTTTGCGCCACCCACGGGGCTTCGATTTTTTCTTGGCGAGTGTGGGCTTCGATTTCACGTAATGACTTAACAATAGTGGGTAAGGATTCTTTACGGATGCGCGCCAGATCCGTATCAAGATGTTGATGCAGTTCTTTTTTCTGCTGCCGAGTTAGATCAAAAAAATCATCAGTTTTCGACACGATAATGTTGTCAGCAAAGCTGAACATAATGTCGGAACGGCTGCAGGAACTTAATATGAATAAACTTGAAATAACAAAAATGAAATGTTTCATACCTTTTGTTTTAGAAGGGTCCTGCGCAAAAAGAAACCCTCTAAGACAAGGTACACAATAAAACTCACCGTTAGTCCCACACCTTTTAGTAAGGCCCATGCAGTGGTGCTCCAAGCCAGGGCGGCCCATACGGCCAAAGCCGCTTGGATGGCGAAAAAGAAGCCGGTGCGAATTGTAATTCCCTTCATATTCTTTTTTACTTCGTCGGGGAATTTGTGTCCTTGTTGTTCGGCAAGATACGACAGTAAAGGTTTGCCGACCACGACCGAGCCCCACAAGATCAGGGCGAAAACTCCTTCCATTAAGGCCGGTTGCAACTTAAACCAAAGGCCTTCGGATGAAAGCAGTGAAATCGCGCCAAGTCCTAATAATAAACCGTTGCCGATCCAAGTGATCTGTTGAACTTTTTTGTACTTATAAAGTTCGTAAGCAATTTCACCGACGCCAAAAACCATCCCGGCGATCAGCCCGGCCATTGTGCCGTAATATTCTTCAATCAAAGTAAAGGCGATAACAGGCAGAAGGCCGGCAAAAAACAGACCGGCGGCCTGATTTTTAGCGGTCATGTCGGGTCTCCGCAAAGTTCACAGGCTTTCCTTGGGCAGGGGAAATCACCTGATCGTTTTCCATAACCACCGTGCCACCGACAATTGTGTGCGTTGGCCAGCCGGTCACAGACATACCATGAAAAGGCGTCCAACCACAGCGGCTGGCAATCCACGAGTTGTCGATGGTCACAGTTTTTTTCAAATCCACCAGGGTGATATCCGCATCAAATCCCTGGCGCAGAGATCCTTTGTTTTGAATACCAAAAACCCGCACGGGGTTGGTGGTCACCATTTCAACAAAGCGCAAAAGACTTAGGCGCCCTTCGTGCACATGATTCAACATGATCGGCAGCAAAGTTTGCACACCCGGGACGCCCGAGGGGCTGGCTGGATAAGGACGGTCTTTTTCTTCGCGCGTGTGGGGGGCGTGGTCAGAGCCGATCACATCCACAGTGCCATCAAGGACCGCTTTCCACAGGCGATCCATGTGGCGTTTTTCGCGGATCGGGGGATTTTGTTGTGCGTAGGTGCCTAACTTATCGTAACAGTCGGGAGCATACAAAGTTAAGTGCTGTGGCAACACTTCCACGGACGCGATGTCTTTTTGATCTTGCAGCAGGTCCATTTCTTCGCCGGTGGAAATATGCAGAACGTGAATACGACGATTGGTTTTACGCGCCAGTTTTAAAAGTCGGCGGGTCGAATTGACGGCGGTTTCAACGTCTCGCCACACCGGATGATAGTGCGGGTCCGCCATGTCTGTGGCGATGTGTTTTCTTTCGCGTAAACGCATTTCATCCTCGCTGTGAAAAATCACGCGGCGATGGCCTTGCATTAAGATTTTTTCTAAGGTCGCATCGTCTTCAACCAACAACGTGCCCGTGGAGCTGCCCATAAATATTTTGACGCCGGAACAATGGGGCAGCAATTCAAGGTTTGCGATATTTTCCACATTGTCGTGGGCGCCGCCGACAAAGAAGGCATAGTTAGCGTGAGCACGGCCTTTGGCTCTGGCTAATTTTTCTTCGAAAGCTTCGCGGGTGGTGGTTGCGGGATTGGTGTTGGGCATTTCAAAGATGCTAGTAACGCCACCTAAAATGGCGGCCTTTGTACCAGTTTCTAAATCTTCCTTGTGAGTTAAGCCCGGTTCGCGGAAATGTACTTGGCTGTCGATGATACCCGGAAGGACGTGAAGCCCTTTAGCCTGGACCACCTTTGCCGCAGGTTCCGTGATGCTGTCGCGAATTTTTTCGATGCGGCCATCGCGAATGGCGATGTCGGCCTTTTGTTCCATTAAGCCTGTGCCGGAGGGGTGAGGAAGTAAGCAAGTTCCGCCTTGAATAACCAGATCGTAAGGACGCTCGGACATAAAATCACCTCGTTATTCCCTGAACATAGCACCACACACCTTCCAAGGTCCAGCATTGACCAGCCCTGCGGGATAGTAGAGAATTTAAATTGTGACAATGGATAAATTTCTATCCCTCTGGGACAACCACAATATCGCCATTATCGAGGGCCTCGTTGCTCTCGTAATTTTATTTTCACTTCTTTTGGCGTATCGCAGTTTTTTTGCGAAGTCAGCCCAAGGCCATGACGGTGACGCGGGACAGGGGCTTGATGCTGCACAGTTAGAAAAAACTCTGCAAAAAATCTTAGACAATCAAGCCGCCGGAAAGTCCAAAGGCACTGAAGATTTAAGTTTGGATATTGCGGAAGAGTCAGAATCCTCTTCGGCAAAACCCGCTGTTGGTGCCGGCGCTGATGCGGCAGAAGTGGCAAAGTTAAAAGCGGCAGTGAGCGAAGGCCAACAAAAAATTCAAGAATTGCAGAAGCAGGTTAAAGAAGCCCAAGCGGCGGCAGAAGCCAGTGCGGCCGCTGCGGCGACAGTGGCTCCCGCGGGTGGCGGTGAAGGCGCCGGTGGTATCAGTGCCAAAGAAAAAGAGGATCTTCTGGGTAAGATTCGCGATCTTGAGGCACGTCTGGCAGAATATGAAATTATCAGTGAAGACATTGCCGATCTTTCAAGATACCGCGAAGAAAATGATAATTTGAAAAAAGAAATCGAGACCTTAAAAGCGGGAGTTCCCGCTGCAGCGCCGGCGGCACCACCAGCGGATCCGGTTGCTGTTTCAGCGCCGGCGGCAGAGGAGCCCGTAGCACCAGCAGCTCCAGCAGAGTCTTCACCTGAAGCGGCACCAGAGCCTGTGCTTGAGGTGGCGGCATCCGGTGTGGCGGCGGCACCGATGGATGCAGAACTTGAAGCGGCTGTGGCCGCGATGGCGGATCAAGCCGTCGAGGCTCCTGCGGCAGAAGTGGCCGAAGCACCTGCGGTTGAGGCGGCACCGGCGCCAGCTTCGCCTGATGAAAGTGTCATTGATGATGACTTGATGAAAGAGTTCGCAGCCGCGGTCCAAGGTCAAAAAGATCTGAGTGCTGCCGCCGGTAAAGCGGGTGACGGCAAGGCCGCTGCTAAGAAAGCTGACGCTGAATCCGACAAGTTGATGAATGAATTTGAAAACTTCGTGACGAAAAAGAGCTAATCTATGAATAAGATTGTTGTGGCAACATTGCTAGTTACTGGACTTTCTTCAAGCAGTTTCGCGGCTACAACAAGTCCTTCATCTAGTACTTTAACTTCAGCCCTGGAAGTTCTTAAGCTTCCTTCGGAAAATCGCCGCATGGTGGTCCAGGGGCAGGGTGATAAGTACTATGCTAGTTTTGTGCAAATGGCTTTTGATGAAGCTCAGGCTATGAATGTGCGCTGGCGTTCCCTGATGGCCGCCGCCGAAGCGCGCGGTGAAAAATCCACCCCTGACCTTTTAAAGGCGGGCGAGCATAAGCACTGGTTTATGCGAAATGCAGCGTTGGTGGCTTTAGCGGAGGTCAATCCCGCACAAAGCGAAAAGCTCGCGAAAAAACTTTTAAAAGATAAAGCTTTGGTCGTTCGTTCTGCGGCGGTGGCCACCCTAGAAAAGAGTGCGTCGGCGGAAGTGCGCGAGCAACTGTGGGAAGAACTAAATCAAAAATATAATTTCAAAAACAAACAAAGTCTGTGGATTCGTCATCAAATCGTTGAGGTTTTGGCCAAAAAACCTTTAGACCGCGAAACGCAAAGTTTTGCCGGGCTTTTATCGGACAAAGACGAGCGCATTCACTTGCACGCGGTTCATGGCCTAGAACGACTGACGGGTGTGAAGTTAGGCGGCGCAAATCCCATCAAGAAGTCGGCTTTGGTCGGCATGTGGAAAGACTACGTTAAGAACGAAAAGGTGGGGCTTTAAGCTCCTCTTTCCTGATTATCTTTCATAAAATCCAGACTCGACCTGACGTCGCTTTTTACCGATGAAGGGCTGTGCTTTTTCGCTTATTTTTAATCTTATTTTGCAGTCTTTTTGGCGTGGCAATGGCAACGGCGGGGGAGATGTGCGAGCTCTCGTCATTTAAACCGCGCCGACTTAAAGACGATGCCTGCAAATTACATCAGGCGGCCGCCGGCTGCGCACAATATCACGCGCAACTGGCCCAAGAATTCGGAGCTAGTGAAGCAGCCCAACTGGCAATGAATTGCCGCGAGCGTGATGAGACGGTGGATGCCGTGAAGACTTGCTCGGTCACCGCAGGGGTTTTGACGGTGAGTTTAATGAAAAATGTGGCGGCGAGGGCCGCTTCTTCGGCGTTGAATGTTTATTTTTTGGCGGACTTAATGAATGAAGCCTTAGCGTCAGATAAACAGTGTATGCAAGACGTCGAAGGCAAACGGCATTTAGTCAAAACTTATAACCAGGCCGTGGCTGAATTCACGGTGGGCCTGCAGGCGCGTGGGGAAAAGTTTGATGCGCAGGGTTTGTCGATTGAAACCTTCGGCGCTTTTTATGCAAACGACGCTTTAAAAAATATTAGCTGCCAAGATTTGCGCCGTTTGCTTTATGAAAAAGAAAAGTCCCTCAAAGCAAAGTTGGGATCGTTTATTGCTCAGGGAAAACTGTCAACGCAGGAATATCAAGAGGCCTTTAGCCTTGGCGTGACGGGATCCCAGAATAAAATTAAATTTGAGTGCTTAAAGCCTTCGGTGCAGTGGGCGGTACGCTGCAATTTAGCAAGTATCGGGATACTAGGTGCCAAAGCAGTGATGGCGCCGTTGACAAAAAAATTATTGGGACTAAATCCCGCAACCTTGCGACAAATTGACGAGGCCACGTTAGCGAATGTCGGAATTTTTGAGGTCCCCAAAAAAGGGGGCTTGTACAATCTTTTTAAAAGCTCCATTTACGACAAGGACGCGGTGTATTTGGGGATCGCCAATGCTCCGGGGCACGGAACCCATCATTACTATTTGATCGCGGGTAACAAACGTTATGATGGCAGTCCATTTTTCACGGCGTCGAAAACCAAAGACTTAAAAGAAAATGCGGCGGTGGCCAAAGGTGTGATCTTCAAAATGAATGTGCCGGCCGAAGTTTCTGCGAAAGTCGTTGCCGCGATAGAAAAAAATGCGAACTCGCGCAACTTAAGTTGCCTTAATGGAGCATGCAATGTTTTAGACGACGCCGGGATTACGATCCCGGGTGTGGAAAAGGGACAGGTCTTTAAGTTAATTCCTGTGGTGCGGGGGCTTGTGCAGGGCGAGGTTAGAACCTCTGCTGGTTCTGCGCCGGTCACCATGCATGCAAATTCAGCCCGTGAAGTTGAACACTTTCTAGCGCAAGTCAGAACAAAAAATCAAAACATGATCGAAAGAGCCGCAGGACAAGCCGCCTTTAAGGGAGTCATCGTCACCGGTGCTGTCGGTTTAGGGGCGGGACTGACGCAAGATACAGAGTATGTCGTTTATAAAATAAGCGAAGAAAAGCTCCGCGAATCTAATTCGCGCGGCGTAAAGCCTCGTTGATGATCAGCTCGCGTTCGATGCGATAAAAAATAATTTTTTCTTCCAAGCCATCTGTTTCTAGGTTTTCTGGTTCAGAAAAGAAATCGCGCAGGATTTCCATTTTCTTATCAATGGTCACGCGCGTGGATTCTCGCCCTTCGGTTTTTCCTTTGGCAAAAGTCAGCGTCAACTTGTAACGGATGCCGCTGGACGGGGGACGTTGTTCATTGGGTGGCAACCAGCCATCGATTCCTTTGATGTATTCTGTTTCAATCATGCCGGTGTCTTGGTTTTCTTGGGCAATCGGATATTTTAAAACGGCATGGGCTGCGCGCCACACTTGATCATAGTTGGCGAAGAAAACTTTTTGCTTATTGATTTGTGCCATGCGGGCGTGCGCAGAAGGTTTTTTATCAAACAAGCTACACCCCAAAAAGGTGCAGCTTGTGAGAATCACAAAAACAAGAATGATTTTTCTAAAAAGTGACTGTGCTGTGTGTGACATGTGTTGCGGCTTCAATCATAGCAGGACCCACTGGAGCTTGGGAAGCAGTTTGGCTGCCGACAAAACTTACGGCCCAGCGTTTCTTTCCGGCCACGGGTTTGTCCGTCGGCCAACGCGGAACTGTCATGCGTTCTAGCCACGTGTTTGCATAGATCTCCCACTGGGGATTTTGAATTTTGACCTTGGCATTACCTTGTTGAACTTCTTCCTCTTTTGAAAGGACAGAATACGTGGCAATGGGGTTGATGCTCGGAGCTGCATTGAATTTAGGCATTACAATATCATCGCCGGCGATTGTCGGGTCTGGGATCATCGGCAGCATCGTGGGGGTGGCTCCGGAAACAAACGGAACCAACGACGCACTCATGCGGTCGCCGCCGTTTTTCATCTCTTCAGATTTTTTTAAGACTCCCAAAGCCAAGGCCTCTGCGCCGGGCAAAGTGTCTAACTGGACTTTGTCGAACTGCGGAATTTTTTTAAAGTCCGTCGGGATCAAATAGCCGGACTGATTGGCCACGCTGACGGCGATGAATATTTCATCGTGTTTTACTGCCGGCGCGACAAAAACTTTAGGCTCTGCGAACGTGAACTCATTGGTTGGCAGATCAATTTTCGTTTGGGTGGATTTAATATCCAAATCGCGGATGGCGCCGCCGTGGATTTTAAAATCATTGATCAGTTCATAAAACGCTTTGCCAGCGCGTAAATGATCGACCGTCGAACGGAACGGGAAGCGTCCGCGAGCTGCGAACACGCGATTGACACCAGGGTTGCCGTAATAAATACGGTAAACAGGTTTATCGAGCTTCACCGTAAAGATCCCGAACTTTTCTTCTTGTTCAGGCAATGCGATGTTTGACGGCACGTCGATCTGCTGACCTAGGGGGGTGATGCGATCCGTTTGCGGGCTGATCACGCGGTCCATACTAAAAGACAACATATCCAGTTTGCTAAATGCGGGCATGACCAAGCCAAAATCTGTCCAGCCATCTTTATGTTGGATTGGTAAGTTGGGGGTTGTTCCCGTCACTTCGTGTTGGATTTTCGCGGGTTGGACGCGCAGGCGCAGAGTCATGGCTCCCGGTTCTTGATTTAAATAAGTCAGACGCATGTAGCCTTCGGCTTGCACGGTGATCGCTTGGGCAGAGGTCCACTCTGCCGGAATTTCGACCAGACCGTTTTCATCGGCTGTTAAAAAGTTCCCGGCAAAGGGTGCGTCCAAGGCCGTTCCGATTAAAATTTGAGCACCCGCTAAGGCTTCGCCTTCGTAATTTTTAACAGCGATCACGTTTTCAAGGGTTTGATCATTCCAGATCAGGCCTGCCATTTGCTCACTGAAAGAACTAGGTTTTTGCGGCTTTTTATCTTCCGAACAGCCCATCAGCAATGCCGGCAGAGCTAATGACATCATTAGTTTCTTCATAAGTTTCCCCCTCCGTGGTGGTTTTCTTACAACACCTGTTATTGCAGTAGGGATAAGCTTTGGGGTCAAGACTAAAGGCGAGGAAGTGGGGGCTTTTTTAAAAAAGTAATTTAACGCAAAGCCCATTATTGACTTAGTGCGCACCTGCCATTAAAAATCCTACTTCGCACAATCAAACGTGCTTCGTGTGGTGGGGTAGCTCAGCTGGTTAGAGCAACGGAATCATAATCCGTAGGTCGGCGGTTCAAGTCCGCCTCTCACTACCAATTTTGTCCTTACGGACAATACATAGTTCATCGGATGCGTTCTGATGGTTCTTCTCCAAAGGTAGGGGCAGAGGTTCTTCTCCAAAGGTAGGGGCAGGCAAGGATTCTGCTAGCTACAGTATGCTTTTACTCTGATTCTATAATTATTAAAATTATGCATTCCGTAGGCTCGGTTTTGTATCTCATCCATTCTTCGATGTAAACCCTCGGTTATCGAGTTTGTTTTACTAAATCTCCACATTCTCACGATTTCTTTACTCCAATTTTCCAAAGTATCTCCTAAAGTTTCTAAATTTCTGAACCCACAGGTTTTTAAGGCCACAATAGCGTCTAAAAAATGCGGTATGATCTTGGCTGCATCTCGCTTGCTGTAGACCCTTGTCAGAATAACTTTCATCAGCCGCTGTTTAAATTCATAGACGGATTTTAAAGCAGGGTTTTCCGCTAAATATCTGTTTAAGTTTCTTCGGGACTTTTCTTTCATTCTCGTCCACTCGTGCATGCGCATCAGGTGAGTTAGTCCACGGCTTTTTCTTCCAACTTCATCAAGCTGACCCCAGGTCTTTAGGAAGTGCTGATTGATTAATCGCACCACATGAAAACGGTCTGCGACGATCATCGCTTGCGGGAAATAATGTTGCGCAATTTTGCGATAAGTTTCGGATAAATCCATAACAACGACTTTGCAGTTCTTTCGATCAGGCATGCGCCGCAAATACTTACCCAGGTTGGATTCTGTGCGACCTAAGGTAATGTCGAAAACTGTATGCTTTTGAAGGTTTACAAGTGTTGTTTGATAGCCCAATTTTTTAGAAAACTTCTTCTCATCAATACCCAAAATCTTCGGGCAACTTGCATTTTTATGTTCGTTAAATTCTCGCTGCAAATAGCTTTTGTAATAGCGCCCCACCGTCGCTTGTCCTAATGCCAGACGCTGACTTACTTTTAGAATTGAATGACCATCATGGTGCTTGCTCGCAACTTCGTCTTTAAAAGGTTCTGTGACCCTTTGGTAGGGTAAAACTCCTGGCATTCTTTGGTTAAAATACTTTCCGCAGTCTCGGCAGTGGAACTTGTACGTTTGGATGATAAGGACGCTTTTGGCCGATCCAATGCTGTGATGTTTCAAAATCCTCTGAAAGCGTTCCTTTTTGCGTAGGTTCTTAGATTGGCAACGAGTACAAACTGTCGGCCCTGTGTATTCTGCAACGATTTCAACGGTCTTTAGGCCGTTGCAGGAAATAATTTTATAATCTGGCAATCCAATGATAGATTCCGATCTGATTAGGGGCATTCGGGGTTCCTTTTGTTAAAACAGTTTGTGGTAAAACCATTCTAACAGATTCCCTGACTGCCCCTGTCATTGAGGGAGAACAAGTGGAAATTTTAGAGGCGTACGTCTGTTCGCAAAGGTAAGTTCGATTGCTTTCTTAAGTTCTGGGCCTTCTGGTAAATCGCCAGAGCGAACAATCAGAAGCGCATCGTGATAGTCTTTCATCCGACTGTTAATGGCGCCTTTGGATGCAATGGTTTCTAGCTTTTCAGCAAGAATGGTTTCTAGCTTTTCAGCAAGAATAGTTTCTAGAGGGTATACTTGAATGGCGATGGCGTCAGAAAAAAGTGCCGCGCCCTTATAGTCAAAAGTTTGATAGTCCATTTCCTCTGGATTGACGACGTCGCCCACGCCGATATCAACCTGCACTTTGTCCGTCATTGTTTCGAAGGACATTTTTAAGGTCACTCTGAAGCCGTCATATTCCATGTGCGGCTGATCAAGCTTTTCGATAGATTCATAATCGAATTTAAAAAAGTCGCCAAGATCTACTCTGGCAATTTCGGTCACAGCGATTTTGATGGCGTCCTCGGTGGCACTTAAGTTCTTCATCAAGAAATCAAGATCAACGGTCTCGCGTCCTATCTTGATGTATTGAGAAAGAAGTAAACCACCTTTGAAAATGAACTTATCGTTGTGCTTGGACTTCGCAAGCCTTGCCAGAAAGCGTTCAAAGGCAAGTTGGTTCCACACTTCTTGTGATGTAAGTCCTTTTTCTTTTGCGATGAATTTTAAGCGATCTTTCAAAGCTTGAAGCTTCATGTTGTCACCGACAGAATATAGGGGGCGATATTCACTTTTAGCTTCTTGGCGTAGTCTTCGAGTTTTTTAAGACCTAGCTTCTCAGCACCCTTTCGCTTCATCGCCATCTTCAAAGCTTTAATCGCAGTCTCTTTGTCGAGCAGTCTGAAGGAATCCACAATTGTGCGCTCCAAATCAAAGATTGGAACTTTGATTCCTTCGATAGTAAAAGTTGTTCTCCCAAGGGTGACGTCCCTCATCCTGACAAGTCTGACAAGGGGAGTTCTCTTGTGACTTGTGTCGTTTCCAATAGCGATCCAATATTCACGCGGAATGTCTTCTGTAACTCCATAAACAGCTAAGGCTGAAACAAGACAAACCACACCACCTTTGATTGTCTGTGTGACATTGACCAGATCTTCCCATCGCAAGTCATTCACTACGGGAGCACTCGTATGTCTGTAAACGCCTCGAGCAAGGCGTTCGAGAGCCCCGACATTCACATAGTGAGATAAGGTTGCGGCAGAAACGCCGAGGGCCCTGGCTTCTTTGCTGGTGAAGCTAGGGGCTTTTAGAAGTGGCTTGAGGGCTTTCAATGCTGATTGTGGCTTCATGATTTTAACTTAACACTAACACTCACAGGCGTCCACTGAGTGTTAGTGTTAAGTTAAAAATACCTCCAAAGCTCATATATTAGATCTGGCGCTTAAATTACGACTGGTTAGTCCTGCTAGACCGAATCGCCTACTAAAAGCGATTTGAAGAAATATGCAAAAAAATATAGAACTTTCTCGTTTTGAGGCGTTTTTTCGCCGCTTCGTATTTCATGCTCATTTTGATGAGTAGCTGTGGGACTACGCAAAAGGAGAGGAGGGTTGGTTAGAGCAACGGAATCATAATCCGTAGCTCCGCGGTTCAAAAACGGGATTCCCAATGGCCCCGCACCCCCTATAAGTCACACTTCAGTTTCCTTGCCCTTTGAAAATCAAATGTTTGGATTTGCTTTAAGACGCCGTTTTTTCAGTAGAGTTCGTCTCAGAGGATTCAGATGCTAAGACTTGTTCCGCTTGTGGCGGCGTTGTATTCGCTTCTTCCGCATTGTTTGATTTTCTCGTGCGCTTAACTTTTCGTGATGCTCTTTTTTGTGACTTAACGAATTTTAATATTTCAGCAGCTTTTGTGTCGTTCCATCCTTTGATGGCATCGTTGAGTCCTTGTTCAAGTAGCCAATAGAGGCGATCCGTCAGGATCTCATGGTTGGCTTTATACTCATGTTCTCCACGGACGTACTTAGCAATATATTTTACGACATCGACTGAAAGAATAGCTTTCGCCAATGATTCTGGAGAGAACGCCATGGCTTCTTTCGCAAGCTCTGGCCATACATCTGTGATGAATGAGTTTTCGTGCAAGTCATAAAATTCATAGGCTTGTTCTTCCACACCTTTTTTGGAAGTGTCGATGACGTCAGCGTCTGATTTTAAATCAAAGCTCGCGATTTCAATGCCGCCATACTCTGGCATAGAAAAGTCATAAAGTTTCCACTCACAACCATTTGTTAAGATACCCCATCGAACACTGCCGATTAGATTTAAATATTCGTTAAGTTGAACTTTCCCGCAGCGAAAGTCTGACTTATTTAAATCGAAGCCCATTTTCTTTACTTCGACAACAAAGATAGGCTTGTCATTGCGAAGTACGATCAGGTCAGGTCGCATTTTTCCTTTAGTTTCTTGCGCACGTATTGAGTATCCACCAGATGCCGTATAGCCAAGGCAATTTTTCAAGAAGCTTTGTGCCCATCTTTCTACATCGAGTTCCTTAGTGTTTGGATTGATGTCCAAAGTCTTTAGCTCATGAAGATGTTCTGTTGTTTGATCCAAAAGATTGCGTACAATTCTGTCTTGTTTTGTTTCTCTAGACACGCTCACTCCTTGTTATTCAATATATTTCGGTTTGTTTATTTAAAAGTTGAGGGTTTGCTTAAATATAAAGCACAATCTGTTTTTGCATGGGATGCTTCACGGGCAGAAAAATTTTAACGAACGATCTATAAAGTTTTTTGTATTTATGTCGAAGAGGTGGTTTTTATCGGAAGCAGAGAAGTCAGATGAGAAGTATTTCTATATTAGTTTTATTGATATTATTTTTTAGTTTTAGCTTTTCCGCGGAGGCGCAAGTTGTAGGCGTTCTTCAATCAAGTATCGTATCAAAGAACAACACTCGCACAGTTTCACAGTATTGCTGCAAAAAATGCAAAACAGGAAAAGCTTGCGGTAACTCTTGCATACAGAGATCAAAAACTTGTCACAAGCCGCCAGGTTGTGCATGTGACAAAGTTTTTTGACTTAATATCTAAACATCTAAAATAAATCTCTAGTTAAAAGACTAAATTTGCATTAAGGCAAAACAACTTCCACCGACAAAGAAGGAAATCTGCTTTCTGGGGAACCTCAAGAAATTGACGTGTGGGTTCCTAGAAAATGGAATCAAACAGACGATGAGTGGGCCGCCAGCGTTTTCTCGGAAGCTTTGAAAAATTAGACTCTGATGATTATTTTTTTGTGACCTCGAAACAGTATCTGCCTGGAGCTTGGTCCAGAAAATTTCTCAGCCGTGCGTATTTTAGTCCAGAGGACTAACTTCACCTTGGTCTAGTTGAGTCTTAGGCCCTTAGTACCGAACTGGATCTCATCGGAGATCCAATGCTTATTAAGAATTACAACTCAGCTAACCGCACAATCACCTTAGCAACCTGTTTATTTGCAACCCTCTTGCAAGGCTGCGGTTTTAATTTACAAGGCTTTGCTGCCAAACTTACGAACTCAAGTGATATGCAGTTTCAAAGCTTTGAGCCAGCGTTTTCAAAGTTAGCGCAAACGGCAGGGGAAAAATCAGTCATTACCGTGGACAATGTCTGCAGCCCTTCTGAAGGGTGGATTTGTATGCCTGAACCTTTGTTGCCTTCCGATACTATTGTGGGCGCTTGGTACAGTATTTATTTTTATGAAAAGAATGGTACTGACCCTGATCACTGGAGCGATTGGACCAGATATAAACCGGAGCTTGGGTATTACGACAGCGGAGATGTGATTAAGAAGCAGTATCCGTACTTTAAGCGCGCAGGCGTGAATTACTTATTGTTGGATCATACCAATGGTTGGTTCAACGATGGGGGGCGCATTGCCAATAATGCAAAAAAAGTTCTTAACAATTTACCTTCTGATATCCCAGTGGCTATGGCCGGTGGATTTCCTCTTTGGAATGGGCAATGGAACGCCAATGAGCGTGTGATACAAATGAAGAATGAAGCGGACTTACTGTGGAATGAACTGGCACAAAAACCAAATTATTTAAAATGGTTTGATCCAAGTACGAATTCTTACAAGCCACTTTTTATCGTCTATAATGATTTGCAAAATGAACACCCGAATGACGAAATCAAACGCTACTGGAAGGATTCGCGTTTTACCGTGCGATACTCTGCCGGTGATACCGACAGCCGCAATCGCTTGTTGTGGCCTTATGCGGCTGAAGGATTATGGGGATGGTTGATTCGCTTTCCGCAAATTACCAGCAAGGAAACGATGCCTGTGCAACCTGGGCATAACACCACTCATTTGCCTGGCCGAACTGCCATACCAGTTTTGCGCAATGGTGGGCAAAGTTATATGCAGCAATGGTTAGAAATTTTAAAACAACGCCCGCAAAATATTATTATTCCGTCTTGGAATGATTGGGGCGAAGAAACGGCTATCGAGCCGGCCCGCAGAATGGTCGCGACTGCCGAACTGCATGCAGATCACTATGGCGAAGAAACTCCAGACTGGTATCTGCAAATTACAGAGGGCTATACGAATTTACGTAAAGGTCTGATGCCCAATACTTACTATCGTTCTGAAGATGATTCTAAAGTTTATAAAGTTGAAGGTGGAAAGCTTGTTTATCAAACAGCCATGCCACACAGAAAGCCCATTATAATTTTGCCTGCGGGCACATTGGCCAAGATATTATTAAGCAGTGGCTCTAGCGAAAGCACAGTGCCCGGGGGACCGTCAGGCCCCACCGCTCCTAGTAATCCCACAGGACCTTTTATGGTGGGTATTAATTTGTATAACAGTACTGGTTCAACCTACTGTTATTTCCCTTCGATGGAGCTGTTTACAAAGTTAACTGGATTAACAGGTGTTGAGACTGTTCCAAGATATAGCGCCATCCCAAGTGGCTTAGTGGATGCGGGTGTTTGTACAGACAAGCAAGCACCTACGGAACAGCCAATTAGTGAAGGTCTTTTTGTTTTAGGTACTGGAATTTACTACAGCAATGGCACCGCCTATTGCTACTTTCCATCAATGGAATTGTACAAACAACGTACGGGTCGCAGCGAAATTAACGGAGTTCGCAGAGTTACTTCAATTCCTGCGGCAATGAAGAACGATGGTGACTGTAAGTAGTTAGTAAAGCGGAGCGAGAGATTTTTTCTAACGTTCCGCCAAGGTTGCTATTCTGTAAGATATATAAATTCTTGCTTGTTGTTGTGATGATCTACGTCACGCTTCTATATTTTTTTTCCGCGACCTAGGTGCGAGGCTGCACATATCGAGGTTGTGTTAAATATCTGTGACACCTATTCTTTCTCAAGAATTTTAAAAAAATGAGGTTCTTTAGTGAGAAGACTGTCCTTTGAGTTTCGCCTTCTAATTCCGGTCGTTTTGGTGAGCTGTTTGTTTCTATTTGCTACGGGATACTTTCAAGCAAGAATGATTGGCTCTCAACTACAGAATACTTTGGAAGAAAACGGAAGGTTGTTAACAGTGTTTCTGGCTAAAACGGCCACTCCCTATATTACGAACTATGATCTGTCGGCATTGGAGGCATTCGTAAAGCAGCTGACCTCGCAAAAACAGGTGGCGTATGTCGTATTCCTGTCGAAGGAAGGACAGCCTCTAACGGAGTCTGTGAAGGAACCTGAAGAAAAGAGTTCTTTTCTTCATTTTGAAGAAACAATCTTAGATGCTACAGAGCAGCCGATCGGAAAAGTTTTAGTGGGATATCACATGGAGGAAATGCGTAATCAGAACGATAAGGCCAAGATTTTATCATTCGGCAGCTCGGCAATTTTGCTGTTGCTTCTTACGGTCGTAATCTATGTTTATGCAAGGAAGTCTGGGGTTGTTCTGCGTGAGCAAAGCAACTCGATAAGTGAAGCCTCTCAGGTTCTTGGGGTAACTGGTGAAGAACTCAAGGTCGTCAGTCAACGACTAAATGATGGAGCAATGACTGCTGCAGCTTCCATTGAAGAAACTGTGGCCAGCCTCAAGTCCGTTTCTGAGCTTGGACGCGAAAACACTGACTATGTTAAAAAAGCTGAAACTCTTTTTCAATCTGCTTTAGATGTTGCCAGTCAGGGAGAAACAAAACTACGTGGTCTTACGACTTCGATGGGCGAAATTGCAGAGGACTCCAAAAAAATTACCGATATTGTGTCCGTCATGGAGGATATAGCGTTTCAAACAAATCTTTTGGCGTTAAATGCATCCGTGGAGGCCGCCAGAGCCGGGGAGTCGGGGAAAGGGTTTGCGGTCGTCGCGGAAGCGGTTCGCAATCTTGCTCAGAAATCAGCTGGTTCGGCAAAGGATATAGCCACACTCATTCATGAGACCAGTGACAAAATTCAAAGAGGTGTTTTGTCAGCGGACCAAAGTGAAGAAGCGATCAAGCTTCTTATCGCGACGGTTCGTCAACTGGCTGAAGTGAATGAGAAGATATCTGTGGCAACAGTTCAACAGGAAGATCAGATTCAGCAAATCGGAAAAGCTGTTGAGCTCGTAGATGAAATCACCCAAAAAAATGCCGAGGTCTCTGAGCATACGTCGAGCCATGTTCAGAAAACCGCTTCTCAGGTTGAAACGCTGACCTTGGTAGCGAAAAGCCTGGTGGAACTTGTTGATGGAAAAAAAGATAAATTGGAGGAGACAGTATGATGCAAAAGAAGATTGGTTGTTTGTTGTTGGCTATGGCTTTAGGGGCCGAAGTCGCTAATGCCGAAGGTGTCACGGATACGGAGATCAAGTTAGGAATGTCGAATGCTCTTTCGGGTGCTTCCGCAGCCCTTGGAACAGGAATGAAGAGCGGTGCAACAGCGTTCTTCACAAAGTTAAACGCTGCAGGAGGAGTCGCTGGAAGGAAAATTAATCTAGTGTCCTACGACGATACCTATGAACCGGCGAAGGCAGTCGAAAATACAAAGAAGTTGATCGAAACAGATAAGGTTTTTGCCTTGTTCGGATATGTGGGGACGCCAACCTCGACGGCAGTTTTGCCCTTAGCGGGAAAAAACAAAGTTCCTTATTTTGCCCCTTTTTCTGGAGCCGAGTTTCTGCGAAACCCTGTGAACCCTATGGTGTATAATATTCGCTCAAGCTACTTTGATGAAACCGAAGCGCAGGTAGAGTTTCTTACTACAAAATTGAGCGTTAAGAAAATCGGCATTTTTATGCAAGATGATGCATATGGTGCTGCAGGTGAGTCAGGTCTTTTGAGGGCTTTAAAGAAAAGAAATCTTCAGATCACTGGCAAAGGAAAGTATGCCCGTAATACCGTAGATGTGGCGGGCGGAGTTAAAGAATTAAAAATGGCAGCTCCAGAAGCAATCGTGATGGTTGGTTCTTACAAGGCTTGTGCTGAATTTGTGAAGCAGGCAAAGGCCTCAGGAGTTAAGGCCGTATTCTTAAATCTATCTTTTGTGGGAACTAGTGCCTTCATTAGTGAGGTTGGCAATGATGGCGAGGGTGTGTACATTACGCAAGTTGTACCTTCTCCGTGGGATACTTCTATTCCGGTTGTGAAAGAGTATCAAGCAGACATGAAAGCACAGGGTGCGACTTCTTATGATTACACGAGTCTAGAAGGATACATCGCTGCGAAAGCATTTGGCGAGGCTTTAAAGGGCCCAGGTAAAAGTCTGACAGTGGAATCTTTATTGTCTTCATTCAATGGTATGAATATAGATCTGGGAGGATTCTCGGTACGCTTTTCTCCGACAGATCATGCGGGCTCCAAAAAGGTTTGGCTGACGATTGTTAAAGGTGGAAAAGCTGAGGCCGTGAACTAATCCCTTAAGAGACGTTTCTGATGCCACCATGGCCTCCTTGGCGGAGGCCGTGGTGGTGAAATAAAAATCATAGACCCGCAGTCTAAAAGACAATCCGTCCCAAAGTGAGACAGAAAAATAGATAATAGCTAAAGGTTCTTTTACTCAGCTTCAGAAAGTTCGACCAAAGTCCGATAGGTACCTTGGGAATGAAGAGGGGGACTTTTATGCAAAAAAGATCAGTCTTTAATCTGTTGATTATGGCGCCGATTTTATCAGGCATTGTCCTGTCATTTCAAAACTGCAGCCCCGTGAACTTTTCAACTCTTGCCTCTGAAAGCAGCATTGATTTATTAGGAGTGTGTGAGGTCGATCCCTCTTTGCCTCAGTGTTCCGATCCGGAACCTAAGTCTCCGCAGAAGTGCACCTTTAACGGGAAAGAGTATTCCGAAGGTGAAACCGTCAAGGCCTTCTTATCTTCAACGGTAGCTGCCGGACAAGTTTGTGTATCGGAAGATCGTCGTTGCGTGAATGGCGCATTCACGGGTTCCTATCTTTATGCGACTTGTGCTGTCGATGCCCCGGCATCCTGCCTCTTTAATGGGATTACGGTTCCTCATGGGGACACGATCGAAGCGTTTGAAAATCCGTCAGTACCTTATAACGCGAATTGTGTTGCGGAAATGCGCCGTTGTAATAATGGGGTTCTGGGTGGCACTTATGAACACTTAAAATGTGAACCCGTCGCCGCAAGTTTTGCTTGGGCGTCGTCGCCGCAGGGAAGTTGTTCGGCGACACCGTCGTACAATTATGGAGCGTGGTCAGCCTGTGGCTCTAACGGTCAACAAACACGCACATCATCGTGTGTGAACACCTCG
>JABWCO010000118.1 GCA_013360185.1 Bdellovibrio sp.
CGTTTGTCAAAGCAGCGCGGGACGCAGGCTGGACGATCAAACTGATTCTGGCGACCCACGCCCATTTCGATCATGTGCTGGCAAGCCATGCCTTGAAAGCCCAGACAAACGCGCCGTTTTATATCCATCACGAGGGTTTGCCGTTTCTGGAAGCGCTGCCGCAGTGGGGTGTCATGTTCACCGGGCAGCCCTTCCCTGAAGCCGCCGTACCTGATCGGCTGCTGACCAGCGAACCTGAAGTCATCGAGCTAGGGGCAATCCGCCTGGAAACGCTGTATACACCCGGTCATGTACCGGGACATCTCAGTTTTTTTATGCCCGCCGCGCGGCTCGTCTTCAGCGGCGACACGCTGTTCGCGGGCAGCATCGGACGCACCGATTTACCCGGCGGCGACTATGAACTGCTGATGCGCTCCATCTTCGACAAGCTCATTCCGTTAGGGGACGACGTGCGCGTCCTCTCCGGTCATGGCGAACCCACGACCATCGGCAGAGAGCGTGCCATCAATCCGTTCTTGCTGGATTACCTGCACCAGCATCCAAAATAAACCTATGAGGCGGCTCAACGATGTGTCTTCATCGTGAGCGCGCACTCCCAAATCGTCAGGTGTTCTTGCACAGGGGTTGTGCCATGAACAGCATTTTTAACCAATACTCATACCTTTTTATCGCGGTTGGCGTGATACTCGGCGCACTGGTTGTCCTGCGCATTCTGCGCGTAAAATGGCGCTTCACGGTTCCCATGCTGCTGCTGGCGGCATTGGCACTGGGTGGTTGCAGCGCCGTGCGCCTGGGCTACAACAACGCCCAGCCGGGGCGGTTCTTTATTAAGCGACCAAGAAGTAAAAAAGAAATTGAACGAGGCCCTGTTTGCGATGGAGCAAGACACCTTTGAGTCGAATCTCTCTGCGCAAAATAAATTAGTGAGCATTGTAGAAGGTGCGCCCACGAATATCGAAGTGCGCTCTTTGTTGTGTGTCGTTTATAAAGAGCTTTGGCCTTTTGCCGTACAAGATGCGCAAGACATAAAAACGGTCGCACAAGCGACGCAAGCGACAAAGTCCTTAAATATAGTAAGTCCCTTTGGGCAGGTGTGTGAGGCGGCAAAACTTATTACTTCGGGTCGTTATAAAGAAGCTCGAGGCGTGGTTGAAAGTACCCTGGAAGGTAACGAGCCATTTTCTTTGCAACCAGTGATGTATAGCTTCAAAGCGGAACTTTTACAGGGAGAAAAAGACTATTTAAATGCCGTCCCTTATTATGAAAAAGCGATGCAAATGTGGGATAAGTGGCTGCACCCCCAAGTGGCATTGGCAGAGATACTTTTAGAGCAAAAAAAGTATTCCGAAGCGGCCAATGTACTTAAAAATGTTTTAGCCAAGAACCCAAAACATCGGGAAGCAAAAATTATTTTGGGAATCATTGAGTATCGCGGATTTAGAAAAGCGGATTCAGCCTATGCCTATTTAAGCACGGCGATGGATGCCGAGGGTCGCGTTTCGCAAATTATTGCTTCTGAAGGTTATGGAGCTTTGGCGGAAATTTTTTTGCAGCGGGGTGAAAAAAGCAAAGCGCTCGGTGCTGCGGAAAAAGGCTTTTCTTTAAATCCAAATAATCTGGATTTGCGTCAGCTGGTCGTGCGTTTGGGTGGCTCGGATAAAATCAAAGGTGAAAAAGGTCAGAACAACGAATTGTTGTATTTAGGTGACCAGTATGTGCGCCAAGGGGATTATCTAGCGGCCCAGGCAGAATTTAAAGCTGCCTTTGAGGTGGATCCTAAAAATGGAACGGCGGCGATGAAGGCTGCCAAAAGTTTGTGGCAACTTAATCAAAGTTTTGAGGCCATTGAATGGCTAAATAAAGCGATTAAGGCAGAACCCAAACTCGTTTCCGCCTATGTATTACAGGCGGATTACATGTCCCAGCGTTTTGACTTTATGGGCTCTTTAAGAATTCTAACGAATGCGACCCGCATTGCTCCGAATAACTATGAAGTTTTGCGTGGCTTAGCCCTTTTAGAGTTTCGCAAAAACAATATGCCGGGTGCCGTGAACTATGCGATGCGCTCTATGCGCGCGTATGATGGTGATCTGGAAACTTATATTTTGCTGGCTAAAGCTAACGGAATTTTAGCGCGTTCGATTATGCCGCTGAATAAAAAAGAAATTGAAAAGAAAGAAAATGCCGCCAAAGACGCCGTTCGTTTTGCAACGAAGGCCGTGGAAATTGATGCCACCAATCCCGAAGCACAAATAACTTACGCAAAAATGTTGGCACAAACCAACGGTGTGGATTCTGCGATCAACTATTTGCAGGAGCTGATCAAAAGATTTTCCTACACGCTAGATTATCGCGTGGCCTTGGCAGAGGTTTATAAAATGGAAGACCGCTATAGCCAAGCCAAAGATATTTACGACAAAGTGGTAGAAGTCGATCCAAAGAATAAAAAAGCGTGGTTGGGCTTAGGCGAAAGTGAAAAAGCATTAGGTCTAAATGATAAGGCGCTGAAGGCATTCTTAAAGGCTGCGATTTTAGATCCTACCGACGGCGAGGCGTTGTTTCAGGCCGGTAAGCTGTACTTAGAAACCAATAAGTTTGATGAGGCCATACAGCAATTTAAGCGCGTGCAAAGACTGAATCCGAATTTTCCGAAAACGCATTATTACGTTGGCAAAGCGGCATTTGCTTCTGGTGATTTTACGATGGCATTAGAGGCTTCGAAGGCGGAAAAAAAGATCAACCCGAACGTGGCGGATTCTTATATCTTAGCGGCCGAGGTGTACACGGCTCGGCGACAGTATTCAGAGTGTGCGACCGAATATTCGACAGCGATGAAGCTGCGTCCCCAGGGGGCCGAGATTTACGTAAAGTCTGCGGCCTGTTATCGCCAGTCCGGAGCGGTGGATGTTGCCGAAGATATGCTGGCGCTGGCAGCGGCGCGCGAAAGTGGCTATGCTGAAATTTATCGGGAACAAGGGGCGATTTACGAAACCAAAGGTGACGCTCGCTCTGCGGCACAAGCTTATAATAAATATTTAGGACTCTCGCCAAACGCTCCGGATCGTGCTGAAATAGAAAGCAAGATCTCAAGACTTGGCAATTAGGGACGGACAACGAAGGAGAAAGCCATGGGTATTGGCGATAAAATGAGAGGTTTAGCGGGAAGCGCACAGGAGGGAGTGAAAACTTCAACGATGTCGCTATTTCATTTCACATTGCGTTTTGTTACGGGAATTTTATTGGGGTTGGTTTTAGGACTGATCGGCCAAGAGCTTTTGGGTTATGGAACATTTGCTCTGATTTTTGTCATGGTTGTTGTGACCTCCTTGGTGCTAAAGATTTTAAGCAGCTGGAGTATTGGTCAAATTTTAATTTTTGACCTGATTTGCACCCTTGTCGCCATGCTTTTGAGAATGTATATACTGGTGGCACCGTAAAAAGGACTTAAGAACATGATTGATATTAAACTTCTGGAAAAAAAAGCGGAAAACGGAACTTCTTATTATGATGAATATAAGCAGGCGCTTATCAATCGTGGGGCTTCGACAGACATCCTTGAAAAAATCGTAGAGCTTAATAAAAAACGCAAAGAAGTCATGCACCAAGCAGAGACGGCAAAAGCGAATCAAAATAAATTAAGCGGCGAAATCGGTAAACTTAAACGCGAAGGCAAAGATGCCTCTGCGATTTTAGCCGAAGTCGATTCTTTGAAATCACAAGTGAAAGAACTTGAAGCGAAAGCTGCGGAAGCCGATCAAGAGGTGACGAATTTAGCGTTGATCCTTCCGAATAAACCGAGTGCTTCGGTGCCGGTGGGCGCTTCTGAAAAAGAAAATAAAGTTTTAAAAACCGTGGGCACTCCACCAAGTTTTTCTTTTAAAGCGAAAGAACACTGGGAACTGGGTGAAGCTTTGGGGATTATCGACTTTGAACGTGCTGGTAAAACTACGGGCACTCGCTTTGCGTTCCTTAAAGGGGCAGCAGCACAGTTAGAGCGTGGTTTGATTCAGTTCATGATGGACATGCATTCAAGCCGTCATGGTTATACAGAGATGATTCCGCCTTTCATGGTGAACAGTAACAGTTTGTTGGGTACCGGCAACTTTCCCAAATTCAAAGAAGATGTATTCCACTTGGAAGGCACGGACTTGTATTTGATTCCGACTGCCGAAGTGCCAGTGACGAATTATTTTAATAATGAAATCTTAGACGAAAAAGATTTGCCGAAAAGTTTCTGCGCGTATTCTCCGTGTTTCCGTTCTGAAGCAGGCAGTGCCGGTCGTGATACGAAAGGTCTGATTCGTCAGCATCAGTTCGATAAAGTAGAACTTATGACCTTCTGTCACCCCGACAAGTCTTACGAGATCCATGAGGCATTAACGTCCCATGCAGAGCAAGTGTTGATGGATCTGGAGCTTCCGTTCCGTCGTATGCTGTTGTGTACGGGAGATATGGGTTTTGGATCTGCAAAAACGCATGACTTAGAGGTGTGGTTGCCAGGACAGAACACTTACCGCGAGATCAGCTCATGTTCAAACTTCGAGGACTTCCAAGCGCGCCGAGCGAACATCCGCTTCCGTAGCGCCGGAGGAAAACCTCAGTTCGTGCACACGTTGAACGGCTCAGCCTTAGCGGTTGGCAGAACCTTGGTAGCCATCTTAGAAAACTACCAACGCGAAGACGGTTCGGTGGCAATCCCGAAGGCTTTACAACCCTACATGGGCAACAAAACCGAAATCCGCTAAAAAGGCTCCCGACTCTTTTTTAGGTCTACAGCGCGTCATTTGGAACAACTGCTTGAATACTCACGTCAAAACCCATAAAACGGTCGACGGAGAGTTGGTAGAGCGGTTGAATACACCAGTCTTGAAAACTGGCAGCCCTTCGCGGGGCTCGAGGGTTCGAATCCCTCACTCTCCGCCATTTAAAAAGCCGCTTTATGCGGCTTTTTCTGTTTTTATCTTCTGATTAGATTTAATTTACGCAGCCTTTTTTCCGGCAACTTCTTCCTGAATTTTGTAGATGCTTTCGACCGTAAGATTCGTGTATCGCTCGAAATCAGAACCTTCTTCTAAAAGTTGTTCGGCTAACTTATGGTTCTCTTTTTCAACGGCGGCAACAATGGCTCCCGCAGCCTTATGGAAGTGAGCGTGATTACTTTTTAGGGTTCCAAAACTTTGTAGGCGTGAAAACTTTGAACCTGGCCCGTGAATCCACTTTCCCAATTGGCATTGGTCATCTTTACAGACAACTGTACTTTTAAGCTGTTCTTTACTCATTCCACCAACAAAATTGGCAAGACGAGCCTTCCACTTCATGTGAGCTTCCACTGCCGAATCGAAGTCCATATCATTGGTATCGATCTGCTTTTGCTGGGACCGACCGAAAATTTCAGATTCGAGGACATCGACCACTTGCAAGAGCCCCTCGGCTTGTTCAAGGGACTTTTTGGAAAACTGAAGAGTTTCTGAGGCTACTGAGGAGTTCTCGATCGTCCCTTTTTCTAAAATTAGAATAGCTTTAGAAATTTGATTAATACCTTGTGCCTGTTCTGCGCTGGCACTCGCGATCTCATTGTTATTTTGGCTTACTTTGCCAATGTGTTCGCCTATGGCAGAGACGCTGTTCCCGCTTTCGTTTGCCAGAGCCTGGGCTTTTTCAATGCGTTCAATACTTTCTTGTGTAAGAACCGCAATTTCTTTTGCCGACTCCGCACTCTTATGCGCAAGGTTGCGAACAGCATCAGCGACTACTGCAAACCCCTTCCCGTGTTCTCCGGCGCGAGCGGCTTCAACGGAAGCATTCAATGCCAGTAAGTTAATCTGAAATGCAATATCGTCAATGATAGACATGATTTCTTCGATTTTCTTAGAGCTTGCAGAGACCTCTGACATCGAAGCGATAAGTGCGGTCATGGACTTGCTTCCATCGATGGCTTTTTCGGCAGCTTGGTGAGCTAAATCTTTAGCGATGTTTGAGCTCTTAGCGTTCAGGTCAATCATGCTGTTCATTTCCTCTAAAGACGCACTGGTTTCTTCTATGGACGCGGCTTGGCTGCTGGACGTAGAAGATAATGAGTTTGCAGCTTTGACCAACTGACGACCGGTGCCGTGCGCTTGCTTCGATTCCACTTTAAGAAGAGACACCGCCTGTGCAAATTTCTTCATCGTTCTGTACAGTGAAATGTCCATCACAATCCAAAGAGCACCGAAAACTACGCCAAGGATTTTTAAATACCACTGCTCGGTGTACGCGACCATTCCAACGGCTAAGGCAGCAAAAATTTGGGCAATGAATATCTTCTGTAAAGTACTAAGGCGCACCACGAATAACCTCCGTGGTTAAATATCGGTCAAAAAGCTTCCATACTTTACAAGTCTTCAGTCTGGACTTGGGGTAAATTACACAGCCCGTAAATTGCCCTAATGTGCTTGATCTTCAGTGGATTTACCCAGATTCTGGCCGCATGATGGAATTCGTAGATATTATTTTGCACCTGGATCAACATATTCCCGAATGGATCGCGTTCTTTGGTCCTTGGTTGTATGTGATTTTATTTCTAATTATTTTTGCAGAAACTGGCTTGGTGGTAACTCCGTTTTTGCCGGGTGATTCATTGTTGTTTGCACTGGGTGCGTTTACGACAGTGGAAAATGGTTTGAACTTGTGGGTGCTTTTAATCAGTTTAACGATCGCCGGAATTCTTGGTGATACGGTGAACTATCACATTGGCAAATATCTGGGCCCGAAAGTTTTTGAAGGCAATTCGCGTATCTTTAAAAAAGAATATCTTGTTCAGACCCAAGCGTTTTATGACAAATGGGGAGCCTTCACGATCGTTGCTGCCCGCTTTGCTCCGATCGTTAGAACTTTTGCTCCCTTTGTCGCGGGAATTGGTGGAATGAACTATCGTAAGTTCATCGTTTACAACGTTGCTGGCGCCGTTGCCTGGGTCTTTATTTTTATTTTAGCAGGACATTTCTTTGGCAACCTTCCGGTTGTGAAGAAAAACTTCCACATTGTGATCTTTGGTGTGATTGGTGTATCGTTGATTCCGATGGTGTGGCCGTGGATTTCTAGCCGAATTCAGAAGGCGAAGAAGGTTTAAGGAGAGGGCCCCAGTAAAGGCCCCCACTTAAAATTTATTTAACAAACAAGCTGTGGATAATGTTCTTTTGCTCAGAGGCAATATTCTTATTTATAGATGTCTCCGCGATCAAGTGTACAAGCTCTTCACGCGTTTGCAAAAGTAATGGAAGTGAATTGGAATGCACTATTTTCCCCTCGGTCAATTCGTCCGCCGATGGCAGAGGGCTTACGATGCCGGCAACTTTTATTTCATAAATTTTCTTCTCGGCATTCCAGTTAATTTCCCAATTGTTCTTTAAAAGACGCTTAAGGGAGTTTGGATCATTTGGAATTCTTAGTCCTTGTCTGTATGACGAAAGAGAAATCTTTTGGTCGTAAAATTCTTTATATAGACCAAAAACAATAAAGTTCTTTCGAAGCACGTCATTTTTTTGCAGCAAGCATCGAGCAAAAGCCTTTGGGTCAGAGTCGCATTTTGTGTTCTCAGTTTGAATCTGGACAAACTTTTTATACATAATTGGCAAGAGTAAGTCGCCAGACATCAAATTTTCTTGCTGGATCGAAATATTCACAAGTTCAAGAGCAGCGTTTAGAGTGTCGACGTTTTCTGCGCCGGCATTGTCCCTAATATTTTTAATATTAAGGGAATCTTGCGTATGGTCACTTATGCGTGAGTTCCAAAGGGCCAATACAGGATATAGATGCAGCATTTTTTGCAGAGTTTTGGTAACTCCAGGCGCAAAAAATCTTGTGCTAATACTTCCCATGTCTTCTACGTAGCCATTAATTGACGCGTGCTCAGAGGTCTTGTCGAATTCGTCCATTTTTTGGATAAGCCCAAACATATTTTCAACAGGATTCTTTAATGATTTACTGGGAACGTAGCCTTTATCGAACTCGTTTCGCACTAAACGAATAGCATCAAGAAATAGCATCTCATCTGCTTCGAAGAGCTCTTTAACGGATGCCGTTTTATAAACTCCAGAACTAAAGTAAGTGGCAAAGTCACGACGTTTAAATACACGATCATATTCAAGTGAACAGTCTGTTAGATGCTGGCGAAAATTTGCGTTTTTAATAACGTCCTTTGCGTTGTTGTCTCGCAAGAACAAAGAGGCTGATTCACACGAAATGAGTCCCTTTTGAATGATTCCAGCAAGGATAAAGCGATTTCCAAGCACGTCGTTATGTACTTTATCCATTTTTGTATAAAGCAACTCGGTAGAGTGACGGAGTTGATTCGACAGCTGAGTTAGCATTTCAACTTGAATTTTAAAAGAAGTTTGAATTTGTTCGGAGATTAGCTTTTGGTTCTCTAGAATTCTGTCTAGGCGAGCAATAATTTCTTGATGCCTAGCTGCCTCGGGGTTGCCGCCGCCACCAAAAAGGCCAGAGATGGAAGCGATACCCGCAAGATATCTCCCCTCGGTAATTGCCTCGATGCCCGTTTTTAATTTATCAACTTTAGTCAATCCATCCATGAGCGTAGAGACAGTTTCACTCGCAACGCCTAAGTTTTTTGCGATCAATACTAAGTTTTTTGCTCCATCAAAGTATTTCTTATAATTGTCCTCGAAGTTAACTTTGTGCTCTAGAATGGAAATTTTTTTAGACATCTCGTCAGAAACAGGCCCCTTGCCCATTTGCTTTTTTAAGAACTCAAGCTGTTCGTTGGCGGTCATGCGAGAGAACGCAAACTCTTTAAGAAAGTTTACATCATCCGCAACCTTTTCAATTTTTTGTCCGTTCTTTTTTACGTCCATTGACATGTCACTTAAACCAGCGGCTATCATCTCTTGAGAATCCGAAATTTTTTGTAGTGTAATGCGAGTTTCGTAAGCGAAAACTTTTAAAGTTTTCCCTAAGGCGTAAAGCTCTTTCTGTGCTCCTGCGATATCCCCAGAGAGAGTGTTATTAACAATATTCTGTGCTGATTGATATTCGGCAAGCTTTGCAATTGCCGCTCGCGCCACCCAGTGTGCCATGATAGATCTGCCTTCAGCGCGCGACTCGGCGGGTATGCTTTGCATTCTATCTTCGGGAAACCAACGATCTACCATCTTCTCTGCTTTTATTAAAGCTTCTTCAGGAGGCAGATTTTTTAAAGAGTTAAATTCCTGAGCTTCTTTTGCGGAGACTTTTCTTAGATTTTCGGCGAGCAATTTTGAAGCTTCTTCTTGGCTCCTTTTCTCCATTTCGGAAATGCCAAACTCTAAGGATTTATTTAACAACTTGTTGGTAATTTCTATAGTTATTGCCACGGGTACCGTGACTCCCATCGCACCTGCTCCCATGGAAGTCGCTGTTAAAAGATAATCAAGTCCATCCTTTGTGCCATTTAGAATGTCGTTATTTTGTGCGATTTTTTGTTGTTCGTTGATGAAAGAATTGTGCGCAGTTTCTAATGCAGGCAGCTCGGTATTAATTCCAAAAGACAAATGTTTTCCTGATAGTTCAACTAAAAGAGACTTAGTCTTTAAAGGAAGGGAGGAGTTGTTTAGCACCCCCCAAAGCGCCTGAGACTCTGGACTGCTATCGATAGGACCCGTCTTTATAGATTCACTGCCCGTGGGATTTTGTGGAATTCCCGGGGTAATGTATGTTGTCGAAGAGGGCTGGCAATTCGTTAATAGGCTTAAAGCTAGTGTGCAGGTTATGATTTTTTTATTCATAAAATTACCGTTGCGCATCGGCTTTCAATTTTTTTGCTAAAAGAGATCTAAACTGTGGATCACCGACGATAGTTTCTATGATATCCCGGTGATTGCTTGCGATTTGGTCTTTATACGCGTTAATTCGATTCTCTAAAGAAAGAATTTTGGCCTCATAGCTATTTTTTACTTCTTGTAATTGCGCTACTTCCGCTACTTGAACATATGTTCTGCTGAAGCATGAGTCCGGAGCGTCGGTTATATTATTGAAATCCGTGCAGGGTCGTGTGCCATAGGGTGTCCCACCTCTGCTGGTCACGCTCTTTATATATGTTCGGTCCTTGTTAAAGGCGAAAACCAAGGTGTCGGCAGCCATGGCAGAACTGGTGGAAATGAGTGCAATGACTACGCATGAAATGATTTTTCGCATACACGTCTCCTGGGTAGAGGCACCTTAGGTGCTAGTGTTTGCTAATTTTATGCCCGGACGTAGTGACGTTTGTTTATTTCTGAAACACATTTGGTGTCTACTTTTTGGACAGGAGTTCGTTTTTTGCTAAGCCCTTGCCCGCACTTCATGCTAGAAAACTTAGGGACATCGGCGGTTAATTTGGGGTATCTCGTTGGAATGATTCTGCTAATTCTTTGGGCACGGATTTGGCTTAAAGAAAAGAGAGAC
>JABWCO010000014.1 GCA_013360185.1 Bdellovibrio sp.
CAAGGGGGGTATCTTGTAAGCTTAGAAAAATCACACTCGCCAATGTGTCTAGTTCGTGTTGCGAAAAGCCGCTCTTAGATAAAGCTTCCAAAAGGTCCGCAAAATATACCAGGTTGATTACTTTATTGGTGTCGTCATAAATAAGTGGCGAGACATTCAGGGTGGCCATCAAGCGGTCTGCGAATAACTGACCACGGGTTAAGACGACGTACTTAAAAATATGTTCGGAAGTGCGTAGGTAACTGTTGGGTTTATCAAGATAACGAGCCGGTAATGATTGATAGTCGCCCAAAATACGTTGGCGCGCCAAGCGGCGATCATAAAAACCTGAATATAAATCGTCGGCATTCAGACTTAAAATTTGCGCTAAGCGCGTGATATGTTGAAAGTTGATTTTATGTTCGTCTTTGCTTTGTGCCCACCACGCCAGGCAGTCCTCTAGACTCCAAGAGAAAACCTCCTGCAACCGGCGCAAAGGTAGGCCGAGTTCCGTGATCACCTCACGCAGTCGAAGAGCTTCAGGGGTAGGGCGGGATGTTTCAAAAATCATGCGGGATAGTTCGGGCTAAGTTCTTTAGCGATTTCATTGGCATAAGCGATATTTGAAATGCGGCAAATTTCCAAAAGATCTTCTTCGTTAATTTGCAAAAGATGAACGAGCTCTTCAAAGACACTTTCGTTGAAACGCAGGCGGCCTGTTTCTATTTTCGAATAGGTGCCGATATTGACTCGAAGTTGTTGGGCAAGATCTTCTTTGGAAATTCCCAAGGACTCGCGTTTTTGTCTAAGATGCATAGACAAATAAAAACGCACATGTCGATTCTGATCTTGTAGATAAACACTCATTCTCATAGTCACCAAACTTGCTTAATTTTTAGCCCGTTCGGGTGACTTTGTCTAGAATGTTTGTTTAGCAAAAAATGGCAGGGGTGCTAGGGGGGGAGGGCGCAGAATCTGCGTCCCCCAAAGGTAACCGCCTATTTTAAACCCAGTTTGATTTGAAGCCTTTTTCCATAGTCAGGATCGCATTTCGCGAAATGTTCTACATTTATTTTTTGTAAGGGTTCCGGTAAACCTTTCATAGTGCCGGCGATGTTATCAGTAAGGCGTTCGCGCTCGTCGGCCTTCATAAGGCGGTACAGCTCGCCAGCCTGGCTAAAATCATCGTTACCTAAGTGCGAGTTATAGCGATCGGCTGCGCCAGTTAAAGGCAATGGCGGTTCTGCATAAAGCGGGTTCTGGCGAGGTCCTTGAAAGCTGTTTGGCTCATAGTTGTCCAGCCGGCCGTCGTTGCTATCAAAGCGCATGCTGCCATCGCGGTGATAGGTATTCACAGCAGATTGTGGCCGGTTCACTGGCAGGCTTTGAAAGTTCACCCCGATGCGATAACGATGGGCGTCGGGATAGGCAAACAGACGCCCTTGCAACATTTTATCTGGTGAAAAACCGATTCCCGGCGGCACATTGCTGGGGGCAAAGGCGGCTTGTTCGACCTCCGCAAAGTAATTTTCGGGATTGCGATTCAGTTCCAAGATGCCGACATCGATCAGCGGATATTCTTTTTGTGACCAAGTTTTTGTTAAATCAAACGGATCAAAAGAAGTTTTTTCAGCTTGTTTCTCGCTCATGATTTGTACTTTCAAAGCCCAGCGAGGAAATTCTTTGCGCTCGATGGCTTCAAATAAATCGCGACCGGCATAATCAGGATCACTGCCAGCCAGCTCCGCGGCGCGGTCCACGGTAAGATTTCGAATTCCTTGCAAGGTTTTGAAATGAAACTTCACCCACACTCGGTCGTTATGCATATTTATAAAACTAAAAGTGTGGCTGCCGAAACCGTGCATATGGCGATAGCCATCCGGAATTCCGCGGTCACCAAACAACAGAGTAATTTGATGCAAAGCCTCTGGTGCTTGGGCCCAATAATCCCACATGCGAAAGGGATTTTTATATCCCGTGCGTGGATCGCGTTTTTGCGAATGAATGAAGTCAGGAAATTTCAAAGGGTCTCTGGCGAAAAACACCGGAGTATTGTTGCCAACCAAATCCCAATTACCTTCCTCGGTATAAAACTTCACTGCAAAACCGCGCGGATCTCGCTCGGTGTCTGCCGACCCGCGCTCTCCGGCGACTGTCGAAAAGCGTAAAAATAAATCGGTCTTTTTGCCCACTTTAGAAAAAAGCGCGGCCCGAGTTAAGTGTGATATATCGTGGGTCACGGTAAAAGTGCCATAGGCACCAGACCCCTTCGCATGTACGACTCTTTCGGGGATGCGTTCGCGATTAAAGTGCGCCAGTTTCTCGAGCAAATGATAGTCTTGCAACAGAACGGGGCCTCGGGCGCCCGCCGTTTGCGAGTGTTGATTTTCTGGTACTGGAATCCCGGCGGCTGTTGTTAATGTTTTAGTCTTAGTGCTCATGACGAAGCTCTCCCTTAAATGGTGATTTAATAATTTGAAAAAAGGCTTTCAAGCGGCGCAAAATTTTTCCTTCGTTTGCGGCCTCTGATGACAAGTGAGAATTTAAAAGTTTCAAGACATCCTCGCGGCCAAAGGCCTCGGCATAAAGCCGTGCCGATTGCCCTTGGTTGTTAAGAGCCTCGATGTCGGCGCCTGCCGCAATCAAGAGCCGCGCAATCTCGACATGTCCCTTAAAGGCGACCCCCATTAGAATGGTGCTCCCCGCCTGATCGCGAGCATGCACATCCGCACCAAAACGCAATAACTGTTGAGTCAAAATTTCATGCCCATTATAGGCAGCCAGCATCAAGAGCGAGTGCCCCTTATGGTTGCATAAATTAGGATCCCCACTGCGCGCCAAATAAAGCAGAAGGCGCTGAACATTCCCCTCACGAACCAAAGAGAAAATCTCCGGCTCGCCCCCCACAGTTCGAATATAATCACTCCACTTACGCATAAAAAACCTCCGCGTCTAACAAAGCTAGAATCGGCGATTTCCACATATAAATCGAATTGATAAAAGACATACAAACTATAGACAAAAACTATAGAAACCTCCCGCCGCACCCCCGGTACACATAAAAAGCAGTGAAGCGACAAGGAATTGACAACCGAGGAGGCCCTGAAGAGGCATAGCCCTCCCGCCAAATCAGAGTTCCGCAGCAGCCACTCCCAAAGGGAGGGCGTCCGCGAGGAAAAAATGGGCATGATGCCCATTTTTCGCGTTAGTCCCGAAGGGATGGGCGGCAGGATGCTGCCCACACTGTTCGAGGAATTTGGCGGGAGGGCTATGCCTCTTCAGGACCTCCGTCGCGTAGCCATCCCCTCCGTCCGAAGCTATCCTTAACTCATGTCGTACACAAAGTTCGCCGTAGGTCTGCGCAGATTCCTAAATCACCCCGGAAGGGTCGCCATGCTTTGCTTGGCTGTCTTTACGGTTTCCATAGTCCTTAATGGCAATGGCTTCCGTTTATGGGGCTTGCACCGCGATATGGACCGAATTAACGCAGAGATCAAAGAGACCCATGAAAATATTGCCTCGCTGTCGAATCAGCTTAAGCAGGCGAAAGATCCGGCTTTTATTGAACGCCAGGCCAGGGACAAATTAGATCTTGCTGGCGAACACGACCTCGTCTTTGTTTTCTCCGACCAATAGTTTATACTGCAATACGTTATCAGGTGCTAATTCGGCGCCTGGCATACTAGTATACCGGCTCTATTCACGTATCTTTTGTGAAGTGAATCTAGGGGTTTATATGGTTGAGAGTTATTCATTAGACTGGAACAAAGAGACTTTGCGCGACCTGCGTTTGCGTTTGGGTTGGAGTCGTTCAGAGTTGGCTCGCAAACTTCACTGTGCACCTGAAGAAATTGAATCTTGGGAAGACGGCACGGGCCTGATTGCGCTGGCGATGAAAGGCGAACTTGAAATTATCCTTCGTCAGGCCGAAGCCTGCTCAGAAGAAGTGCAATTCACTCCGGCTGCAGAAAACGAATGCGCCAAAAATGCCTTAGAACAAATCAATTTCTCTCGCGTCAAAGCGGATCTAGAATAATCGACAAGAACTGACTCCCGGTGTAGAAAATACGCTACCTTTTGCACTGGGAGACTCAAATGAAAAAGCTCTATCTCGTGGACGTCAGTGCCATGTTTTTCCGCGCCTTTTACGCCGTTCGACCTCTGACGTCACCGACGGGTGTTCCGGTCAATGCCATTTACGGCTTTTTGTCGATGATGATTAAGCTTCTGAAAGAAGAAAAACCAGAATACTTGGTGTTCTGCTATGACCGCAAAGAGCCGTCTTTTCGTAAAGAAATGTACGAAGACTACAAGGCCAATCGCAATGAAATGCCAGAAGATTTGGCGAAGCAAATTCCGTATATCAAAAGAATGGCCGATCTTTTGGGTGTGCCGTCCTTTGAAGTCCCCAGTTATGAGGCTGACGATATCATTGGTTCTTTGACCAAGTGGGGACGCCATCACGACATGGAAGTTTTCATCGTCAGTGGAGATAAAGACTTCGGCCAGTTGGTCGACAAACATGTGTGGCTGTACGATACGATGAAAAACGTGCGCTACGATGCCAAAGGGGTCTTTGAAAAATGGGGCGTCCGTCCTGACCAATTTATCGACTATCTTTCGATTGTGGGCGACGCCTCAGACAACATTCCCGGAGTCAAAGGCATCGGCGAAAAAGGTGCGATCAAACTTTTAGAGCAATTTAAAACTTTAGAAGATATCTATGCCAATATCGATCAGGTCGAAAGTAAAAGTATTCGGGAAAAGCTCCTGGCATCCAAAGACAAGGCCTTACTTTCTAAGAAGCTAGTAACCATCTCGTTGGATGTGCCGGTTTCTGAAGACTACGCTGCCTACAAATTGCAGCCCTATAAAACCGAAGAGCTGCGCGAATTTTTGCACGAGCTGAATTTCAAAAGCTTTGAAAAAAGTTTGTTCGGAACGACGACAGCAGATGAAGCTCCGGCAGAGGTCTCTCGTCCGAAACCGGCAGTCACCGGCTCGGCCGTGCCGTCTTTCCCCGAAGGCGATGTCCAGCCCACTTTGGTGATCGCGAAGAATGACAAGACCTTCGTTGAAAAAACAATGTCGACGCGGGAAGTGGCTGAAGTTTTAGGCGAACGCCAAAGTCTGTGGGGATTTTCGGATGCGCGTGGTGTGTTCGTCGGTACAGAAAATGAAATCTGGAATATTTCTGATTTTGAATTCTTAGGTAAGTTAACGGACACCTTTCAAGTTTTATGGAGCGGTTTTGATCTAAAAGCGTTTTGGCATAAAATCGGTGCGCGTTCCCCTTGGGCGCTTTGGGATTCACAATTGGCAGCTTACGTTTTAAAAGCTGGCGACGTGTCTGATTTTAATAAAGTGTACACCAAGTACATGCTTGATGTTGTCCCCGAAATGGCCGCGCCCACGGCTTTGTACAATGCGCACAGAAACTTTGCCGAAACTTTGCGTTTACAGCTCAAAGCTCACAATGGTGAAAAGGTCTACGAAGAGTTAGACTTGCCATTAGCGCGCGTCTTGTTGTCGATGGAGCGTTTAGGTATTCGCCTCGATAAAGATTTACTGGCGAAACAAAGTGTTGAGCTGGGCACTGAAATCGCAGAGCTTGAAAAGAAAATTCACGCCGAAGCAGGGGAAAGCTTTAACGTCGGCAGCCCCAAACAACTGGGCGTGATTCTTTTTGAAAAATTAGGCCTGCCTGCAGGTAAAAAAACGAAAACGGGTTACTCAACCGGCGAAGAAGTTCTTAATGAACTCGATCACCCCATTGCGAAGTTGGTGTTGAAGTGGCGGGAACTTTCAAAGCTTAAATCTACATACGTCGATGCTCTGCCCGAGATGATTAATCCCAAGGATGAGCGCATTCACACGAGCTTCAATCAAGCTTTGACGACCACGGGACGTCTTTCCAGCACAGATCCGAATCTGCAAAACATTCCGATTCGCACGGTACGCGGTCAACAGGTGCGCAAAGCTTTTATTGCCGCTCCGCGAATGAAGCTTTTGTCGCTAGATTATTCGCAAATTGAGCTGCGTATTTTGGCGCATATTTCAGAAGACCCTAATATGATGCGCGCCTTCAAAGAAGACTTAGATATTCATGCGGCGACAGCAGCTGAAATTTTTGGTGTTTCTTTGCAAGAGGTAACGTCTGATTTGCGTCGTTCGGCAAAGGCGGTTAACTTTGGTATTGCCTATGGGCAAGGTGCTTTTGGTTTGGCGGAAAACTTAGGGATTGGGCGCGCGGAAGCTAAAGATATTATCGATCGCTATTTCACCCGTTTCAAAAACGTTCGTGATTATATCGAATCAACGACCAAGCTTGCGCACGAGCAGGGCTATGTTGAAACTCTTTTTGGTCGTCGTCGTTATATCGAAGAGCTTAGTTCTAAAAACATGATGCTTAAAAAATTCGGAGAACGGGCAGCCATCAATGCGCCCATTCAGGGGACCGCCAGCGACTTGGTGAAAAAAGCGATGTTAGAGGTCTTTGACAAGATCCCATTGCGGATGTTGCTGCAGGTGCATGACGAATTGATTTTCGAAGAAAGCGAAGAAAATTTACGCAAACACGTGCCGCAACTGGTTTCTATCATGGAAAACGTCGCGGCCTTAAAAGTGCCTTTGAAAGTAAATTACGCGATTGGTGATAATTGGGATGAGGCTCACTAAGAGCCTCAGACCGCATTCTAAAGGCAGGTCATGACGCCGCGGAATCTTGGGCAACCATCGACCTCGTATCTTTCCACGTCTTCGATACTGACTTGGCCAGAGCAACATCGGTAATTTCCCATAGATCTCCACAACTCAATTTCTCCGTCACACTTACGATAGTGAATGAAGGGCAAAGCGTCACCGGTCGTGAAGACGTATCCCGATGGAAAACACTGAATTGTTTGTGGCGCATTTGTGGGAGCCGTATTGCTAGTTTCAGAACTTGCTGGATTAGCTTGAGTTTCTGGTTCCTGACTTGCAGCGGAAGTTTCTTGAGTTAGCTCTGAAAATGCAACGCTGTCATTCTTTGCACAATTCTGAAAGCTCAGAATTGTAACTACCATAAGAGTTCCCACTTTAAAGGACCCCAACAAACGATTTTTCATAAACTTCCCCCAGATATCTCTGAAGCAGCAAGTAGTGCACCAATTGGTTTCTTGCTTGTAAGTGCAATAGTTTTTTGTTGAAGACATTTTTTTCATTTTGGGATGTCGAACCCTCTAAGTTTGGTTAAAGCCTAAGCAGTCTTTTTATTTCAAGTTGGGGCTTCATTGAATCAATAACAGGGCAGTAGCTTCGAAAAGCTACTGGTTTTTAATAGCATTGATTAAAACAGGAGTGCGCGATAGCAATAATTGAAGTGCTTAGGGCACGGCTATATATTTTCAGAAATACTAAGGACTGCTTTTGGGGTTTTGCGATAAGAGGTGTCCCCCGTTTGTCGCAGGATCTATGGCATAAGCAAAAACTTTTTGCACCTTCACCCCGTTTAAATATGCAGGCAGAGCAAATGAAAATCCGTGGTTGCCGATGTATCCCGCGCTGTTCAAATCCGATCTTGGCAGATTTGCCGTGGTAACAGCTAGTAAAGCGCCGCCCTGGCCGTAGGGTGCATGAGCGTAAAAGTGAATGGTCAGTCCTCGACTGGGAACATCTGCATCATAGGCCCATCCCTCTGCTAAAAGTGTTCCGTTTGCCAAAGATAGTGAATCAAAAGATCCTATCGGAGCTTCTTTGTTAGGAAGGATTTCTGGAGCACTTTGTTTGGTACAAGTTGCATAACCACCAGTTCCAGACAAAGTTCCATCATTACAATATCGTTTTACCGATTCACAGGTGGCATCGTAAGGAACTGAAGATGATTTAAAAACATTCACATAATCTCCATGGGCCACAGTTTTGCCAAACATCACACATGATGCGGGTTTTTTGACTGTCACAGGATCACTTGTCTGATCCGGTGCCTGTGTCGATGGAGTCTCAGGAGTTACCTGAGCAGGCGTGCGTACAACATCTTGACGGCCAACTTTTAAATCTTTGATTTTAAGTTTTACCTTATAGGGACCATGTGCTTCGAAGATAGCTCCCACCCAATGGATCCCATGACGCTCGGACGAGTTTTTAAATGAAGGTACATCTCCATCAAAGCCTATCCAGCTGTTTCCCCACGCGCCTTTTTGTCCAGGAAAAAACTGTAACCCACGAGCCAACTTATAATATTTCGAGAGGTTTAAAGTCCCTTTAATTCTCTGTTTATAACTAGAGGTGATAATTTCTGTATGCGCGGCGCCCTCTGATAGCGGATAGAGCTCAGGATAGCTGTCTTTAAAAAGCTTCAGACCATCAACATTCATGCGGTGCCAACCTACGTTGCCTCCATTGCCACCTTCTAAGATATACGGATTCAACGCACTTTGTGGGGTGACTTGATAGTCATCAAGCAATGATGATTTATAGTTTTGGGAGGCTAGCATAAATTCAGAAAGCCGATAAACGCCATCAGACTCTTTCCAATTGACCATCAGGCTCATTTGAAATGTCTGAGGAAGAACACGCGTATTTAGATATTTTTGCACGGTTAACTTGTGGCCGCCCCCCACGCGAGAGTCGGTGATAAACGATTGAATGTCTTGCAGGAAAACACTAAAAAAGTCCTTCCCTTGTGAACCCTCTAGGATGTCATTGAAAGATTTTTCATTCATACTTGCTGAAAAATCATCAACCTCTAGCTCAATATCATAATTTAGGACTAAATCTTTCTCTGGCGTGCCACTCAAGGCCTGGCTCAAAAGAATTTCGCTTTCAGCAATTTGCTGGGCTGAAGATCGCACAGTGACTGCCAAAGAGGGAGCTTCAATGTGATGGACCTCGTTCACGGGAGCCATCCAACGGTAGGGATTATATCGATTATCCATTGCTAGAACCAATGACTTATCACTGTCTCTGTAAATCGCCTGACCTTGGGTGTTTTTCAACTCAGCTTCTTGTGTGGGAGCTCGCGGAAAAGCAGGACATTTTTTATTATCTTTTAGTTCATTCTTGGAACGTGCCTTTGGTGGCAAAAAGTCATTGGCTCCAATTCTGTTCTGTGTCCACTGCAAAAAATCTTTTTGATAAACCTGATAGGGCTTGCTGTAAGTGTACACCGTGACCGCTGAGCCCGCTTTGTCCAAACATCCTGGGTAAGCGACCGAAGCACTCAGAAAGTGGGACGAGCGAAGGTCAGATACCTGTTTGATGAAGTCGTTAAGAAGCATGTTGTTTTTGCCGGCAAAAAAATCTGGGACAGCATTGTAAAAATTGAACTCAGCAGGCTGGCCAGCACCTAATTGGCCTTTATCATTTGCATGAAAAGAGTCGGTGAGCACCTGAAAATCCTGCTCTCCAGCCACAGCAGATCCCTCTAAAGAAGAGGTCAAACTAATTAAGTCATTTTTTCCATCTAAGGATAGGGAACTAAGGGCATCAAACCCAGAGGAGCAGTTTTGAAAGGCCACAAGAGAGCTGAGTAGAAAACTGAAAACCAGCAACTTTTTAATCATGTCCCCACCCTGGTTCGCATCGACTCGATTCCCTCAAGTCTTACTAACAAAGCAAGCAAGGTGCCAAGCCCTGTTGCAGTTGAAGCGGCGGCGGACTAGCTTTCAAGGTTGAGTGTCTAACAGTTTTTAGGCAGTGTTTAGAACCTAAACGTGACTATTCTGAGACAATCTCGACAATTCTAGGCTCGATTTCATGGGCACTTTACTCAGTTTCCCAGCCGACCACGCGGCCCCCTTCAAAATAAACGAAGCGGGTTTCTTTGCGGAAGCCTTGGGCCGTGGAAACCTGACGTTGGTATTTCCAACGTTCATTTTTGTAAATGGGATTTCCTGACACTTCGATCGCCAAGGGCTCGCCCCAGGATTTTCGTACATAATCTTGCTGCATACCTACCGCGACGTCTTGATTTTCGATTAAATCCTTCATGCCCGCTTGTGGAGCTTGAGCCCGGCTCCATACATTATTGCGATTGATCCACTGTTGCCGTCCTTCAATCGATGGAATCGACAAGAAGCTTAACTTTTCTTCGTCATTTTTTAGCCAAGGTAAGATCTTTGAATACTGTTCACGCTCTTTCTTTGACGATAGCGAACGCTCCCGTTCACGCAGTTTCTGGCGGGCGCGAATGTCCCGCATATCGTCGTCAGTGAGGGAACTGGGATCCTTCCCCAGCTCATAGGCAGTTTGGCGCGTTTCTTTGTCATATCCAGAGCTGCTCGAGGCACCGCTGTCAGGATAAGCAGAGCCAGAGTTATAGCCACTCTCTGAGGATCTTTGAAATTGGGCGCAGCCAACGGCTGAAAAAAGCAAAACCAACGATAAATAGAATTTCATGCGTACTCCTGAGCCTTTAATACTAGCCGATTACGACTTCTTTATAAATTGTTCTTGCGACGTATTTGTTTATTTTCTTACAATCGTCTTGGGAGACCAATTTGGCCGAAAACGAGAACCCGACAAAAGTAGAGGAAATAGCTGCGACGGATGTTCCAGGGGAAGAGCAAGAAGAGCTTCTTTCGTTGGAGTCTTTAGACTCTGCTATCGCCGAAGCGGATCCTGAGTTTTCCAAAGCCTTGGATGAAATTCAGCCTGATGATTTAGCTCCGATTGAAATTTACAATGAAGGCTTAGAAACCGAATACACTTTGGCCGAAGAAGTAAAGCTTTGGCAAAGTTCTCCGGGTAAGCGCGCGAAGTTTGCTAAGTTTTTTCCCTTCTTGCCAAAGATTTCCTATTTCTTAAAAATCAAAAGAGCTCAGTTTCGTCTGAACGTGCGCAAGTGGAAAGAACAAAGCATTCATAATCTCAAGAATGCGGGACCATTGACTCTGGCTTGGGGCAAAGCAAAAGCAGCCTCCCTGCGCTCTGGTGTAGGCGAGGTTCTGGGCACCTTTAAATCCTTTAGTGGCAAGAAAAAGGCGGCATTTGCAGGTCTGGTGGTGGTCACCATCGGTGCTGGATTTATTTTATTTAAATTAGTCACCAATGGTATACTTCCTCATAAAGAAGATCTTTTTATCGCGAGTTTGGCAGATTGGTCGCAACAGAAAATTCAATATGATCCCGTCACGGAGCGCGAGTCTTTTTATGACTCCACTCGATTGAGTCAAAATATTTTGGTGATGAAAAAAATGGTCGTGAACCTGAAGCCTTCAGAAGGATCCGGGCCCACGCCGATGGGGGCCTTCGAGTTTTACGTCGAAGGAACTGTGTCTGAAGTTGTCGTAGAAATTAAAGATCGTGAGTCAGAAATGGAAGACCTATTCATGCGCACGATTGAAGACATGACCTATGATCAAATTTCTTCAGCCGAAGGCAAACAACAACTTTCCGCGCGCTTACGGCAAGCTGTGAATAAGTCTTTGACCAAAGGACACGTCCGTCGAGTCTTTTTAAAAACAGCGATTGTTAAACCTTAAAGCTTCCAATATTGATGCCATAATGACGAATGCGATCGTGCAAAGTGCTTTTTGGCATTCCTAAATCTTGAGCTGTGCGACGTTGGTTGCCACGATTATAAGTCAGACGTTTGATGATCATTTGCTTTTCAATTTCTTTGATCACTGGAATGTCATGTTCGGGGCTTTCTTCGTATCTTAGCAACGTACGATCAATCAGGCGCTCAACATGTTCTTCCAGAATTTGTTCTTTCGGAAACAACGCGGCGGCACGGCTGACTAAGTTTTTTAGCTCCCTGATATTTCCCGGCCATGGATGCTTTTTAAGGCGAGCAATGGCACCATATGAAAAGCGCACACGCATTTTTTTCGCGAAACTATAAAGTAATTCCTCAAAGTCTTCCATGCGTTTTGATAATGCCGGTGGGGATACTGTGACTACGTTTAAACGGAAGTAAAGATCGGAGCGGAAAGTGCCCTCTTGGATTTTTTCTTTTAAGTTCTGGTGCGTGGCTGCGATGATGCGCACATCCGTTTTGACATTGCGATCGGAACCCACCGGGCGAATTTCGTTGTTTTCTAAGGCACGCAATAGTTTGGCTTGTAGGCTGTAAGATAGGTCACCGATTTCATCTAAAAACAACGTCCCTCCACGGGTTGCTTCAAAGGCTCCTTTGCGATCCGAGGTGGCGCCGGTGAAGCTGCCTTTAATGTGGCCGAACAGTTCGCTCTCGATTAAGGTTTCGCTAAGAGCGCTGCAATTGACGCTTAAGAAAGGACCGCGAACCCGCTCGCTGGCCTGATGAAGGGCTTGGGCCACGACGTCTTTGCCCGTGCCTGAAGGGCCTAAGATGAGTACTGGAAAATCTGTTTTTGCGACATTTGCCATGGATTGCAACTCTCGATTCCAACTTTCGTTACGACTTTTCATTGGGAAAGTTTGTGCGGTTTCAAGATGGTCATGGAAGGACATCTCTAAATCACCCAGGCGAATCACATCGCCCTCTTTGAGGTAGGCTTCAAAAACGCGGGTGTTGTTGACATAGCTGCCGTTAGCAGAGCGCAGGTCGCGGATTAAAAAGTTCCCGTCTTTGTGTTCGATGCGTGCATGGCGATCGGCGACGGATTCGTGGTTTAAGGGGACCTGGCAGAGGTCGTCTTTGCCCAGGGTTGCAAAATCGCTCAGAAGAACGGTTTTCGGGTTTTCGCTTAAAATCTTTAGATAGGGTTGCTGCATAAATGCCTCCTGTTATGGCAAATCCACTCTTCAAAGCCTCGGCCGACCCTAAATCGAATTAAACGGGGTCTCGCTGGTTTCGACTCGGCAAATTATTGCGGCCGGGACCCCCTTCTCAGAATTGAGAAAAGGGAAGAGCTTTGGTAGCCTAGGGCATGTCGAAATCTATCCAGTTCATTAAAAGTGCCGTCCTCGATAAAGACTATCCTGTAAGTAAGTTTGCTGAGGTCGCCATCGCAGGTCGATCGAACGCGGGAAAGTCTTCTTTCATCAATGCCTTAACCAAGGGAAAAGTTGCTAAAGTCAGCTCGACGCCAGGTAAAACTCGTCTGTTGAATTTTTTCAACATGGCCGATTCTTACGTTCTGGTCGATATGCCAGGTTATGGTTTTGCGGCGCGTGCGGGTGATGAAGTGGTTGAATGGCATCAGATGATTGAGACTTATTTGATGACCCGTGAAAATCTTGTGGGTCTGTTGCTGGTCATGGACATCCGCCGTGATTGGAGCGAAGACGAAGAGCTTTTAAAAAAGTTTTCTGATCGCCGTGGTTTTCCGATGGCTGTGGTTTTAACTAAAGTTGACAAGATGACTCGCAATCATGCCAATCAGGCAGTTGCAAAAGTTAAAAAGATGTCAGGCCTCAGTGCTGTCTTTGCAGTGTCTTCTTTGAAGAAAACCGGCCAAGATGAAGTTGAAGAATACATGTTTGAAAACTGGGTCAAAGAGAAATGAAAATAGTCGGCGTCATTCCTGCTCGTTATGGATCGACACGTTTTCCGGGGAAGCCTTTGGTAAACTTAAAGGGGCGCCCCTTAATTCAATGGACCATTGAAGGGGCAAAAAAGTCTCGACTGCTTTCAGACCTGATCGTCGCGACCGATGATGAACGTATCAAAGCGGCGGCGGAGGCTGTTGGCGTGCAAGTCGCGATGACGGACAGTGATTTGCCAACGGGCAGCGATCGTATTCATGCCGCTATCAAAGATTTAAATTGTGATGTGGTCGTAAATATTCAAGGGGATGAGCCCTTGGTCACAGGTTCTTTGATCGACGGTTTAGCACAGGTCTTTATCGACGATGCTGGGCTAGACATGGCGACACTGGCGCATCCAATCACTGAAGAAGAATTGCAATCTGTGAACTCTGTCAAAGTGGTTGTGAATCAGCGCGATGAGGCGTTGTACTTTAGTCGTTACGCCATTCCTTATTCTCGCAGTAAGGCCGTCGACCTGGGAACCTACGAGGGCTGTCTGAAGCATATTGGTATGTATGCTTACACAAAAAAATTTTTAAAACAGTTCTGTGAGGCTCCACCTGCTTTGATTGAAAAAGCAGAAAGCTTGGAGCAACTCAGAGCACTTTATTTAGGCGCAAAAATCAAAGTCATTCGTGTCAAAGAAGCCAGTCTCGGTGTGGATACTCCCGAAGATTTGCTGCGACTCGAAAAACTCTTAAGTCAGGGGATATAATGGCGAAGAGCAGAACGGCAACCAAGAAGGCGACGAAGGTTTCAACGGCCAAGTCGACGCGTAAAACTTTGCGACAAAAGTTTATTTTCGTAACCGGCGGGGTCGTTTCTTCGATCGGTAAGGGCTTAACGGCCGCGAGCTTAGGTTCGTTGTTAGAGGCTCGGGGCCATCGCGTGACGATCATGAAGTTTGATCCTTACTTGAACGTCGATCCTGGGACTATGTCGCCTTTTCAGCACGGTGAGGTGTATGTCACCGAAGATGGTGCCGAGACAGACTTGGATTTAGGTCACTATGAACGCTTTACGTCGGCGGTGATGAATCGCACGAATTCGGTTTCTACGGGGCAAATTTACGATACGGTTTTAACTCGCGAGCGTCGCGGTGATTACCTGGGCGGAACGGTGCAAGTCATCCCGCACATCACCGAAGAAATTAAATCACGGATTTACGAAGCAGCTCAAGGCAGCGAAGTGATCTTGGTAGAAATCGGCGGAACTGTCGGGGACATCGAAAGTCAGCCGTTCTTAGAAGCTATTCGTCAGATGCGTTTAGATGTAGGACAAGAAAATTCTGTTTTAGTGCACGTCACTTATGTGCCCTACATCGCAGCGGCTGGAGAATTGAAATCCAAACCCACCCAGCATTCGGTGAAAGAATTGCGCGAAATTGGTTTGCAGCCGGATTTTTTGGTGTGCCGGAGCGAAAAACACATTGATGAAAATTTGAAGGCCAAGATTGGCTTGTTTTGTTCGGTCAAAACAGAAAACGTTATTGCCGCTCAAGACAGTCGTTTTATTTATGAAGTGCCTTTAGCGCTCCATAAGGAAAAATTAGATGAATTGATTGTGTCTCGGTTGGGACTTTCGCCAGGGCGTTTGAACATCAAAGGCTGGCAGAATCTGGTGAAGATTCTAAGTCATCCGGCCCACACGGTGAAAATAGGCGTTGTGGGTAAGTATGTGGACCTTAAGGAGTCTTACAAATCTTTACATGAAGCCTTGGTTCACGGCGGGGTGGCCAACAACGCCCGCGTTGAAATCATTTACGTGGACTCAGAAAAAGTGACAGACAAAACTGTGAACTCCCTTTTAGGCAAAGTTGATGGCATCTTGGTGCCAGGTGGTTTCGGGACTCGCGGTGTTGAAGGTAAAATCACCGCAATTAAGTTTGCTCGTGAAAAGCGCATCCCATTCTTTGGAATTTGCTTCGGCATGCAGTTGGCCGCGATTGAATTTGCGCGCAACGTGTGCGGAATCAAAGATGCGACCAGCCGTGAATTCCATGCCGAAACGAAACGCAATGGCAATTTTGTGATTGATTCGATGGTTGAACAACGTGGCGTTGTGAATAAAGGCGGAACCATGCGCTTAGGGGCTTTCCCTTGTGCATTGACGTCTGGCACGCGCGCCCATCAGGTTTACAAAGCCTCCTCGATTATGGAGCGTCATCGCCACCGTTTTGAGTTTAACAACAAGTACAAAGCTCTTTTTGATAAGAATGGCATGGTCGCTTCCGGGATTTGTAAAGAGCGCGATTTAGTCGAGATCGTCGAGTTGCCAGATCACCCTTGGTTTATCGGCGTGCAATTTCATCCCGAATTTAAATCGAAACCTTTGGCGCCACATCCTTTATTCACGCATTTCGTAAAAGCGGGATTAAAAAGAAAATAGATTTTAGATCTGTGTATGAAAGGTCTTTGATAATGTCGAAAATAGTACAGCAGGGTCAGCGAGTTTTAGAAGTTGAGGCTCAGGCGATTTTAGCCTTGCGGGAACGTATCGGTGCCGATTTTGAAAAAGTCGTGCAATTGATTAAAGCCTGCAACGGGAAGATCGTGTTAACGGGCATGGGTAAATCTGGACAAATTGCGCGCAAGCTAGCAAGCACTTTTTCTTCGACAGGCACACCCGCGGTCTTTCTTCATCCAGCCGAAAGTTCTCACGGGGACTTAGGAATTGTTGAAAACGACGATGTGGTCATCGCTCTTTCTTATGGCGGCGAATCGCCAGAATTTTCTGGTATCCTAAAGTTCGTGGTGCGTAAGGGAATCCCTTTAATTGCAATCACAGGCAATCCCCAGTCGTCCTTGGCTAAAGCCGCGCAAGTGACTTTGAATGTGCATGTTTCTGAAGAAGCTTGTCCTTTAGGCTTAGCTCCGACGGCGAGCAGCACGGCGACACTTGCCATGGGTGACGCTGTGGCTATGGCAGTGATGGCAGAAAAGGGAGTCAGCTCTGCCGACTTTGCGGAATTCCATCCAGGTGGAAGTTTGGGTTATCGTCTTTTAACTCGCGTAAAAGATGTTATGCATGCCGGAGACGCTTTGCCGACGGTGAGTCTTGAAACTCCGATTCGTCAGGTGTTTTCTATTATGACCCATAAAGATGTGCGCGGAGCTGCAGGTGTTGTTGATGCTAGCGGAGACCTTGTCGGGGTCATTACTGACGGACAAATTCGCCGTCGACTAGAAAAAAGCGAAGACCCATTGACGGGGACAGCGAAAGATTTGATGACGACAAGTCCACGCACAGTTGACATGAATGAGTTGGCTGAAAAAGCTTTGTTTGTTATGGAACAGTTTCAAATCAACATGCTTTTCGTCTTAGACAAAGAATCGTCTCAGCCTAAAAAGCCTGTGGGTATTTTGCACGTGCAGGATTTGCTGCGTGCGAAGGTTCGTTAAAAGCAATTTTTAAACTACTGGCGGCAGATCGCGCCGCCAGGTTGAAATTACTTGTCTTTCAGCTGACCTCTTAAGTTGATATATTCTTCCATCGCATTGACGATGTGATACAGCGAACTTGCCTTTGAGGTGTTGCCGTTGAACTCGTCCTTGTCCGAAAGGGCGTCGTACCACAAACCCTTTAAAGGTGTCTCAAAGAATTTAAAAAGTGTTTCCAAGGCGTCATCAGCTGCCTTGGCGTAAAGAGGTTGTTCTTCTGCGCTGACCTCTGTTCCCAAGCGGACAGCCGCTTTAATTCTTTCACATTGGGGCCAGAATCTAGAAGAAAGCAATTTCGGAGTATGGTTGCTCCACATTTCGTCAAAGGCCACTTTACGCGTCGGTGAAGTCCCGTGTTTGTCAGCTTGCAAGAACAGCTGATGGCGAATTTTTTTTAAGTCTTGGCCTGTGAGTTTTTCATAAAGGAACATCAGCCATGCCCACTCGTACTGGTGACCCGGTTCGTAGATGAAAACACCATTTTCTTTGATGTGGTTCCAATTCGCATCGAAGTATTCGCCGAGCGCCCCAGTTTCCTTGTCGATGAATTTGTTCAGAGCAAGATCAAGCAATTCCTTGCCCAGGTTTTGCCAAATAGGATCTGTATCGATGCTCATCCATGCGATCGCGGATTCGAACATGTGCATGTGGGGATTGGATTTGTAAGAGGCTTTTCCCGACTCGTCGATTTCAGTGTAGCCACCGCCTGGCACCGCACGCTCTTTGTGCAGGTAATTGACAAGGGCCACGGCGCGCTTTTTGACTTTTGCTGATTTTGCCAACGAATAGGCTTGGGCCATTCCGAACAAGGCAAAAGCTTGAGTATAAAGATCAGGATTATTGCTTTTGATTGTTCCGTCTGGATTTACCGAATAGGCAAAAGCTCCGGAAGGTTGGGAAAATTTATTTATCAAGTATTCATTGCCCCGCAGAACAGCTGCGTGCGCCACGTCTTGGGGGCAACAGACGAGATTCGCACCGGTTAGAAAAGCGTAAATTTGACGGGCTTGAACCATGGCGCGGCGGGGGACGTCCATCGGTTCACCTGCGAAAGTTAAACTTTCGGCGAAGCCGCCGTTATTAGTATCGATGCCTTGTTTGGTCCATAATGGATAAACGTATTGTGTAAGCCAGTCTTTAGATTTTTTTATAAATAATTCGGATTGCTGTGACATGACGTTATTATCGTCACTGCATCTTTATTCTGTCTACTGGATAAAAAAAGACCCACATTTTTGTAAAATGTGGGTCAAATTCGCAATTTCTAAAATTTTTTATTATTTTTCAGAGCCGATCAAGTTTTTCATATTCACGCCATGTCCACTCGCCGGAGAAAGGATTGTGTTGCCACTGTAATCCTGGCTGCTTGTCATTTGCATATCCATCGATTGGTCTGTAATGATCGAACGCATGAATGCCACGGCATCATAGATCCCAGAAACACGGGCATTTCCACCTTTAGCGACGCGTGTGCCTGTTTGTGCACTTGAGAACTTAAGGTCATAACCAAAGTACGGATCCGGATTTTCTTGCGGTAACAGTTTACTGAACAATTCACTGACTAAATAACGTTCAAAAAGAGCATCTCTTTTCGCTATTTGGAAAGCTTGCATTGTTTCTTCATTTGTTGCCGACGGCTCAAAGATGTTGGCGATATCGTGAGCTTTTTGTTCGGCATAGGTACCTAGACCAATTTGACCCGCAGCCTCACCATGTCCTTCGGTGGGTAAATTCATATACGCACGGTGCGGATGGTCCTTTAAATAGTCATAGATCTTCATCGCTAAACGCGGACGATCCATTTTGCCCATCACTTTGAAGGCTCCCTCGCCGAAACTTTGGCGGATACTGAAATAAGCATTAGTTTTTCTGCCTTCGACTAAGACGTCATTTACTTCCGGACTGTTACCATGTTTGTACGGCAGTGAGTTCTTCAGGATGGTGCGATAGCTTTCCATGTCTTCTTTGGATAAAGCCGTGTCTTCGATTTGAGTTCTTACAACAACATCTTGCAAGGCTCCTACGCCTCTATTGGCGTCAGATTTAATCAAAACATCTAGATCATGAGAATAGTTGTACTTGTTACGACCAAATAACGCGCGACCCTTGTGTAAGGTGAAGCTGTTGTCTAGCCAGAAGTAATGGGGAGTTTCATTGTGGTCATAAGCTGCAACGTGGCTGGAAATGCTACCGCTTTGGCTGCTGCCGCCCACGAGGCCGCTTAATTTTGCGTTAATTTCACCAGTTCTTACTCGGGAGATCATGCGACCTTTAAAGTAATTGTACACGCGAAGATCGGCAAACTTAGTTTTACCGCTGTTAAACTTCTCTAGGTCTTCTTTTGCAATTTCTTCAGCAATTTTTGTTTTTTCACGCAGAGCCGACATCAGATCGCCATCCTCTGTGAAAAACAAGAAAATGCTCGCGAGCTTACCGTGTTTCATGTTGCGTAAAATTTCTTCTAAAGCCGCTTCGCCAGTAGTTTTATTTTTAGCTAGCTCCTCTTTAGAAATCTTACCCGTTGTCGAGAAATTGAAAAGGTAGTCCATCATCAAAGTATCAAGACTTAGGGGATTTCCTAAAGAAAGAAATGATTGTTTGAACTTTACGCCTACCCCGATAGAGAGAAGGTCGTTGATTTTTCCTGGGGCAGAAGAAAACACTTCGGGAGCTTTTAAAGAACCGGAGAGTTCGATTTCTCCACGATTTTTAATTCCGATAAAGCGACCGCGCACTGAGGTTTCAGAGACCTTGTAAAGATCCATGATCATGGCACCCGCTCTTTTGTAGGCAGCTGTTACGGATTTAATGTTACCGCTAGTAATTTCTTCTCTAATTTTTCCTAAAGAAAATTCTCCCGAGGCCTCAAAGCGATAGCCTTCGCCGACAGCGAGCTTAGTTTTAATGTCGTTGGAATTCAAAGGCGCTTCCCAGAACCATTTAACTGGTGCGAAAGCCGCTTTGCGTTTTGCATTTTCACCAGAGAAGTATCGCACAAAGGTGACTTTAACCTGGGTTCCCGCGGAAACTACATTTTTCGTTCCTTTTAAGTTTAAAACCCAAATATCTTTACGCATTTGTTCGTTATTGCGGAAGGCAGGTTCTACCACATACTGATAATATGCCGCGGTGTCGACGCCGTCTTCATTGGTAATGTTACCGAAAATATCCACGGTGAGTTTCAGACGATACTTTGAAAGCTCTTCTTCAATTTTCGAGGAAAATCCCACCGATTGAATTGCCTTCTGTACTGAGGTTCCAAGAGTTTTTAAGTCTCCATTGTTGTTTTGAACTTCGACTTCAAATTGCTCCATCGCCGCAGAAGCGTCGGCTTCGGAGGAAGCCGGAAGAGTTTGCGCAAAGGAAGGAGTGGCAATGGCCGCCGTTAATAAAAACGGAAGTAGTTTGGTTTTCATATTTTACCTCTTGGTCGTAAAGGTGGAGCAAGAAGGAGGCCAGCTTAGGGGCCCGTATATTCGCGTAAAATAGATTTATTTAGTGGGAAGATGACAATAATAAGCTCCTGTCTAAAGACTGTACAGAGCCCTAGGTCGACTTTTTAGAAGAAAAGCATCTTAGTTGCGGCTATAGGTTACAAAATTTTACTGAGGAAAAGCTGGGTTCTTTCATTGCGAGGCGCCGAAAAAATATGCTCCGGCGTGCCTATCTCTAAGATCTGACCGCCATCCATAAAGAACACGCGATCACTGACTTGTTTTGCAAAAGCCATTTCGTGGGTCACAATAATCATGGTTTTTCCACTGTGAGCCAAGGACCTCATAACATCTAGTACTTCTCCGACCATTTCAGGGTCCAGTGCCGATGTAGGCTCGTCGAACAAAAGAATTTGAGGTTCCATGGCTAGGGCTCGAGCGATAGCGACGCGTTGTTGTTGGCCGCCGGAAAGCTCTTGTGGATAGGAATTTTCTTTATCTGCCAAACCGACGCGTTTTAATAAATCCCGCGCCTGGCTTTGCGCTTCGGAGCGAGATACTTTTTTCACTGACAAGGGGGCTAAGCAAATATTTTCTAAGGCCGTCATGTGCGGAAACAAATTGAAACGTTGGAAGACCATGCCGACATGGGTGCGGAGTTCATTCAAATCAGTTTTTGGGTCTGTGACAGTGAACTGATCCACTGTGATTGTACCACCTTGTGCAGACTCTAGGGCGTTTAGGCATCGTAAGAAGGTACTTTTGCCTGAGCCGGATGGACCTATAATACAGACAACCTCGTTGTCCTTGATGTCGCAGTTGATACCATTAAGAACTTTCTTTTTACCAAAATATTTTTGCAGATCAGCTACTTGAATCATGGGTTCTTATACTTTCTTTCAAGCCTATGTACACCGTATGACATCGCAAAAGTGATGATTAAATAAATTAGCGAAATAAATAAATACGGTTCCCAATAGCGCGCATAAGCCCCCGCAGCAGTTCGCGCCGCATAGGCAAGTTCGGCTAAACCGATGGCTGACACCAGCGAAGAATCTTTTAAAAGGGTGATCGCCTCATTTCCCAGTGGTGGCAGCATGCGCCGAAAAGCTTGGGGAATCACAACCGATCGCATGGTCTGTGCGTAGGTAAGTCCCAGTGAGCGCGCGGCTTCAACCTGACCACTGTCAATGGACTGAATGCCAGCGCGAAAGATTTCGGCAATGTAGGCTGCGGCGTTTAAGCTTAATGCCAAGGCGCCCGAGATAAAAGCCCCATATTCGCGTTTTAAGAGCAAGGCCAGATCACCTTGGATGAGCAGGCCGTTTTCGGGATGAATCAACAACGGAACTAAGGCGAAGTGAATTAAAAGAATTTGCACGAACAGCGGAGTGCCTCGGACAAAGGCGATATATAACTGCGCGGGGGTTTTAACCGCGATTCTTACGGGCCATTTCCACGGCCCCTGTTCGACGTGGGCGATTTTACCCAGGCCCAAGAGTAAACCCAAAACCGTTCCGACGAAAATGCCAATCAAAGTTAACTCTAAGGTTGTCCACAGTCCTCGCAAAAATAAGGGCCAGTATTCTATGACAATGTCGGTGCGAAACCAGGCAAACATCAAAGCGCTGCTTCGCCAAAGTATTTCTTGTAAATAGCGTCATAGGTGCCATCTGTCTTAATGGCGGCCAAAGCCTCGTTGATTTTTTTTAGCAGTTCGTCGCGACCATGTTTGATGGCGATGCCATAGTATTCTTTTGAAAACGAGGTATCAGCAAGAGTTTTAAAAGTGCCAGTATTGTTGGCTAAGAAGTTGCGGATGACGCCGTTGTCAGCGACCACGGCATCGACTCCGCCATTGGTCAGCTCTTGCAAGGCCAAGGGAGTGCCTTCGAAGCGTTTAATGTTCGCGTTTGATTTTCCTAAAAGACGACTGACAACCTCGTCGCCAGTTGTGCCGATTTGCACGCCGACTTTTAGATTCTTTAGTTCTGCAAATTTTGTGACCTTGGATTTTGCAGGTAATGCGATCAGCTGGACGGCTTCAAAGTAGGGCTCAGAAAAGGCCATCACCTTCTTGCGTTCATCGTTGATGGTAATGGCGGAAATTAAGATATCGCGGTCTCCAGAAGCCAGTTGGTTAAATAAGCCTTCCCAGGGGGTGTTCACAATTTTCACCTTAAACCCTGCTTTTGTCGCGATGGCATTGATAATGTCGATATCAAATCCCTGAATAGTTTTGTCAGGATTTTCTATTTCAAAAGGCGCATAGGCCGCATCTGTTCCGACAGTTAGTTCGGTGACCGACGACGCTGAGGTGTTTGTATTCGATGTTTCGGATTTCTTAGTGCAAGAAATAAGGGTGGCTGCAAGTGCTAGGCTAATTAGCGAAGATTTTAACATCCGGGACTCCTTTTTGTATTTACTCAGTCACTTGACCATTGCTGGTTTCTTGAGTCAAATGTGATTTCAACCTAGGGACTTCATCCTATGAATTTATTTTTTCGTCTTTTGCATATTTTGATATTTTCCCGTTTCCGCTCCTCCGTTGATGTAATGGGTGAATGTGCAACGCCGTTTCGCGTGTGGTTTACAGATTTAGATGTCTTAAGACATATGAACAATGGGGTGTATCTGTCGTTGCAGGATTTAGCTCGTATGGACTATATGACTCGGGCGGGGGCCGCAAAAAAAATTTCAGAACAAGGTTGGTATCCTGTTGTGGCGGCTGAAACTATTAGGTTCCGGCGTTCTTTGCAACCCTTGCAGAAGTTTGAAATCCGCACGCGCTTGATTACTTGGGATGATAAATATTTGTTTTTGGAACACAAGTTTACCAGCCGCGGACAAGTTATTGCGGTCGGAATGATTCGAGCGCGGTTTTTAAAAAAATCGGGTGGTACGGTGGCGCCTCATGAGTTGATGAAAACGCTCGATCTGGATTTGCAAGCTCCGGCATTTCCCGAATATTTAAGAGCTTGGATTTCATCAGAACAAGGGCACTCGCAAAGCTTGGGGCTTTAAAGTTGGCAATACCCCGACGTAAGTCCTGATTTGTATACATCCCTAAGTCCTGTATCAAGGTAGGGCACTTGCCGCCTTGTGTATTCTTTTCCACAATGATTCAGTGGGATTAGAAATTTCAAAATTGAAAAATATCAAGATGTTGGTCCTAGATGTGGACGGCGTCTTAACAGATACGCGAATCTGGTTCGATGGATCAGAATGGCGACGTTTTTATTCCATTCGCGATGGCGTAGGGATCAAGCGTTTGATTGATTCCGGTTATAAAATCGCAGTGATTACGGGGTCTAAAGCGGAAGACATTCGCGCCCGTGTGAAAGCTCTAGGCATTCAGTTTTTTTATGAAGGCGCGCTAGACAAACAGCCCTCATTCTTGCGCCTGCAAGAGGAGTCGGGATGTAAGCCTGAAGAAATGGCGTATGTAGGCGATGACATTTTTGATATTCCACTTTTAGATTCTGTCGCCTTCGGAGCAACAGTGCCAGAGGCCGTCGAAGAAGTTGTTGAGATTGCTGATTATGTGACTCGCAGGCCCGGTGGCTGCGGAGCTGTTCGTGAAGTTTGTGACTACATCTATAAATATGGGGCTTTTTCCTCTAGGTAGGTATTCATGCTAAAAAATGGTTTTATAGCCGTTGCGATTATTGTTTCTGCATTGCTGCTTCACAAGGCGGCTTTTGCTGCTGAAGTGGTAGAGCTTCCCAAAGAAGAGTTAGCACAGGAATCAGTGTTACCTGTTTTCGATAAGCCTGTGAGCGTTAAAAACAGAAACGTCACCACGGCAGGTCGTTGGGACATGGATGTGTTTTATGGCTATGCTATGACCGAACCGATTGCCAATGTCAGTAAATTTGGCATTGGTATCTATTATAATACTAGTGAAAATCATGCGTTCGGCCTGTTCTTCGCTAATAATGCTTCCGGTTTGTCTGATTACGCTCGGCAAATTGAAAGAACACCAGCAACACCTTTGGATTTAAGCAAAGCGCCGATGCCGAAAAATACCATCATGGGGGATTACAACCTCAAAGCTTTCTATGGAAAAATGAGCGTCACCAAGTCTTTAGTTCTAAATACCGTTCTTTTTGGTTCTGGCTCAGTCGGCGTGGTTCAGTATGAACACAAAACTTATCCCGCCGTGGCTATTGGCTTGGGACAGAAATTTTATTTCAATAGAAATTGGGCCATGCGCTTTGATATGCGCCTTTATGCCAATCAGGGACCGGTGCCATTCTTAGCGGGAAGTAAAATGCATAACGGGACGGCAAGACCTTCTTATAGTGAATTCTCTGAGCGAGTTCTGTTTTCAACAAATTTAGACATCGGTTTGTCGTACTTATTCTAAGGGGAGCTGTAACATGGCATTGAAAAAAAGCATTTATATTTTTGTGATGCTCGCGCTGTTGGCTCCCTGGGGAGTCCAAGCGCAAGAAGGTGGTGGCGGAGACGACCTTGACGTCATCGAACTGGAGTTAGACAAGGCCACACCCGCTAAAGCGAAGATTCAGGGCGAAGCTGCGCAATCTTATCAAGAAAAAGACAACACGCTGACAGATTTTTCGGGATTGGGAACCTTGGCACCATTTAAGGAAGTTTCTGTCATTCAAAGACGTTTCATGCCGAAAACCGGTAGGTTCCAACTTTTTGGTGGCGCCTCTGTTTTAACCAACAATCCATTCTTTAACACGATCGGTGGGGTTGCAAAGGCCGGATACTTTATGACCGAACAATGGGGTCTTGAGCTCAATTATTTCGGCCTAACAACTTCCGAAAGAGAAACAACCAAAGAGTTGCGCGACATCCAGGGTGTGGCTACAGAAAATTTAGTTTATCCAAAGTCTTATATTGGTTTAGATGTGATGTATGTGCCGATTTACGGGAAGATGACTTGGTTCAATGAAAAAATCGTTCCCTTTGATTTGTACTTTTCTGCGGGCTACGGAACAACGAATACTCAGTCCGGTGAAAATGCCGGTACAATCCATTTGGCCACAGGGCAAATCTTTGCCTTAAGTAAAGCTTATGCTGTGCGCTGGGATTTCAGTTGGAATTTTTTTAGCGCTAAGGGTATCGACGGGACACAAAATTCTTTCAACAATCTCTTCCTCACTGTGGGTATGAGTTGGTTCTTTCCGGAGGCTAGTTACCGATGAAAAAAATTTTACTACTCCTGATTGCTACATCCTTTGCCGCTCCAGGTATTTCGCTCGCGCAAAGACAGAACAACAAAGCCCGCCCAGCTTTAAGAAAAGCTGCGCCCGCAACGGCGTCGCGCAGTTCAAATACGCGTGTAGCGACACTTAAAAATCAATTAAGTGACGCTCTTCGAATGGCGCAGTCTGGCCAGTACGACTCCGCCGCGAATAACTTATTTTCTTTAAGTCGTCGCCCGGAATTAGCCAATGAACGTCCCCAGGTAAAGTATATCCTGGGAACGATGCTCATTGAGCTGAAGCTGTATCAGACGGCCGCTTTTCAGTTCGTCGATGTGATTCGGTCCAATCATCCTAAGTACGCTAAGCTTGCCATCGAAAAGCTTTCAGTCGTGGCCGATGCCTTAGGAGATGATACGATTTTGAACTATGCGATTTCGCGCGTAGATTTAAATGATTTCCCGGCGAACCTTAAAGACATGATCCATTACAGATTGGGCGAGATCAAATTGCGCAATCGTGACTTTTCTGGTGCGGCGGCTTTATTCAGTCGTGTCAGCTTTGGCAGTAGCACGTATTACCAAGCCCTTTTTAATAAAGGTTTGGCGGAACTTGAGGCTAATCAAACTTCTTTAGCGGTGGGCACGTTTAATAAAATGTTAGATGCTCGTCGTCGTGCACCGGTGACGGACACAAATAAAGTGGCGGCACAGATGGGGCTGGCTCGGGCTCTTTACCAAAAACAAGACTGGGAAGCAGCCATTGAGGCCTATGCGCAGGTGCCGCGTGATACATTGATGTGGCATGACGCTGTCTTTGAGTCCAGCTGGGCGATGTTGCGTGCGGCAAGATTTCGTTCGGCTTTAAGTAACTTTCAAACTCTCCATTCGGCATATTATGAAGACTTTTATATGCCGGAGAGTTTACTTCTTCGCTCCATCGTGTACTTGTATATCTGTAAGTATGACGAGATGGAAAAGGTTCTTAGTCTTTTCGAAAAAACTTACGGACCGGTTCGTCGTAAGATCGGTGACTTCTTGAAGTCGACGAATGAGGCAGGCGCATACTATACGGAAGTTGAAAGAGCCCATGTTTTAAAAACAACTGATCGTAATGCGAACTTACGTTTACCCTATATTGTTGTCCGCAATATCTTGGATCAGGGGGACGTAAAACGCGCAATGACCTATATTGAGAAGTTGAATAACGAGAAAAACCGTATTGAATCAAATTCGGCGTTCCGCTCTTCACCTTTGGGGCAGTATGCGATGAAGATCATTTCAAATCGCAGCCGCAACGCTAAATTTGCAGTTGGTGACATGGCCAAAGCGCATTTACAAAACATGCGTGTTGAGTTGCGTGACCTCTATGAACAAGCCGGCTTCATTCGTTATGAAATGATTACGGGTCGAAAAGACAGTATTAAAAAGAAAATTGCGGGTAAAGATATCGCGACTGAACAAATTGACGACAAAATTGATCGTCAGTTCTATATCCAGAATGGCTATGAGTACTATCCGTTCCAAGGCGAATTCTGGTTGGATGAAGTCGGTAATTATCACTACCTTGGCAAACAGAGCTGCGAGTAAAATATGAAATTGAACAGACACCACCTTCTTGTTTCAAGTCTCCTTACAGTTTTTTGCGCAAGCCCTTTGGCTTTGGCGCAGAAAAAAAACGTGAAAGTGACCAAGACCGTACAGAAAAAGACGGTGGGTGAGCTGTTATCGCAAGCCAGTGAAAGCAGTCGCGGTGGGCGACTACAAATGTCGAAAAGTGAAACCGCCCTGCCGTCTTCTAGCTTGGGCTTTAAAGAGCAGGTAAAAAACGTAAATCTTGAATCGGTAAAACCACCCCGCTCTTCGGAGATTATTCAAAGAGATGCATCTGGTGGCAGCGACATGGTCGCTTATGAAAGAGTCCTAGATCAGCAGATCAATGAGCTTTTTAAGCTAACAGAAAAATTCAAAGGCAGTCCGAACCGCGGGGAACTGTGGCTGCGTTTGGCGGAACTCTATGTGGAAAAAGCAGGCTTAATCGATGGTCGTCGTCAAGATGAGTACGACGCTAAGCTGCGGGCGTTTCAGTCAGGTAAAAGTAAAGTAAAACCTAAACTCAATGTGGCACAAGCCCGCGAGTACAATAGGAAAGCCGTACAACTTTATGAATGGTTCCAACGGGACTTCCCGCGGGATTCAAAAATGAGTCAGGCGTTATTCTTTTTAGGATATAACTATTTTGAGTTGGGCGACGTAAAAAAAGGCGCTAATTACTATGAAAAGTTAACGCGTGGATATCCCAACTCTCAGTTTGTGGGAGAAGCGCACTTTGCCTTGGCGGAATACTATTTTGAGAATGAAAGATGGTCGCAGGCGTATAAAGAATATTCTCATCTCATCAAAGAAAAAAAGCATCGTCTGCATACTTTTGCTCTTTATAAAGGTGCGTGGTGTTTGTTCCGTATCGGTAAACAACAGCAAGCGATGAACTATCTAGAATTTATTATTAAATCGGGCAAAGGCGAAACTGGAGAGCAATTGGCGGGTCGTAAGACGGTCAATCGTAACAAGCTTGAAGGTGAAGCATTACGCGACATCGTGATTTTTTATGCCGAAGCGGGTGATCCGTCCCGTGCGGCCGCATATTTTAAAAGCCTCATAGGAAATAACTCGGGCCCGTATCTTGAAAAGTTGGCCTACCAATATTCTGATCGTGGCAACAAGGACGCGTCTCGAGACATTTTCAAGCTCTTGATCGCCCAGGCGCCGACGTCGGCAAAGTCTTTTGAATATCAATATCAGATTGTGCAAAATTACTATTACGCGAAGAATACATCGGCATTTAAAGGTGAGTTGTACGCTTGGGTCAAAGACTATGATGCGAGCAGTTCGTGGTATGCGGCAAATAAAAATAATAAAGAGCTGATTGAAAGCTCTTACAAGTTGCGTGAAACGACCTTGCGCAACTATGTTTTGCAGCAGCATCAGACGGCGCAAAATTCTCGAGCACCTTATTCTCAACAGTTGGCAAATGAAGGATATAATCTCTATTTGCGCGAGTTCCCGGATTCAGGCACAGCCTCGGATATGCACTTTTATTATGGTGAGTTGCTTTATGATATGCGCAGGTATGATGAATCAGCAACTCAGTACAAATGGGTCGTCGACAATGCACCACAAAGCAAATTTTACGGTAAGTCAGCGCAGAATTTAATTTTAGCCGTAGAACGCAGCATTCCTTCCGACCAAGAAATGCAAAAACGGGTGGGCAACTCTTTAGATCCTATCCCTTTAGAGCCTAAAGTTGAGCGCTTTATCAAAGCCGGTTTGTGGTACGTGGAAAAGTTCCCTACGTCGGAAAAATCCGCTGAAATCAAATTCCGTGTGGGTCGTTTGTTCTATCAAAGCAATCACTTTGACGAAGCTTCCAAATACTTCCGTGAGATCGTTCAGCAATATCCAAGCACTAAATATGCTGAGTACTCTGCCAATCTTCTTTTGGATATTTACAACTTAAGAAAAGATTATGCGGGCTTGGAAAAAGCGGGTTCTGAACTTTTAGCGGTGCCATCGATTGCGGCTTCTAAAGCGGGCTCGGATATACGTGGCGTTTTAGAAAAATCGTCATTTAAGCGAGGCCAAGACCTAGAGATTGACAAAAAGTACGGCGAAAGTGCGCAAGTCTTTGAAGCTTTTGCAAAACAAAATCCGACCTCGAACTTAGCCGTGACGGCCCTTTTTAACGCTGGGGTTAACTTTGAAAGAGCGGGAGTAAATGCTTCAGCAATTCATGCCTATCAAGGTGTTTTAATCTCTAAAGATCCTTCGGCAGAAAAATTGAAACCTAAGGCACGCCGTTTGTTAGCAAAACAGTATCAGGATTCGGCTCAGTTTGAAGAAGCGGCAAAACTTTATAAGCAAGCCGCGGATGAAAGTCCGACGGATCCACTGACTCCGAATATGATTTACAACTCGGCGGTCCTTTATGAAGCTTTGGGTAAATCCGATGAGGCGATTCGCTCTTATACAGCCTTTATCAAAGTGAATAAAAAGCACGCAGATAATATTGAAACGGTTTTCAGTATGGCGCAAATTCATCGTAAAGCAGGACAAAATGGAGCGGCGATCGCCCGTTATACTGAATACGTTGATGGCGGAGGCACTGACCGTGAAAAAGTGGTTGAGAGTGCTTACTGGGTCAGTGAGCTTTATGGTCGTCAAAAAGCGATTACGAAATCTAAAGAATGGGCTGATAAAACTTTGGCGATTCAAAAACGTTTTGCTCCCAACAAAAAAGGCACCGGAGCTTCCTATGCGGCAAAAATCCGCTTGGCAGAAACGATGCTAACGTTCCGAGAAATGCGTGCGGTTACTTTCCCAAGCGACCCCGCTCGGCAAAAGGCCGCAGCGGATAAGAAAATTGGGTTGTTAACTCGCTTGGCGAGCGAACTGGCTGACGTCATTAAATATGACAGCGCTGAAGAAATCGTCAGTGCCCTGAGTATTCTCGGTGAGGCTAACTTAAATATGGCACAAACAATTCTAAATGCGCCATTGCCAGGTGGCTTGAATGCCGAAGAGACCAAGCAGTACAAGGCCGGTGTCGAAAAATTTGCGGAACCTTTCTTGGGCAAGGCGCGTGACGGCTTTAAACTGGCTGTTGAGCGAGGTTGGGAACTTGAAGTTTATAATGATGGATTTAAGACAGCTTACGAATACATGAGCAAACAAGATCCAAAAACTTATTATAACGGTGGCGAAGTGGGTGCAGATATCCGCTTGGTAAATTGGATGGGGCAATAATGAAAAAGCTTATTGTTTTAGGTGCAGTATTTGTGTTGGCGGCGTGTTCGTCAAAGGGGCCGGTCAAGGAAGCTACCGAGACTCCGACGTCCGAGTCCTCTATTGCGGAAGCTCCGACAGTCGTCCAAGAAGCTGCGACAACACCTGCCGCGCGTGAAGAGGTGCCAGATCGCCCCCCTGAAAAGCCGGTAGCACCTTCCCAGTACGCGGCCTTAAATGAGGCGATCAAGGTGCAAAGTGATGATCGTATCTATCAAGCGGCAGCGCAGATTCTTACGCAAACTCCGAACGATGCACGGGCTTTGAATGCCTTAGCCATGTATCACTATAAGCGTGGCCGCTTCGATTTATCTCGTTACCTTTTGCGTAAGGCCATATCAGGGAGTCCCAAAATGGCAGAGCTTCATTCAAACTTGGGAACGGTACAGTTAGCACAAAATGAGAAGCGGGATGCAATTAAATCCTATCGTCGTGCTTTAGAAATTAATAGTGACGAGCCCGTGGCCGCAGCCAACCTTGGTTCTATCTATGTGCAAGAGCGTGACTTTACCAAAGCACAGATTGTTCTTGAAGTAGCCTATCGCCGGGGTGTGCGTGACCCGCGAGTTCTAAATAACTATGCGATCGCACTGACCTCGGCACAAAAGTACGAAAAGGCTGAAGAGTTGTACAAAGCAATTTTGAAAGATGGCTCCAATAATCGGGAAGCATTATTTAATTATGCAACATTGTTGGTCGATAATATGGGCAAATACCAGGACGGACTAGACGTTATTAACAGACTAAAGTTTGTAGGTGGCCCCGGAGATACACGCAATAGAATTATTGCTTTGGAAAATAAGGCGAAAGCTGGTTTAAAATAGAATGAAGGCGGAAACTATGTCGAAATTCTTCAAGCTGTTAACTGTCGTGATGGGACTGATTTGTGCAGTTGAGTTTGCTTATGCACAATCAACGGCGGGATCGACGACTCGTTCAACAACGACGACCACAAAAAAAGAAAGAAAAGCGACCTTGAACTTCGAAGACGAGCTTATCGAAGGTTCCACGCAAAAGCCGGATCTTTTCTATTTGTTTCAAAAAAAGAACTTCAATTATAAAAGATTGATTAAGCTTAGAGAAAATTTTTTACCCGAGATGAGACGAACAACAGAAGATATACAGCGGGTCCGGGGTGGTAATTGAGATCGCCGTTAATATTAAGAATTTTTGAAAATAATCAGCTCGTAGGTGTGAAACAGTTCGATCAAGATCAGATCGTGATTGGTCATAATGCGGAAGTGCATCTGGATTTAGCTTCGGATCAGATTTCGCCCATTCATTGTTTGATTGAGCTTCGCGACAATGGTTATTACATCTGCGATCTTGGATCCTCATCGGGCACGTTTAAAAATGGTCAGGCCATTTTAGATGAAGCATTATCTTCCGGTGACGATATTGAAATTGGTCCCTACAAGATATCCTTCTTTGTCGGTGTGCCGAAACCCAAAGTGTTACCGAACACCACGGGTGTTGCTCCGGCGGCCGTAGGGCAGACTCCACCACCACCACAGCGTCCTGCGGTGGTTCCAGAGTTTAAGAAGCCCGAGCCGGCGACGATGCCTCCAGCGGCCGTGGTGAAAACGGAAGAAGTAAAAGTTGCAGTTCCGATTCCTTCGGTTATTCCCCAGTTAGAAGTTGTTAAGGCCGAGGAAAAACCGGTTATTGCCTCGACACCGGTGCGCCCAGAAATTCGTAAAGGTCGCAGTAGCTATAAGAAAGAAAAGAAAACAAAAACGTTTGCTCCGCCAAGTGATATCAAGGATCTGCGCTCGTACCTAAAGCCCGGAAAAGGGACCACACTTGAAGTGATTGTGGCGTGGAAAGAGCGTGTGATTAACACCTACCATTTCCGCGGAACCAAGCCGATTCGCGTGAACTCGGGTGAACGACAAATTGCTTTGCCCAATGGTTTGGTACCGAAAAATTTCCCACTGATTGATTTGGCCAACGGCGTGCGTGTGAATGCCACCATGGATATGACTGTGGAAATGGTCTCTTCGGCAGGCTTGCAGCCAGTCGATGATTTAGCACGCAACGGGAAAGCTCAAAAAACCGGCCATGGTTATAGTGTGCGTTTAGAGCAGAACGAAATGGTTTGTATTTCGTTGCCGGGCGGGTATTTGAATATTTATATCCGTTTTGTTGCACAGCCACCGGTGGTACCAATGTTGCCACCGTTGATGTTGTCAGGTTCGGAAATGACAGGCGTGGTGATGTCCATCGTGCTTGTGGGTTTATTGGCCCTTTATATCTCAGCAACCACTCCGAAAGATGGTGAAGGGGATAAGCAAGAAGAAGTGCAGCGTATCGCGCAGGTGGTATTTAATAAGCCACCTCCGCCGGCTCCTCCGGTGCCAACTCCGCCGCCACCTGTTCCGCCTCCGCCACAACCAGTTGCGACGCCGACACCTCCACCACCAGCTCCCAAAAAAGTGGTGGTTGCTGAAAAAGCGAAGGAAGCGCAGAAAAAAGGTCCTAGTGTGCAGAAGGCGCAACCAGCGCAAGTGGCGGCCCGTGCAAATGAAGTGGCGCCGAAGCCAAATGCACAAGATCGGACGAAAAAATTTACGTCAACTCGTCAGGGTGGCGCTATGAAGACCGGACAAACTGAAGGTGCGAATGCACAGTCTTCGAATAAAGATTTGTCCAAAGTCGGATTGTTCAGTGCTTTCGGCGGCGGCGGGAATCGCGCCAACATCGACAAAGCCTACAGTGGTTCGGGAGAAGTTTTGGGTATGGCTGATAAGGCCACTGGAACTTCGGGTTCGAATGAAGACCGTGGCGGCAATGATATCGGTTCGAAATTTAAAGATGCCGGAGCCGGAGGTAAAGGAACTGCGACCCAAGGGATCGCAGGAATCGGAACCAAAGGTCGTGGGTCAGGTCAATCTGCTTACGGCGCCGCAGATGGCTTTGGTAGCAAAACGACGGTGGCTGTCGAGGGTGGTGGCTTCGAAGAGTCTTTCGATGGAACTATCGATAAAGAAGCGATTCGTCGCGTGATTCGTGCCAAAAAGCATGAACTGCAAAGTTGCTATGAACGAGCTTTAAATACCCTCGAAAAGGGCACGAAGTTAGAGGGTAAAATTATCCTTTCGTGGGAAATCATCGATCGAGGCCAAGCACGTAACGTCAGGGTGAAGAGTTCAACAGTGGGAAATGCCAAGGTTGAAAACTGTATCCGTGATCGTTTGGCTAGCTGGACGTTCCCAGAACCGCCAACGGGTTTAGTTGCCGAAGTGCAGGCTTACCCGTTTGTTCTGAATCCAGCAGGAAATTAGTTTTTTAAATAAAGTTTTTTAAGGAGGAATTCCGTGAACCCAACAGCAGCAGTAGACAACATGAATGTAATTCAGCGAGCATTCGCAGAGGGCGGTTTCGTAATGTACGTAATCGCGGTCATCGCGATTCTCGCTCTTTTCCTGATCGTAGAAAGAATGATGAAATTCAAAAATCTTTCTGTCGATAAAAAGGAATTCACCGATCAAATTTTCAGAATGGTTGTGGCCGGTGACCTACGCCAAGCTATTAGTTATTGTGATGCACGTCCAGCTCCACTGACAAACACGGTAAAAGCGGGTTTGGTGCAAGCAATGAACAAACGCCCTGACGAAGAAGTGCAAGTGGCGATGGACGCAGCGGTTATGCGCGAAATGCCAAAAGTAGAAGGTTGGACTTCTTTCCTGGCAGTTTTCGGTAACGTCGCGGTTCTTGCCGGTCTTTTGGGAACGATCATCGGTATGATCGGTTCATTCCGCGCGGTGGCAGCAGCTGATCCTGCGACCAAAGCGTTGGAACTTTCAAAAGGTATCTCGCATGCCTTGAATTGTACGGCGTTTGGTCTTTTCGTGGCGATTGTTTCTATCGTTGCCTATGGATTGTTTCAGCATCGTATTCAAAAAACTGAAAATGAAGTTATTGAAACAAGCATGAGTCTTTTGAATCTGGTAGTTGCTAACAGAGAAAAAATTAAAGACTAACGGTTAGATAGGTTTAGGGGTTTCTATGGCTCACATAGATAGTGGCGGTTCTGGCGGCAGACAAAGAAGTATCGAGCTCAATCTCGTGCCTTTCATCGACTTGATGAGTGTTCTTATCACTTTCTTGTTGATCACGGCTGTCTGGACCCAAGTTTCTATGATCCAAATTGGCAGTTCTTTGTATGGGAAGAAGTCGGAATCACAACCGGCTCCGACACCTCCACCAAATGCCGACGTGGTATTGAAAGTGGATGTGAAAGAGGGTGGCTATGTTTTAACTGTTGGGAGACAGGTCATAAGTCTTCCTATGGTGAACCAACAATTTGATGATGCGGGCCTAGTTGCACAGTTGCAGCGTGTGAAGCAGCTTTATCCAGAAAAAGTCGATGCAATCGTCAGTGTTGCTGACATCGTTCCCTATGAACAACTTATCAAAGCAATGGACAACTGCTTAACCGCAGGCTTTTCAGCAATTTCCGTTGCGACCGGAGGGCCGAACTGATGGCCATCTTTAGACCTGGCGAAAGACATCGTTATCACAATATTTTGAGCAAACGAAAAGGCAAACGAGAAGTGACGGCCTTGCTGTCTTTGACGGCGATGGTCGATATGTTTACGGTTCTAGTTATTTTCCTTTTGCAAAACTACAATGCGACGGGTGACATCCTTTATATTCCGAAGGAAGTTGTTTTGCCGAAAGCCGCAAGTGTGCGCGAGCTAAAACCTTCGCACGTGGTGACAATTTCGAATAAAGAAATTCTGTTAGACAAGGACCCTGTGGCGACTTTCGACCAAGTTGTGGCGGCTGAAGACTGGAATATTCCAGGCTTGAAAGAGCAGTTGATCTTAGCCCTGGCTAAATCGAAAGCAGAACAAGACAGCAAACTGCAAAATAGAATCCGCGATGCCGTTGAGGCGACGCGTGGAGGAACTGAAGAGGATGCTAACGCTTGGAGCAAGGTAACGATTCAAGCAGATAAAGGCGTCGACTTCTTGACTGTCAAAAAAGTTCTTTTCACAGTCACGGAAGCCGGTGCGAGCGAAATTAATTTCGCGGTGACTAAAACACCTCAGGAATCGACTTCAAACTAAAATTCGGCTATTCTGCGTAAGTTCTGGTGTTTCATCAACTTACGCAGCCCCCTCCGCCAGAGCTCGGAGCACGGAAAAGCTAAACTATGGCCAAATTTAGAAACCTCATTTTCATCTTACTGCTCGGCTTTCTGTTCGTTGAGGTCCTCATTGTATTTCCGTCGCGTCTAGAACATGAAGATGAAGCAGAGGTTCGCGCGCGAGTCGAAGCGCAAGATAAAACTAATAAAGAAAAAGAAGCGCGGCTTGCCCGTGGCGAAAAAATCTCTGAACCTTCGAACCTGGCAGAGCAGCGCATGCAGGGTGTGCACTTTGTTGAAAGTCAGCAAGGCGCTCGTGATTGGGAGCTATTTGCCGCTTCTGCTGAGGGGAATCAAGGCTTAGGCAACGTGAATCTGCAGCAAGTGAAAGTTCTTTTCTATAATAAGAACAAGGTGGAATTCACCGTGACTGGCGACAAAGGTTCGATGGATTCAAAAACCAAAGATTTAAGTGTTATTGGCAATGTTATTACCCGCTCGGAAAATGGCTATACTTTTGAAACACCCTCTGTTTTTTATTCGTCAAAAACACGTGTTCTGGATAGTCCTGAGCAGGTGTTGATGCAAGGACCGAAAGAAGTATCGGGTGATGGTTTGCGCCTAAAGGGCCATCGCATGAAGGTTTTTGTCGACACCTCGAAAATGATCATTTCAGAAAAGGTCGAAGCGCAAAAACCTGAAAAAGATGGTAAGCGTGTCGATATTGCTGCGGACGGGGCCGAATTTAGCAGTAAAAATCGTGAAGCGAAATTTATCGGAAAAGTGCAGGTGACTTACGATAAAATGAAGCTCGAAGGTCCCGAGGCTTCTTTTGTGTATAAAGCGGGGGAAAACATTTTAAGTGCCATAGCTGTCGTCGGCGGGGTTCGCGTCAGTGACGTCGACAAGTTTGCGACATCGGAGTCAGTCAACCTGGACCTTTTGGCAAATAAATATATTTTTAAAGGCAGTCCCAAGGTTATTCAAAATGGCGATGAATTAAGCGGAGATGAAATCATTTTTCTCGATGGTGGCAAGCGAGTTAAAGTTGAAAGAGTCCGCGCAAAGGTGGAGAATAGAGAACAATGAGTATGCTCACCATCAAGGATATTTCGAAATCTTTTAAGAAGCGTAAAGTCGTCGACGGCGTTTCTTTTTCTGTGGAGTCGGGACAAGTCGTGGGCCTGCTTGGCCCGAATGGGGCCGGTAAAACCACTTCATTTTATATGGTGGTAGGTCTAGTGCAGTCTGACTCTGGCGCTATCAATATCGATGATGTGAATATCTCTAAGGAACCCATGTATCGTCGAGCTCGAGTGGGTTTAAGTTATTTGGCGCAGGAGCCTAGTATTTTCCGTAAACTCACCGTCGCCGAGAATATTATCGTAGCGTTAGAAGCGCATGGTTACTCAGGTGCGCAGCGTTCTGACAAGTTGGAACAATTGATCGCTGATTTTCGCGTGGGACACATCCGCGATAGTTATGGCTATGCACTCTCAGGTGGTGAACGTCGGCGCGTCGAGATCGCCCGAGCCTTGGCTGGCTCACCTAAATTCTTGCTTTTGGATGAACCCTTTGCGGGTATTGACCCGATTGCCGTGGCGGATATTCAGAATATCATCCGTGATCTTAAGGCCAAAGGTATAGGAGTTTTGATTACAGATCACAACGTGCGTGAGACTTTGGGCATTTGTGATTATGCTTATATACTCAAGGACGGGAAAATTCAGGTTAGCGGAAGTTCTGATGAAATCGCAAATTCTGAATTGGCACGTAAGTTCTATCTTGGTGAGAACTTTAAACTGTAAGCTGAATGGCCTGTGGGCCCTGAAAGGATATTTTTAATGGCTCTTAGACAGACGATGAACCTGAGCCAGTCTCTGGTGATTACTCCGCAGTTGCAACAGGCGATTAAGCTTTTGCAAATGTCGCGTATGGAGTTGGAATCGGCTGTTCGCTCTGAGCTGGAAGAAAATCCGATCCTCGAAGAAGCAGAGTTGCTTAAAGAAGAGGACATACAGCGTACGAAAGAGGCGGCAACGGAAGTTGAAGCGCCGGAATCTGGGAACGATCAAAATTCTCAAGATCCCCAAAAACAAGACGAGTTTGAGTGGGAATCTTATATCGAAGCCAATCAAAAGCCGCCGCAATCCGGTATGGCGGGTTCCGAAGAGATCATGAATTATGAGAACGTCATCACGGCGTCTCAGACCTTGCATGATCATCTTTACTGGCAAGTAAAAATGAACGGCTTTTCTGAAGAAGAAGAAATGGCTGCGGATGCGTTGATTGGTGCCATTGATGATGATGGCTATATCAAAATTCCTTTGGAGCAAATTGCCGCAGAAGAAAACGTTGATTTGGGCTTGTTGGAAGACACCTTAACCTTGATCCACGAATTCGATCCGGCAGGGGTGGGGGCACGTGATCTGAAAGAATGTCTTTTAGTTCAGGCCAAACATCTCGAAGAAGACACTCACGACTTGGTCAGCCTGATCAATAACCATCTTAAAGATTTAGAAAAGAAAAATTACGAAGCGATCGCCAAAGCCCTGGGTCGTGAAGTGGGCGACGTTATTGAGATGTGCAAAATCATCTATGCCATGGATCCGAAGCCAGGCCGCGCTTTTCTCAGCAGTGACACTCACTACGTGACGCCAGACGTTTATGTTTATAAAGTCGGTGATGATTACGTCGTATCTTTAAATGAAGATGGTTTGCCCCGTTTAAAGATTTCGAATTTCTATAAAAATATGCTGAAAGGTGGCAAAACCACCGGGGATAAGACCCAAGACTATATTCAAGAAAAACTGCGTTCGGCAGTATGGTTGATTAAGTCGATCCATCAAAGACAACGCACGATTTATAAAGTTGCGGAATCTATTGTGAAGCACCAGCGTGAATTCTTTGAAAAAGGGTCGGAGCATCTAAAACCGATGGTCTTGCGCGATATCGCCAATGATATCGGCATGCACGAATCGACTGTCAGTCGGGTCACGACGGCAAAGTACGTGCATACTCCTCAGGGCATTTACGAACTTAAATATTTCTTCAACTCTGGCATTAGCTCCTCAGACGGGGACTCCTTGGCCAGTGAGTCGGTGAAGATTAAGATCAAGGATCTTGTTGCCAAAGAAAGCCCTAAGAATCCATTGTCAGATCAAAAGATCGTGGATTTACTAAAGGTCGAAGGAATTCAAATCGCTCGCCGTACGGTTGCAAAGTATCGCGATGTTTTAAAGATTCTTCCTTCTTCGCAGCGTAAGAAATATTTCTAAGAAAAAGTTGCTCCTCATGGGGGCGGCTTCCATGTGGTATCTAAAGGACTCTCTAGTTTGTCTTTCACAAAAATCTTTGAATAAAGTGCACCTTCGTTTTTGAGTTCGGTGCCGCATAGATCAGCTCCTTATGAAGGGCCCCCAGAATGGGTGTCTCAGGCGAAACCGCGATCCAACTAGGCAGAAAGCGCACAAAGCGGAAGGTTTTTAAATCCTCTTCGCCTTCGTTTTTGATTTGTTTGCTGGTGCAGTCAAAGTGATCCGATATCTTACCTCCAGAGTCCCAAAGGCTACCTCCAACGAGAGCTCCTCCGCTGATCAAATGGCTGGCCGTTTCCGCACTGTTGGCACCACCATTTATAGCCACGCCAATTCCGCCAGCAATAATAGCAGCGCCAAGAAACACACCAGTGACTCGGACCAAACTTGAAAGAACAAATCCGGTCGTTTTTGTGGCGCCGATTTTTGTGTTGAGCCCATAATACTGAGCCATATAGTTTGATTTCAACACAGTGTCGCGAATTTCAGAGTTTCGCACTTCATGTCGTTGAAACCACGGCAAAGTGTTGAATTGGATTTGGAATTCAGGGGCTTTACTTTGATCACTAAATTGTGGCAAAGGTTTGTCCGGATGCCAGATCACAGCCGGGCCAGTCCCAGAAAAGATCACAGAAAATTCTGCAGGGGCTTGCTTCAACTCCAGAAGTGGCAAGAGCTCTTTATTCTTAGACAGTTCATAGGCCTTTCTTAAATCAACTTCAGCATCACCCCATTCACCTAAAGCAGCCCAGATTCCCGCTAGCCATATTCTAAGAGCGGGATCATCGAAGTGAGATTGGTGCTCGGGAAAATAATTTTGCAAATAAAACGCAGCCTTTTTTGCTTCGACTCGAGCGGCGTTCCATTGATTAGTTTCTAAAAAATACATCGAGCTTAAAAGGTGCATCACAATGATTTCGTGCTCTGCGGGGATATAGCCGTCGTCGCTTTCGCTATAGAAAAAATATTCTGCTTCTCGAGAAACACTGGTGAATCTTCTTTCATCAAGAGTTTTGGCTTGGGCTAAAAGACCTTCGGACTTGTTTTCCGGGGCCCAAAGACCGATCCAAGCTTTTTCAATGGAGGTGACAAAACCATGCTGTTCTTTTTGGGGAAAAGATTGGAGAGCTCTTTCAGGCTCTGCCCCCTTGAAGGCCGCTTGGGTGTCTTCGTATTCCCAGTCGCGAATAATTTTTTTATTTGCGCAGCCGCTTAGAAGAATGAAGAAGGACGTTGCCAAAAACACACTTATTGTTCTCATGCCTTTACACTAGGGTGCTACTTTGCAAAGTGTCGACGGCTTTTTGTTTTCAGATTGGAAATAGCGTTTCTGAAAGTCTGAAACAGTTTAATAACCCAGGGTCTTTTTGATTTTGCTCCAAAATGTGGGTTTATCCACAGCGCCGGCGTGCCGCAAAAGATTCAAAATTTCGTGACGCTGGTATTGTCTGGCGGCTTGCAGGGGAGTCAGGTTGTCAAACTCGGAAAGTA
>JABWCO010000119.1 GCA_013360185.1 Bdellovibrio sp.
GTCAGGATCAATATCTACGAAGACCGGAGTGGCGCCATACAAAGCAACAACATTGGCGGTCGACGTGAAGGTGAAAGAGGGCAGGATGACCTCGTCCCCCGGACCGATGTCAGCAAGAACCATAGCCATTTCTAAGGCCGATGTGCAAGACGGGGTAATAACAGTCATCAACGCCGGGATATTTTTATTAAACCAATCAGAACATTTTTTATTGAACGAGCCTTCGCCACTTAGTTTTTTGTTGGCGATGGCTTGAGAAATGTATTTCTCTTCATTGGCACTTTTTGGGGGAATATTGAATGGGATTTTCATGCCTCCCTAGTCTAGTACAAGCCTAGGGAGGGGGCAATCGATTAAAAGCCGTCTGTCGTGCCAACTTTACGAACGTCATCTTCGTCGTCATCAAACGGAATCACTGCGGCAGCCGCATTCTGTGACTTTTTACCCACCTTGACGGGTTTTGCTGCCACCGTTTCGGTCTTTTTCGGCAGGGGAACGACGTTGTTTTTAGGCGCCGCCTTAACAAGCGGAGCTGGTTTTGTCGCGGGCAGAGTTTTTTCAACTTTTGCAGCTTTGCTAGGCGTCTCGACCTTCGGAGCTGATGTTTTGCTGGACTCGGTTTTCACAATGAATGTTTTTTTGGGTTCTGGTTCCGCTGCGGATTGCACTAGGGCTTCTCCACCCAAAATCATCACGTTTAATTCGTCCACCATTTTGGTCATGTGCATTGTTTGGGCGCTAATTTCCTCTGCCGAGGCCGCGACTTCTTCGGATGAAGCGGCGTTGGACTGGGAGCCTTGATCTAATTGATTCATAGCCTTACTGATCTGCTGGATGCCCGTTGTTTGCTCGGAACTTGCCGCAGATATTTCGTTATTTAAATCAGCCACTTTTTTTACCGAGTTAACGATGTTTGAAAGAACTTCCCCAGAGCGATCGGCGATCGTCGAACCTTTTTCAACTTTATCAACGGAGTCTTTGATTAAAACATTGATGTCTTTCGCAGCTACCGCAGAGCGTTGTGCCAAGGCGCGGACAGCTTCCGCCACGACGGCAAAACCCTTTCCGTGTTCTCCGGCGCGAGCCGCTTCTACGGAGGCATTCAGAGCCAAAAGATTCGTTTGAAAGGCGATATCGTCGATCACGCTGATAATCTCTTCGATTTTCTTTGAGGATTTAGAAATATCGTGCATCGATTCGATAAGGTTTGAAATTTCTCCTTGCCCTTGTTCTGCGGCATCTTTTGATGACTGAGACAAGGCGGCGGCTTGTTTTGCGTTGTCTGAATTCATTTTTACCATGGACGACATTTCTTCAAGCGAGGCCACGGTTTCTTCTAAAGAAGCAGCGGCTTCTGTAGAAGCTTCAGATAACGTTTGGCCCGCTGCTGTAAGTTGCGTGATGGCGCCAGAAACCTGGTTGCCAGATTCTTTTAAGCCCCCTGCGATGTAGCTGACGGTGTTGGATACGCGATAAGCGATCCACATCAAGATCCCAAACATTAAAGAAGCACAAAAGCCTGCGATTAACAGCAACAATTGAGTTTGGAATCGACGTGACTCCAACTGGAATTCGTTTTGTTCCACCGAACGAGCATTGTAAAGCTTCATGTTGGCAGCAATGGCATTTTGCGTTTCGATGGCCAAGATATGCCACTCACCACCATTCATTGCCTTATGCACTTTCGCGTCTTCTTCTGGAGAGTTTTTCTCCAAAGATTCGATCATTCTCTCTGTCAATGCATAGAAAGTAGGTTTGATTTCTTTTGCTTTGGCATAGTTGTGCATCTCCTCTTCGTCCATCGGAGTGTCCTCATAGAACTCTTGACCTTTTTTGAAGTCTTCAAAAGCCTCGCGTGCTTTCTTGGTAAAAGTTGTTCGCGATGTGAGGTCACTATTGTTGGCTAGAGCCGCCCAGATAAAATAGCCGATGCGAGCGCGTTGCATGCCGATGCGGCCTAGGCCGTCCATATTTGGAATTACATCGGTATACGCTGAGGTGAGCAGATCCCCGAAAGTGTTCATTGAACGCCGTGAAAGTCCAGTGAGGGCTGCAAATGCGGCAACCGGCAGCAGGGCGGAAAGAAGTAATTTTCCTCTTAAACCGCGGAACCAAGACTTTACAGAACTCATACGAAAACTCCTTCACGGATATAAATTATTGCTTAGATCTTCTCGTCTTTTTTTGAGTATTTCTTAATGGTGGAAAGAGGATATTTAGGTGCTCTTATGACAAAGGTGCGGCGTATCATGAGGGATATTCGTTTGGATTTAGCTGCGTCCTCTTGATACCATTTTTATGTCTAGACTCAAGGAGGGGTTAATATGACTAAGACTACGATTCGTCGTGGGCTTTTAGCTGTTGCTGTTATGGTGACACTGGGCTTTACGAATAAAGTGGGAACGGATTCCCATACTCTGTGCGCGGGCTTTGTGCCTGAAAATGATATGTACATTCCAGAAGGATTGTTTACCGCTGGCGGGATCACGGAGCAGCAATTCAATGCTGTCTTGGACCGTCTTGAACGTATCTACAAAGATGACGTTGCGAAAATGGGCGACAATTTAAAGATCAACCGTCTGTGGAAAGACGGAACCGTCAATGCTTCCGCGCAACGCTCCGGTAAAACGCAAGTGTTAAATATGTACGGTGGGCTGGCTCGTCACAAAGCAACAACGGTGGAGGGGTTTGCCTTGGTAGCTTGTCATGAGTTCGGTCATCACAATGGAGGCGCTCCGAAAATGGGCGGCTTCGGTGGAGCATGGGCGACCAACGAAGGCGGCGCGGATTATTTCGCGACTTTGAAATGTCTTCGTCGCTTTTTTGCAGAAGATGACAATGCCGCGATTATCAAAGATCTTGATATCGATGCCATTGCGATGGCTGGGTGTGAGGCGCAATTTCCAGACGTGAAAGATCAGTTGATCTGTATTCGCAGTTCGCTGGGTGGTCAGTCTGTGGCGAATTTGTTCCAAGATTTGCGCAAAGAAACGACGATGCCGAACTTTGGAACGCCAGACAAAAAGGAAGTTTCGCGCACCAACGACCAGCACCCGGATACGCAATGTCGTTTGGACACTTACTTTGCGGGCATGGTGTGTGTGGCTCAAGAACCTGACAGTCTTAGTAACACAGACTATAAAGCGGGAAGCTGCTATGCTCCGCGAGATCCTTACGGAAACCGTCCACGCTGTTGGTTTGCACCGAAGTAACTTTAAGAACCTAAAAAGAAAGCCTCCGAGTTTCCAGCGGAGGCTTTTTCGAAAAACACGGCTTTTTTTGCCATATCATTCAGAAGTGAAAAACGTTTTTTCACATAAATACTAAAGATGTCATAGGTGGCCTGAATCCCAAGATTAGGTCCCATGGTGGGATTCCACTGAACACGTTGTTTCACGGCGCCCATGTTGGATTGCCCAACATCCGTAGAAATCAAAATAGTATGGGAGGGTATTTCAAGAAAAGTTGCTAGTTCCAATTTTCGTCGGGAATCGCCAGACACAGGGGTCGACATTTGCTGTTGAGATATTTCAGCAGCGGTGGCGTAAGAGCCCCATAAAAAGAGCAACAGTAGTCCTTGGTAAAACCCCATCAAAGCCCTTGGTTTAAATCGTTAATAGGGAAATGCTATTTACGCGCCTTGGGATTGTCATCCTGAAAGGGTGCCTTTTGAGGAAGCAGATGAAATTTTATTTCGGATTTAAAACTGAGGCAGGGGGTGTTGTTGTGGCTTTTAAGTTTCTTTGTCCTAGAAAATAGCCTGCAAAATAAGCAGAGCAGCCTATCAGGGCAAAGATCATCCATTTTTTGATGCGTTTTATTATTAAAGCCTTCATTTTTTTAACTTTTACCCGTTGACAAGATATCGTGGCAACTGTAATTTTGGTCTCTCTTCGAGCGCGGGAGTAGCTCAGTTGATAGAGCGATGCCTTGCCAAGGCATAGGTCGCGGGTTTGAGCCCCGTCTCCCGCTCCAATTTTTTAAAGTTGGTTCGACCTAATTGGCAGTTTCTTAACTTCCCCTATTTATGATGTAGCCCCCCCTGAAGACATTGCAAAGTCCTTACGTATATCACTCTCGATGGTTTAAGAAAGTCTATTGAAACTACAGGCTTCAGGTATTTTGGCAAAGGAATCTGCAAAGTGGAAAATTCAGGCAGAAATTCTCTTGATTGCTAGTAACGCTCTTTCGCGAATCATACGAGATTTTCATCCTGGGGTTACTATCAGGTCTCATAAATTTTGGAGAAACATGGATAGAAGTCTTAAAGAAATATTTTTTGCCTTATATGTAATTGGGATGAGCGCTGGTTGTTCTTCTGCTGGCAAGATTACTCATTACCAATTTGAACAACCGCAAAAGACTGAAGTTCCAAGACTCAAGTACGAGCAAACTGACGTTTTTGATCCTAACTTGGCCTCTGTGAGAGGGTACACTTTAAAATATATTTACCTCGAGAAAAACGGAATTAGATTCATACAACTAAGTCGCTTTCAATATGCCGCATTGAGGTTCAAGGACTATGGCTATAAAACCTATTCTTTGGGTCCCATTTTTTTGCCAATCATTCCTAACTTAAATTTTGTTACAGAACAAGAGATGGATTTAGAAGCACCCTTAGAGTTTGCATTACAATTCTATTCAGATCCAGTTTTTGAAAGAGTGACTGCGACCTTACCAGATTTGGAAATAATGACTGCAGATGGAAAGATTTTAAAGCCGATTGTTTCAGAATCTTCAAATGGCTTCGCTAAGAATTATAAATTTGATGCCAAGATTAAAAATGTTCCTTGGTTTATTCTACGCGAAGCTAAGATTAAATTATCGAACAATAAAGCCCTTCAGATCCCCGAGACCAAGTTTACCTTAAAAAGTGAATTCGAGATTGATTGGAGCATACCTATTGGTCCGTAGAAAATTGGACAATAATCTGGAATGGAAGCGGAGAGAAGGCTTCTCGGGGCCATATGAGCCAGGCGGCCGGGGGTTTTGGATTCGTTCAGAAGTTCTACAGATACTATTTATATGTCAAAAATGTTACGGAGGAAATAAGAAGAATTATTGTGTATGTTCTCTTTGGTAACGATAAAAGAGCAAAGAAAGCAGAGAATTTTATGAAAAAACTTTTCGTTGGGTTATTAGTTTCGTTTATAGCGGTTCAAGCCTATGCAGATAAAGAATACGTTTGCATTGATTCTAAAACGGGAAAAGATGCTGGTAAATTAAGAGGCGAAAATGGTTATATCATCTATTCGAATTTGCGTACTTCAGCAGAAGGTTGGATGTTGACGATCAACGAGGATGGTGAGCTTTATAATGCCGATTTAATGGTTAAACATGGACAGGCATTTTTCGTTGGAAATTTAACGTATGAGAATTTTAAATTATTAGTCAATATCAGTGGTCGCAAGATGATTTGTGATTAAAAATAAGATCAAATAAAATGTAGAAATTTAGACTTGATCTGACAGTTGCCCTTTGTTCAGTGTTTGAAAATAGTGTCATTTCAAGTTGATAGACAGGGTGCATCCGCTGCAGCGAGCGTAGTTTTTATTAGGAGGGGCGCTGAATTTGCAATACTTCTTGCGTCCGCTCAGTCCCCGCAGGGGGAGTGGTACTTCCAGTGGTAAAAAATCATTTTTAGGAGTTAAATATGAAAAAGTTAATGATCGCACTTTTGATGGTTGCGGGACAATTCGCATACGCTGGGCCTGGAGACGTTGGCAGCGTAAAAGTAAAATTCGCACCGATTAAGGGATCTTGCCAAGTCGGTCAAGACGTTATTTCTTTGGACTTCCCAACTGGCAACGGATCGCTATTTCCAGTTTTTAGAAATGGTATCGCGCTTTCGGTCTTTGCCGGTCCCAGCGAAGGTCTGCTCAGTGACGACAAAGGAGTAAATCTTTTTGACGTCAATATCTCGGCCATAAGCCGTACTCAGGAACATTTAGGTACTACGATTGTTAGGAATCTAACGGCAAATCCAAAATACCCTCGTGAGATCGCTATCGATCTTTATGATGGCACAATCATGAACTGTAAGTTCTAAGATATCCCGTTTTGCGCGGAAGAGTGACAGCTCGATCATTATTGGCCGAGCTGTGTTCTAGGTAACCCCAAAGGCCTCTTCTTCTTTTGCCACGAACTATCCTGAATTTGTCGCCCAAAAGGGATTTAGTGTTTACTTATGTCAGATAGGCCAAACGAAATAGTTTTCTTGATTTAAGTGCTGCTACTTAAACCCATTGTTTTCGATACATTACCCGGTCAGGAATGATTGGGTTTTTGTTTTTTTAGATTTGAAAAAAAATCTCAAAACATTTTTTATCTTACCGCTGAACTAAGTGTTGAAGGAAAAATGTATTTACAACTAACATGATCTAATGAAACCACTTAAGGCCAAAGCCCCAAAAAAGAAAATTGTCTCGGAACGAATTGAATTGCGTCAGCATGATTTAAAACAGGCAAAGGTCATGTTTGATTATGTCGAAAAAGACAGACGTCGTCTAAGAAAATACCTGCCATGGGTTGATCATGTGCAAAGTGTTCAAGATGAAAAAGACTTTATTAAAAATTCACTGAAAAGATGGAAGGAAAATACTTTATTTGAATTTGGTATTTTTCGAAAGTCTGATGATAAATACATGGGAAATATTGGGGCCCACAGCATAAGCTGGGGGCGATACTCCTGCGAGTTGGGCTATTGGATCTTAGGTGACTTCGAGGGGCAGGGGTATATGTCTGAGGCGGTAAAAACCCTTGAAACAGAAATGTTTAAGCTGGGATTTAATCGAATCCAAATCCGTTGCAACAATACCAACAAACGATCCGCCAACGTCCCCCGTGCCTGTGGTTACAAACATGAAGGCACGATTCGACAAGATGGCATTGATCTGGGGAAGTTTCGTGACACGATGGTTTTTGGAAAGCTTAAGAAAGAATGGACGAAATCTAAAAAAAGATGATCCTCGTTTTTAGTCCCAGAGCTCGCCACTCAAAACAAGTACTCTGGGCCTTTTTTTGCATCGCTTGATTGCGCGGGACTACTGATTCGCAAGATCATTTAATATCGGACAGTCGGGGCGGTGATCGCCGTGACAGTTTTTTGAAAGATGCCTTAAAGTTTTCACCATTTCCTGCAGCTCTTGAATCTTTTTTTCCATTTCCTCAATGTGTTTTAAAGCTAAAGTTTTCACTTCAGAGCTGGCGCGGGTTTTATTTCGCCAAAGACTGACAAGTTTTTTAATTTCTTTCATGGAAAAACCCATATTGCGCGATCTCTTTACGAACGACAGAATATGAACATCGGCTTCACTGTAGGTTCGGTAACCAGCCTCACTGCGGCTGGCCTTGGGAATAATTCCGATCGATTCATAGTGGCGAATGAGCTTTGCATTGACCCCAGAAATTTTCGCAGCTTGTCCGATGTTCATAAATTTACTCCTTAGGTCTTTGGCTGGCTGGCTTCCAGCGATTTAACAGCAGGGCATTGGAAATCACACTGACACTGCTAAAGGCCATCGCGGCCCCTGCAATGACGGGATTTAAAAGGCCCGCAGCGGCAAGGGGAATGCCAATGATATTATAAATGAAAGCCCAGAAAAGATTCTGTTTAATTTTTCTGTAGGTTTTGCGTGAAATATCCAGAGCGTCCGGGATAAGAAGTGGGTTGCCACGCATCAATGTGATGCCCGCGGTGTGCATAGCAACGTCTGTTCCTGTCGCCATCGCAATGCCCACATCAGCCATGGCTAACGCGGGGGCATCGTTAACGCCATCACCAACCATGGCGACTTTGCGATGGTCTTTCTTAAGGTTCGCAATAATACGTGCTTTATCTTCTGGAAGCACGCGGAAGCGCACTTCATCAATTCCTAAAAGGCTTGCAACTTTTCTGGCGCTGCCTTCGTTGTCACCAGTTAACATCAAAGTTTGCACGTTGAGCTGACGAAGTCTGCTAAGAGTTTCTTTGGCTGAGGCTTTTGGTTCATCGCCAAAAGAAATTAAGCCTAATATTTTTTTTGTCGTGTCGTTGGCGATAAAGGAAACTGTTTCCCCGTTGTGTTCACTTTGTTTTGCCAATTCACTAAAGTTGCCTAACTGAATTTGTCGTTCTTGCATGAGCTTTTCTGTGCCCACCAAGATCACTTGATCCTGCACATTTCCTTCTAGGCCTCGCCCCGGAATGGATCTTACATTTTGCCCGCTGGTAAAGCTGGCACCCAGTTGTTTTGCTTTTTCTAAAGCTGCTTTAGCTAAGGGATGCTCACTGCCAGATTGGATGCTTGCCAAAGTGCTTAAGACCTCTTGTTCTTTTCCTGCCTCTGTAAAAAATTGTGAGACTTTGGGTTTTCCTTCCGTCAAAGTGCCAGTTTTATCAAAAGCCACCGTGTTAATTGAGTGCGCGATTTCCAACGCTTCCGCATCTTTAATAAGGATCCCAGCTTTTGCAGCAACCCCAGTGCCCACCATTATGGAGGCAGGCGTCGCAAGACCTAAAGCACATGGACACGCAATAACTAGAACTGCGACACCGTTAATGATCGCTTGCTCCCAATGACCTGAATAAAAGCCCCAGCCTAAAATAGTTAGCAATGAAATGACAATGACCACGGGGACAAAGATGGCGCTGACGCGATCAACAAGTCTTTCTACAGGGGCTTTGGCTGCTTGGGCATTTTCAACTAAGCGCACGATTCTGGCCAAAGTGCTTTCTGCGCCAACAGCAGTGGCTTCGATGACTAAAGCACCGTGAGCATTCACAGATCCCCCGATAACTTTATCGCCAACGGATTTGTCTATTGGTAAGCTTTCACCTGTGATGAGTGATTCATCAAGTTGGCTGTGGCCTTCAAGAATAATTCCATCGACGGGAACTCTCTCGCCAGGTTTTACGATGACTTGATCTTTCACTTTGACTTGCGATGACGGAATTTCTTGTTCATGCTCCCCATGGCGAATTCTTGCTGTCTCAGGACGCAAGGCTTGCAGTGCTTTGATGGCCGCTGTTGTTTGTTGTTTCGCTTTGGTTTCTAGGTATTTTCCGAAAAGAACCAATGTGATGATAACAGCTGCACCTTCAAAATAGAGATGTTTATGACCATGTCCAAAAAGCCAAAGATAAAGACTTAAACCAAAAGCGGAGGTCGTTCCGAGTGCCACTAAAAGATCCATGTTGCCGCTTAAATTTTTTACGGCCTTCCAGCTTGTTCCATAAAATTTACCGCCCAGCCAAAATTGTACTGGTGCTGCGAGCACAAATTGAACCCACGCAGGCAAAAGAAGATTGATGCCGAAAGGTTGCAGCAACATAGGAAGTACAAGAGGGAACGAAAGAATTGCGGCCACTAAAACGCGATCTTTTTGTTTTTGTAAAGCCAAGGCTTTATCGCTGCCAGCCTCTTCGCCGTGATGCATATGGTTCAGATGATTTGTGTGATCTTGATGAGCCTCTTGAACTTTTGCTTTGTAGCCAGCATTTTCTACAGCTTTTAAAAGATCTTCATAGGAACTTTTCCCATGATCGATTTTAATTCGCGCTTTTTCAGTAGCTAAGTTAACACTTGCGTCCGCAACGCCAGGGACATTTTTAAGTGCTTTTTCAACTCTGCTGACACAGGATGCGCAGCTCATACCCTCAATTTCAATATCCATCTCATGGCTGCCATGAGCTTCCTTTTTGTGGTTGTGATTCGTATTTTCCATAAAACTAGCTCCTCTGATACGGTGAGTATCGGGCTTCCAACAATTGGAAGGTCAATAGATTCATTTAAAAATAACGCCTTTGTCAAACCTTCCAATTATTAGAATCTAAACGGAACCAGAAAGTCGAGGGGAGTTTCCTCCATTTGGCCCTGAAAAGCTCTCTATTCGATTTGGGACCTCTACTTCTTTTGTTTTGCGGGCAATTGGGGCCGAGGTCTTCAATGCAGGGTCGTCGTTTGACAATATACTTGCAACGCCCTCGAAGTATTCCTAAATTGAGATTTTTAAAGACGGGGGAAGTATG
>JABWCO010000015.1 GCA_013360185.1 Bdellovibrio sp.
TAATGGCCTATGGAAGAAATGAACCTCCCCCACTTTGAAAATGCGACTCAGCTGTTACAGGATGAACTGGCGCAACGGAAACAGCGCAACCCGCGCTATTCGCTGCGGGCCTTTGCTCAGAACTTGAGCATCAGCCCTGCGCAACTGTCCCAGCTACTTTCTGGAAAAAGAACTTACACCCCAGAAATGGTGAGTCAAATCGCCAAGGGCCTGCATCTTTCACCGGAACAAGAACGTTATCTTTTAACGCAAACAATTTTAGGCAAGTCCCAGCCCCTCCCGAGTGAAGTGGACAAGCGCCAACTGATCGAAGACGAATTCCGCCTGATTTCAGATTGGTATCACTTTGCAATTTTAAGTCTGAGTAAAATTAAAAATGCCAAGACAGATCCCTTCTGGATTTCTGATCGTTTGGGTATCACTGTGGTTGAAGCCCGCGAAGCTTTAGATCGTCTGCGCCGTTTAAAGATCATTGATGATGGAAAGGTATTAAAACAGATCGCAGCGCCACTAAATGCTGCTTCAGAAGTACCTTCCCGGGCTATTCAGGGTTATCACCATCAGGTTTTGAATATGGCGATGGAAAAGTTGCCAGTGACACCGCTTAATAAACGCGATTATTCAGCGATCACATTTGCCGCTGATGCCACAAAGATTCCCGAAGCGCGCAAGATGATTGAAAGTTTTCAAGATCGTCTTTCGGAGTTTTTGCAAACTCCGAATGCCAAAGAAGTTTTTATTATGTCATGTCAGTTATTTTCCTTAGAGAGGAACTCCCTGTGAAAAAGTCACTCTTAGCTTTATGCCTTATGGTCTCTGCTTGCGCATCCAAAGAACTGCCCGTCAACGGGCGTTTAATTTCTAAAACAAGCTCGGCGAACATGACGGCCACCGCTCAAGTCATTAACGAATACTCGGATGACTATAACATTCTTTTACAAATTAATTTCCAAAGCCATGATGGCCGCTGGGTCCGCGTGGAAAAAGCAGAGCTGGATCTTTCAAGCTCTGATGGTGCTCCTTTTAATATTATTGTGGGCAAAGACCTGGTGACCTGGGCCGAAGCGAAAGCTGAAGAAAAACGTATGAAGACACACACCCAAAGTGTCACCACCATGGGTGTTGCCCTGGCCGGAGGTGCTTTAGCTATTGCCGGGATTCTTAGTGACAGCAAAGAGCTGACCGCCGCGGGAGCTGCGACTTATGCCGGTGCTGCGGGATACTCGACCTATGCAGGATATAAAGAAATGCAAGGGAACGCCCAAGGAGTTAAGAAAGTTCCGGAAACACACCTGTATTCACCTTTCAGTGTGCCATCTATGGCTTTAGTAAAACGTTGGGTTTTAGTGAATGCACCTACAGGCCGCATTGGTCGAATAGCAAAATTAAATTTAACAACAGTTGAAGGCGAAACTTTCACCTATCATCTGAACTTAACCCCTTCTGTGGCGAACTAATATGAAACGACTTGTACTGCTTACTTTTCTTTTCAGCACCTATACATTGGCCAGCGGCAATCGCGTGGGTAACGGCGGCAACGTCGTCACCTGCGCAGACAAAACAGAACTTTTAGATTTTGTGGAGTCTAATTTACCTTTGATGGCCGCGAAACCTGAGCACTCGTACAAAGAAATCATTGCGGAGGTTTTAACGAATTTAAAACGCTTAAGCCCTTTGCAAGCAGAACAGTACACCCGCAGAGCCACCCTTTTTGCTGACGATACAGAATTTAAAAATGGAATTTCTTTGGTCAACGTGCCTGACTCTAAACACGTCTTTAAACCTGAAGATAAGACTTGCGAAGTACGCCAGATTGCCATTCGTCGCAATGAGGCCTCGGTGGTTACGAAAAGATTCGTGATCGATGAAAAGTTATGGAAGAAACTTTCAGAACGCGACAAGGCTGGTTTGATTTTACACGAAATTATCTATGAACACTTGTTCAAACTGGGCGAAGAAGATTCCGTTAAAGCCCGCTCCATCAATGCTTATATCTTTAGCGATAAAGCCTTTCAAGACGGGCCAGAAACATATTGGAAAATGATTAAAGACTTTAAGCTGCCAATTTATCGTTAAGATATCAGGGGGGAGCCCCAAAATAGCGCAATGTTTTTCTATTTAATTCGTGCAGTGAGTTCAGAAAGACAGATGTTCGACATGTAGTTCATTGAGTTGTTTTCAATTCCATTAACCACATCATCTAATAGCTTCCCCATGTTGCAGCTGACAACACATTGTTTCGAAGCCTCTTTATCCGGAGTCGCAATTAATTTTTTATCGCAGCAAACAGCCGCATAGATATCTTTTAAGGAAATCTCTTTCGGTGATTTTGCTAGCTTCACGCCGCCGGATTTTCCTTTGAAGGACTCTAGAAGACCTGCCTCTACAAGCTTCGCCAATAAGCGGCGAATCACCGTCGGGTTGGTACGAATACTTCCCGCCAATTGCTCTGACGTCATCAGCTCACCTTTGTGGAAAGCTAAGGCTGTCATAATATGAATAGATACAGAGAACCTTTGGTCGACCATATCGAGATTATAACCCATCCTCGAAAAATAAACAATCTTAAGGACTTGGCCATATGACAGCCAGTTGTAAGTTAATTTCGGCTTAATTGTGCTTTTTACTGTTGCAATTAGATTCCAGATCTCTTATATTGTACCTATATCTGTTACATTAACTTTTAGAATAGGAGTGGATTCCAATGAGCCACGCACAGATTAAAGACGCCCTTGATTGGCGTTATGCCACTAAGAAATACGATGCGACTAAAAAGATCTCTGCCCAAGACTGGGAGACGTTGGAACGGTCCCTTCACCTCGCACCCTCTTCTTATGGCATCCAGCCGTGGAGGTTCCTGGTCATTGAAAATCCCGAGGTCCGCGAAAAACTCAAGCCGGTCTCTTGGGGGCAAAGCCAGGTGACCGATGCCAGTCATTACGTCGTCTTTTTATATAAACCAGAAATCGATACGGCCTTCGTGCAGAAATATCTGGATCGTATCGTCGAAGTGCGCCAGATCCCGGCTCAGGGCTTGGATGGATTAAAAAACATGCTCATCGAGAATCTGGTCAAAGCTCCCGAAGAAAAAATTCGCACCTGGTCGCAACGACAAGCCTATATCGCTATGGGCTTTTTGTTACAAACAGCGGCGATGTTAAAAATCGATAGCACTCCCATGGAGGGCTTCGACCCGGCCGCCTATGATAAAATCCTAGGCCTTGAAGGTTCGGGCTGGAAGTCCGTCGCATCTGTGGCTTTGGGATACCGACATCCTGAAGACACCTTTCAAAGTCTCAAAAAAGTCCGCTTCCCTGAAGACACGGTCATTCAGTACGTGAAGTAGGTCCCTTCAAAGCCTCGGTGCTACCCTCCTGCGCCGAGGCTTTTCTTTATGCCGCTTTTTCACCGTGCACAACCTTAGTTAATTCACTGACCAGATGATAAAGCTCGACACTCTGATGGCTTAGCTGTTCGGCTGTGGCTGAGGTTTCTTCTGCCGCCGCCGCATTGGACTGTGTGGCGGTATCTATTTGATTTGTGGCCGTCGAAATTTGTTTTAATCCCTGAGCCTGTTCGTTAGAAGAAGCAGAGATTTCTTGGTTCAACGCCGCAAGCTTCTGAATAACTTCAAAAACTTCTAGCATCGTTTTTTGACTAGTACCGACTAAGTGAACTCCCTTAGAAGTTTTTTCCGCACTTTCTTTAATCAACTGACTAATTTCTTTCGCCGACTGTGCACTTCTTTGCGAAAGACTGCGCACGGCCTCTGCGACCACCGCAAAACCACGGCCCTGTTCCCCAGCTCGCGCAGCCTCTACAGCCGCATTTAACGCCAAAAGATTTGTCTGAAAGGCAATGTCATCAATCAAGCCAATTATGTTTTGAATATGCTGAGAGCTTTGGTCGATTTCTTGAATCGAACTTTGCAGTTCTTGCAGGCGCTCAGCCCACTGCTTGGAACTTTGAATGGCGACGGAACTTAAACTTTGAGCTTCCGAGGCACGAGCCGAATTCAAAGACACCTGACTGTTAATTTCTTCCAGCGACGCCACCGTTTCTTGCAACGAGGCCGCCCCTTGCATTGAGGCACTAGACAGCGCATGACTAGATTTTGACATCTCTTGGGAAGCGGAAGCCACATTTTGACCAGCCAAAGTAAGACTGTCAGAAATCTGCGTAAACGTTTTTTTAAGATTGCGACTTAAAAAGGCGGCGATAGCCACAGAGGCAAGAATCAAAAGCCCTGACAGGCCCAGAACCGTGCGATGCATTTTTTGGGAAAACATTTTTGCGTCACTAACGGCCTTTTTGTTCGCTTCATTAAGAACGTTGCCCATATCCAACAGAATCTGGGTTAAATGATTCGATTGATCGACAGTCGCCGCCATCTTTTTAATTAACTGGTCGTCTGGCTCAACCCCAATCTTTGCAACAATATTTAGGTATTGCTCGCGTAAGGGATGCCAAACTTTTACGAACTGGTTCAGATTCTTTTTATTTGCTTCCACGAGTCCGATCGCTTCTAAATTTGCCAAACTTTTTTCCATCTCCGTAAAGCGTGTGCTAATTTCACCTGCCAATCGAGTTCGTTCCTGGGGGTCATTCACAGAAATATCCTGCCAAATCAAACGAACCAGAGCATTGGTGTGAATACGCGCCTCACCGATTAGCTGGGTAATTGGAATACGCTTTTCACTCAACCCCTTGATCGTGACATCGGCCGAAGAAATCCCGTGCAACGCCAAGAAACTTGCCATCACCAAACCTAAAAGAGGAACTCCAGCTAAAATCGCAAGTTTGGCGCTCATACTCGTAAAGAGTTTCATATTTCACCTTCTCAATAAAATTTCGTTTTCTGGGGAGTATATCGGCGGGGCTGAACAACTTTAGAGCTTCATTTGGCGGAATAATGCGAGAATATGATCCCGATCAAGAAAAAAATAATAGATAAGAGGTAAAAACTTATTTTTGTTTCATTTAATACAAACGATAATGCCACGTCCTGGAACAGTTCAATTTTTCCCGACAAAGAAATCACCTTTGTCCTGAACCGGTCAAAGTCTTAACATGCACAAAAAACTCTCAGGCTTTTTGCGGTACTCTTTGAGTCGTTCCTGCAAAAACTTAGGCGCAAAAGACTCGTCGATGGTTTTAAATCCGATCGCTCCGTAGAACGCTCCAAGATGTCCATATGGCAGGCAATAGGTATCTCGGATATGATTTTTATTCAGATAGCTTTGAAACTCTTGCAGCAAAAGACGACCAATTCCGTGGCGACGCTGATCTTCGCGAATCATCATACTTCTTAACATCGAGGTATTTTCTTCTTCGCAGAATCTTACGGCCCCGACCACTTCCGTATTTTTAAAGGCGATGAAAAAAAGATCTGTGTCGCGAGCCAAGGCTTTGCCAGACTGACTTTGATAAAAAGGATTCACAATAGCAGAGGCTTCGTGGCCGGGAATAGTTTTGATTTCTATAGGTATTGCCGCCACTTTCGCCCCTTTAAAATAAAAACCCCGAATTTTCACTCGGGGTTTTCGTTATTAAGACTATTTTTTCAAAAAGATTACTTAATGTCTTCTAAAGAAACAGAAACCATCGTCGATACACCACGCTCTTGCATAGTCACGCCGTAAAGTTTCTTCGCCACTTCCATCGTGTGTTTGTTATGCGTAACTACGATGATTTGTGAACGTTTTGCCATCTCACGAACAAGGTCGTTGAAACGGAATACGTTGGCATCATCAAGTGGCGCATCAACCTCATCCAGTAAGCAATACGGAGAAGGTTTCACTAGGAAGATCGAGAACACAAGGGCTACCGCTGTTAACGCTTTTTCGCCACCTGACATCAAAGACACGTTTTGCGTCTTTTTGCCCGGAGGACGTGCAATAATTTCGATACCCGCTTCGTTCTTTTCAGTTTCTTCAACAAGCTCTAACCAAGCTTCACCGCCACCGAATAGAACCGGGAATACGCGAGTGAAACGGTCATTAACCAAGTCGAATGTTTCTTTGAAACGTTTAGAACAAATTCTGTTAATACGATCGATCACTTTACGAAGCTGCTCTTTGGCTTCCGTCAAATCAGCGTGCTGTTTCGTTAAGAACTCATAACGCTGAGCTGTTTCTTCGTACTCTTCAATCGCAGACAAGTTCACTTCACCGATCTTCGCCAATTTTTCACGAAGTTCTTTAAGTTCTGTGTCTGCTGCTGCAAAGTCACCTTCCCGGTCCGCGTATTTTTCAACAACGTCCGGAAGATTCAGCATGTAACGTTCACGCACTTGATCGATCAAGTACTGTTCTTTCATCTTAGCTTGTTCAAGCTTCAATTGAGAATCGTTCATTTTGTGCTGACGTTCATTGCGTGCACGTTGTGAAGACATAGCTTGGTCTTCGATTTCGCGTGCTGTTTCTGACATCAACTCGTAATCATTTTTCGTACGCGCGACTTGAAGTTTCAAACCTTCGACTTCATTCACTAAACGTTCGAATTCGATTTTCTTTTCTTCCAAAGTCATTTGGCTCTCAGTCATCTGAGAGTTATAACCTTGGGCTTCTTCAGACATTCTGGTCAATTGGCTTTCCAAATCACCTAGTGATTTCGTCACCATTTCAAGCTGTCTTAGAACGCCTTGGTATTCTTGCGTTTTTGAAGCGGACTTCACTTGCAGATCTGTCACTTCCGCTTGCAAGCCATCAAAGCCTTGGCGGATTGTATTGAACTCAGACGTTAAAGTTTCTACTTCCATTTCTAGAAGAGTTTTCTTTTCGCGAGCTTCCAATAAAGCCGTATTTAGTTCTTCAAGTTTTTGTTCTTGAAGTTCTACTTGTTCAGTAATTTTTTTAAGTTCACGTTCTTGACGTTCAACCGCTTGCTGAGCATTGGCTAATTCATTTTCACCACGCTCAAGATCCTTACGCAATTCTGTGACTTTGATTTCTTGTTCGATTTTGCGTTTTTGCGCGCCTTCGAAATCGTTCACAACGTTGTTCAATTGCTCTTCCGTTTTTTTCAACGAAGCTTGAGCCAATGCCAACTTACCAGCGAACTCTTGTTTTTTGTCTGACAATTCTTTGATTTCACGGCGACGTTTTAAAACGCCAGAATCCGCAGATTCAGAAGAACCACCTGTCAAAACGCCGTCAGCCGTTAAAGTGTCCCCGTCTTGAGTTACGAAAGTCCAACCTTCGTAACGTGGGCGCAGAGCCAAGGCTGTGCGGATTGAGTCAACGATGACAACGCCATCTAAAAGATAAGCCACTGTGTTTTGGAATTTATCAGCTGCTTTAACAACGTCTTTTAAGATCGCCTGCACGCCCGACTCATTAGACGGAGCCTCAGAACGATGGAAGGAAAGACCTTTGTCGTTTGCTGATAAGAAGCTAGAACGGCCGGATTTGTTTTCTTTCAAATGAGAAACGGCATCCACCGCAATGTTTGAATCAGAAGAAAGAAGCATTTGCAGGCGTGAACCCAAAGCAGCTTCCATCGCCACTTCGTATTCAGCTGGAACTTCGACAACTTCAGAAACCGGCTGGAAGTGGTTCACCACAGAACCATCGGCCATCAATTCCTGAGTGCGAGTCTTTTGCCACAACATCACTTGCTTCACGCCTTCTTGGAAACCCTCGAAGTTGTTTTGCAAGTTTTCTAGACCGTACAAACGAGAAGCGACTTCGTTCAAAGAATCTTTGAATTGATCGACTTCCAGTTTTTTCGTCGCGGCAGATTCCATCAAGACTTTCTTGTTGGCCTCAAATGAATCCACGTCGTTCGCCAAATCCAATTGCATTTGGCGTTCTTTTTCTAGTTCATTGAATACTTTTTTACGACGACCTTCGAACTCGACTTGTTTTTCACGCAATTCGTTTAAAACCAGTTGTTCGTTGTCTTGGCGTTCTGTGATGTCAGCGATTTGTGACGTCAAAGAATTGACTCGAGCATCTAAAGAAGACTCCGATTGTCCCACCGCGAACAATTCACGACGTTTTGTCGTCAAATCTTCGTCTACTTGAGAAATGCGAGAGTTGAAGTTTTGGTAGATGTCATTTTTTGTTGTGAATTGCGAAGTCAACGTTTCCGCTTCGTCTTTTAATTCTGCAACTTGCTCTTCTAAGCTGGCTTTATCACGAGCTAACAATTCTTGACGAGCTTGCTGCTCTTGCAAGATCGAACCCGTCATTTGTTCATTACGACGAGCTTGTTCGATTTCGAAACGAAGTTCTTGGATCTCCATCTCTTTTTTCTGAACAGAAGATTGCTTTGTGAAGAACTCAGTTTGTTGTTCTTCCACCGCTTTTTCTTTTTCTAAGATTTGCAATTTCAGAACTTCAAGCTGCCCTTGCAAAGTCGATAGGTTCGATTCACCTTCGATTTCCATGCTTTGCGCTTCGTCAAAGATCGCTTGCGCTTCATCAGCCGCACGCTTTAATTCGATGTACTGAGCCGACGACAACCACAAATCCAAATCTTCGATTTGGTTTTTAATATTGCGGTAACGTTCGGCACGCTGTGCTTGTCTTTGCAAAGAATCAATTTGGCGTTTTAACTCGCCGATGATGTCTTGCAAACGCACCAAGTTTTGATCTGTCGAGATCAACTTACGTTGTGATTCTTTTTTGCGTGCTTTGAACTTTGTGATACCCGCCGCTTCTTCGATCAACATACGGCGGTCTTCAGGTTTCGAAGTAATGATTTTACCGATCATCCCTTGCGCGATGATCGAGAAACCTTTAGAGCCCGCGCCCGTATCCATGAAGATCTCTTGCAGATCTTTCAAACGAGCTGGTTCCTTATTGATGAAGTATTCACCCTCGCCGCTTCTGTGCAGGCGACGTGTGACCATGATCTCTGAATGTTTGATGTATTTAACTGGGAAGGCGCCGCCGTCATTTTCTAACGTCAACGACACTTCACACATACCCAATGGAGCGTAACCTTCAGCACCGCCAAAGATAACGTCTGTCATTTGCGATGCGCGCAAGTCTTTAGCTGATTGGTCACCCATGACCCACATCAAAGCGTCGACGATATTCGACTTACCGCAACCGTTCGGCCCCACGATACCCGTGATGCCTGCGTCAAAGTGGATGACGGTGCGATCTTTAAAAGACTTAAAACCGATCAGTTCAATTTTTTTAATTCTCACTGGAGTTCCCCTCAAATACCGCCCTTGGTCTAGCTAGACCAAAGGCCATTTCACTCTCGCGAGTGTTGGGAACTATGTCAACAAGACGGTGTGAAAAGAAAGGCGGAAGCTGAAAAGTTAAGCAGAGTTTTACAGAGAATTATCGCATCGCGAAATTAAAAAACCCTTTTGCTGATCTCTTACGCAAACAGAGGGGGTCTGCATATCCATCAACAAAAGGGCCTAAATTTTATAAATTCTTTTTCAGGAGGCGACGCACTCTTTGTGCGCCGCATTTTTTAATTTTAACAGAGGACTATTGGCAGCGAACAACTTGATTAGCTTGGCTGTAAAGTGTGTAACCAGAGCAATCCATCACTAGGTAGTTACCGCTGTAAGTTTGACCTGTTGCACCTTCAGTACAAAGAGCCCAGCGAGAACCATCTGTGAAGTAACCGTTGCAAAGCTGAGTTGCACCGTTTGTGTTGTTCATGCAAAGTGCTGTGTTTGGCTGTTGCACATAGGCACCGTTCACGATTTGGAAACAGATATTTCCCTGCATAACATAGTTGCCAGTGTTTGAACAAAGAGCTGTATTAGATTGCGGCACCAATTGGCCATTCACAGTTTGGTAACAAACACCGTTAACATATTGATAGGTTCCCGCAGAGCTAGAGCACAAAGCCGTGTTAGCTTGCTGGATCATCTGTCCATTCGCGTTTTGATAACAGATGCCATTGATAAGTTGATAGGTACCTGCTGTCGTGCACAGAGACGTATTCGCTTGTTGCACCAATTGGCCGTTCACGTTTTGATAACAGACACCATTTAATAATTGGTAGGTGCTTGCCGGCGCAGTTGAATTATTGCCACCCTTGCTACAATTCGCAAGAAAAGCGGTCATCGTAATCAGACACAAGATCTTAAATGTTTTAGTAACTAGATTTAATGTTTTCATAAATTTGTTTCCCTCTATGCCAAGGTATAAAGCAAGAGCACGGCCAACCTCTGCCAACAAAAAAATATCCTGACCTTTCAGCAAGTTACATGACCATGGAATCATTATGAAACACCCCTTATTCGTCTGCTCCGTTGACAGTGCCGCCAATTGGCATACCCAAAAGTGTCACATCGTCTGAAAACGTTTCACCCCGAGACAATCTTCTTGAGCACTTTGCACGTGAAAACAAACACATAAATCAAAAGTAAATTTCCCAGAATGAAACAGACCATTCAGGCAACACCCAAACACTCACAACACATCGATTCACACCAGATATATGAAGATAAAGATCGCAAGCCCCAGCGAAGCCAGTGCCCATTCAAGACGCAATGAACACCCACTTGAGGCAAGGCTAAAGAGTCAACCTGCCACGAATAGAAGCTAGCGATGAAGACGACGAAAATTTGAGACTGGGGATTTTAAAGAAGTCCGTGGTCGAAGGTCGGCCTTTGTGGGCGCCACGATGGCGCGAACTCGACGGCGAAGCCGGCGAGCCACAACCGAGCCCGGAAGGCGTGCCGACCGCAGCGCCAGGGACTTCTTTAAAATCCCCAGCCGCAAATTCCCCGCGCTCGACCCTCACCCAATAACATATCAAAGCAAAATTACTTAACCCGCAAAATACTAGGCCCATGTAACAAAGGCAGGATCTCAATCGATGAGTTTAAAAACACATCATCGAAGTAATAAACGAATTCGCCTGGCGACATCACGGCGATCTCGGCAATGATGGTACCGCGGAAAACATCGTTATAACGACTGTGCACTTGCGGAGCATTCAACAATAAACGCGAGAACTGCACTCGACGCGATGAATGCCTCATCGCATCTTGAATCGTGGCCGCTCCGATATTCGCAGCCTCAGCCGCGACCGTATTCATCACACCATGGCCTGATGTATCACCACGAGTCGGCAGGCTGTATCCTTGGCGCACACCAATGGCCTCCATCCCCACACCCATCATGATAGCCACAGCACTTGAAAGCTGCACATTTGATAAAGAATTGTTCCCTGTCGGAGACGAGATGTTTAATGGTCCTTGAACGAATATTGGTCCCGTCGCATAGATACGACAACCCGAAATCGTTTGAATATTCGCGGAACTCAAAAGCACCGTGCCTTTGACTACGATATCACCTTCACACACAACAGTTGAAGTGTTGGTGAAGTAAGTCTTGGCACTGCCTGATCTCCATCCCAGCCCTTGTAACGATCCTTGCACATCATGAGTGGCCGCTTTATTAGTCATACGATTTATAATTTCTGCCGCCGTGGGCGCACCGATGTATACATCACTATAACTGCTGACGGCACCGAACGTTCCAGCCGCTGGAATCACTGCTCCCGCCAAAGTTCCTGACAAGAGGTCACCACTGTCACCGAAAGGAAAGGTCACCAAACTGTATGTTTTGGGACGAAGACTTTGCAGCATCGCTTTATAACTTTGCCCAGAAACTGGATCGACGCCATTAGGCACATGCATGGTCTGCAGAACACGTCCGGATTCCCACACCTTTATGTTATCTAAAACTTGTGCATTCTCCGGAGTGACCGGAAACTTTTTATCGGCAATTGCCATCTCTAAGTTTAAGTACGGCTCCACACTCCAATTCGAGCTGGGGCGCACAAAAGTGGAGCCATGACCGAAGTCGGAGATAACGTTGGCATTAATCTGAGCATGACAAATCGTGCACGACAGACCCCGCGCCGCAAGGCCAGGCTTTAAATCCACAATCGGATTAGAGAGAATATTAATTTTGACCGTCACAGTGACGGGCTGCTGAGAACTGTCGTAAAGGTAAAACTTAATTTGATCCGTCACGTTCTTTAAACCACGTGGCGGAACATAGCGATATTCATTTCGTCCAGATAAAGTGTCCATCGTCGCGCCCAAGTTGGTGGTAATTTGCGTGCCCTTGGACGGAGTTAAAAATGATTGCACCACCGCATCGTCAGGATCATTGATGTCTAAATTAAACGTCAAAGAACCATTTTGATAAACTTCATAAGTATCTTTATTCAAGCTGGGCAGTTTGTTGACTTTAGTAATCGTAAAGTTGACTACGACACTTTTTTGAAAGCTACCATTCGTAACTGAAAAGGTTGCAGAGTCTGCACCTGAATATCCACTGTTAGGACGATAGGTATAAGAAAGCTGACCTGGGTTTAAGTTTGAAATACTGCCACGGGAAGGGGCCCCCGTTGTTACCATATTATTGCTTGCCCCCAACTCAATACAACGCCCGATCAAAAGACGGAAGTTATCATCAAGAGACGTGTCCTGAGCCAAAGTTCTATTTAATGTGATCGTTCCCGTTTCCGCCGTGACACGCAAGGTGACCACGCCTTCGTCAGAAGCTCCATGCGAATCTGCTACACGCACGTTCACGGATTCCACACCATTGAAACCACACTGAGGATAATAGGCAAACTTACCATCACCTAAGGGGTCTAAGCGCCCCCCGTTAGACATACTTAAAATGTCATACGTTAAATTTTTATCGTCGACGTCAATCGCTGAAATGGTGATGTCAGTCGTCCCGTTTTCACTAGCGACACCCACTTCTTTTTCTTCCAAAATGGGCGCGTCGTTAATAGGTAAAACATTGATACTCGCCGCCTGAGAAATCACGATCGGTGATTCTTTACTAGGATCTTTAATCGTAAGAGAAAAGCGGAAGGTATCTTCACCAAAAAAATCTTGATTGGGCTTGTACTCAAAAGCTCCGGAGCTGGAATCAAGAGACACCAACTTTCCATTACCTGGCTGTGCCGTGAGTTTGAATTCTACCGTGGAACCTGTTTGTTTTAGTTCCGCCAAAATACTTTCGACATTGAGCTTATCTTTAAGCAGCGTATCTTCATCGACTTGATAAGTGGAAGCGTAACCACTTTTAGAAAAAGACGACATGTCTTGAGAAAAAATAACTTGGGAACAGTTAACATAAAAAACAGAGATGAGGAATCCCACAGGAATAACAAACAGCAGAGCCCTGCCCTTGCCAATAAAAGCCATCTTTCCCCCAAACTGTGTTCCCAGAACACAGAAACTCTATCGGGTTTACGCGTACTGGACTTTAGGCAAAGCCGGAAACATTCTCAGTTTGAGACATTGATTTTACTAAGATGAAACTAATGAGGTTTTAAGGCGACTTACTTCTTACAAACCTGGGTCCACTGTCCGGTCAGCTTTAATGTGGCCTGAGAAGGAATCACACTATAGGTGCCTTCAGCCTTGCCAGTCAGGTCATAACTTTTTGCGGTCACTCGTCCCTTAATCGTACCCTGGGCGTTTAACTCGTCTTTTTTGCAGCTTAACGACGCCTCTAGATTTTGCCCTTTCATCTTCCAATGCTCTAAGCTGCAACCACTTTTCTTTAGCTCTTTGCTAATAGCTTCCTTAACGTTTTTCGCTTGAGCATCCGTGATGCACTCCTCACCTTCTGAGGTCGGTAACGGAATATTATTTAGAACCAAGATGCTTTTCGTTTTCCATAAACCTGAGCGTAAATTTTGCGCCATAGCAGTCGAAGAAAGCAAAAGAAGGAAGATCACGGTTTTTTTCATGGATTCTCCAGGACCACAGCCCTAATAAGTGACGTTATTATTTTGTGCCTTAAGGAACCGAAAAGAAGATAGATGAGAGAATTAAGGACGCTTCTATTTTTCGTAAAAGCGTCCTTAATGTTTAATGCAATTTTTTACCTAACAAAGCCGCGCGAGCCGCAGCAAGTCTTGCGATAGGCACACGGAACGGAGAACAAGAAACGTAATCAAGTCCGACGCGATGGAAGAACTCAATTGATTCTGGATCACCGCCATGTTCACCACACACGCCGACTTTCAAATCTGGACGCGTACGACGACCTAATTCTGTACCCATTTTCACAAGGGAACCAACGCCCACTTGATCAATCGACATGAATGGATCTTTTGGCAGGATGCCGGTTGATACATACGACCCTAAGAAACGACCAGAATCATCGCGCGATAAGCCCAAAGTCGTTTGCGTCAGATCGTTCGTACCAAAGCTAAAGAAGTCTGCATGTTCGGCAATCGCATCCGCTGTGATCGCAGCGCGAGGCAATTCGATCATCGTACCGACTTGATAGTCAAACTTCACATTTTTCTCTGTTTGAACTTTTTTAACTTCGTTGATCGTCAAAGTTCTTAGCGTGTCTAGTTCTTTATCGGTCGCCACAAGGGGGATCATGATTTCAGGAACTAATTTTTTCCCTTCGCCCACGATCATTGCTGCAGCTTCGGCAATAGCGCGAACTTGCATCGCATAGATCTCTGGGTAAGTGATCGCCAAACGGCAACCACGATGACCTAACATCGGATTGAATTCATGCAAGGAGCTGACCTTTGCTTTCAAACGATCTGGATCCATGCTAAGGCGCTTTGCCAACTCTTTGGTTTCTTGATCCGTGTGCGGAACGAACTCGTGCAATGGTGGATCCAGAAGACGAATTGTTACTGGCAAGCCATCCATGATTTTAAATAATTGATAAAAGTCGTCACGTTGCATTGGTAATAATTTTGCCAAGGCTTTTTCGCGATCGTTTTTATTATCAGCAATGATCATCTCGCGCACAGCATCGATACGATCCGCACCGAAGAACATGTGCTCTGTGCGACACAAACCGATACCTTCAGCACCGAAATCCCGCGCTGTCTGCGCATCTTTCGGAGTGTCTGCATTCGTGCGCACTTTCAAACGACGGATGCCATCTGAAATTTTCATAATGCGTTCGAAAGTTCCATCAAGTTTTGGTTCCACTGTTTTTACTTCGCCCAAGAACACTTCACCGGTTGAGCCATCTAAAGTAATCACATCGCCCTTTTTCAGGACGTAACCTTTTACTTTCATCGTTTCCGTGCGGTAGTCGACTTCAACTTCTCCGCAACCAGCCACACAGCATTTACCCATACCACGTGCGACAACCGCCGCATGTGAGGTCATGCCTCCGCGAGTTGTGAAAATACCCTGAGCCGCAACCATGCCGGCTATGTCTTCTGGGGAAGTTTCAACACGTACTAAGATGACCTTTTTACCTTGCTCTCTCCACTCCACCGCTTCTTCGGAAGTGAACACGATTTGTCCGTTCACTCCGCCTGGTGAGGCTGGCAAACCTTTGGCCAAAACTGTTTTTGGTGCTTTAGGATCCAAAGTTGGGTGCAGAAGTTGATCCAACGCTTGTGGATCAAGACGAAGAATAGCTTCTTCTTCGGTGATCAACTTTTCATCGATCATGTCGCAAGCAATCTTCAAGGCTGCTGCCGCGGTTCGTTTGCCGTTACGAGTTTGCAGCATCCACAAAACACCACGTTCGATAGTGAACTCGATGTCTTGCATGTCACGGTAGTGACCTTCTAGTTTTTTATAAATTTCAACCAGCTGTTTGTAAGCTTCTGGAAGAGCTTCTTCCAAAGACTTTACACCGGTTGCGGCCGCGGCAACTTTAGTGATCGGCTGAGGTGTGCGAATACCCGCAACAACGTCTTCACCTTGCGCGTTGATTAAGAATTCACCATAGAATGCTTTTTCGCCCGTCGATGGGTTGCGTGTGAACGCCACACCTGTTGCAGAGTCATCACCCATGTTACCAAAAACCATGGATTGAACATTGACAGCTGTGCCCCAAGCCGCAGGAATGCTGTGCAAGTCACGGTAAGTGATCGCGCGTGGCGTATTCCAAGAATGGAAAACCGCAGAAACGGCACCCCATAATTGATCCCAAGGATCTGTTGGGAAAGATTGACCCGTCATTTGATGAATCAAATCTTTGAATTTTTTAACAACGATTTTCCAGTCATCGACTGTCAAATCAGTATCAAGTTTGTAGTGTTTGTCTTCTTTAAGGTCTTCTAGCATCACTTCAAGCAATGAAGAGTTCATGCCCATGACGACGTCAGAATACATTTGAATGAAACGACGATAAGAATCCCACGCAAAACGCGGATTATTAGAAGACTTTGCTAAGCCTTCAACCGTTTGATCATTCAAACCAAGATTTAAGATGGTGTCCATCATGCCTGGCATGGAAGCACGGGCCCCAGAGCGCACCGACACTAAAAGAGGATTGTTGATGTCACCAAACTTCTTCCCGATCTTGCCTTCAACTTTTTGCATAGCTGCAGTCACGGCCGGACGAACCCAGTCAGGAAGTTTGCCGCCCGCTTCATAGAAGTGCGCACAAATTTCTGTAGAGATTGTGAAACCTGGAGGAACCGGAATTCCTAAAGAAGTCATCTCTGCGAGATTGGCTCCTTTGCCGCCCAAAATGTTTTTCATTCCGGCGTTGCCTTCGGCTTCTCCTGCCGCGAAGAAATATACAAACTTCTGCGGAATCGAGGTCGTTGATGTTTTCTTGTTTTCTGTGTTTACGTTCTGGTGCATAAGTCTCCCTCCAGAAATGTAAAATTATTGTCTTTATATGCCTGTATAAAACACTTCTAAGTGCCTAATATCAATGAAATATTTAAAGATGCCTTTGCAATGAGTTATAGAGCCTCTGCTCAAACCCCAGCAACACTCAGAAAAGAACGAATTCACTTTATTTTTTACATACTTAGCGGTCGAAATTGCATCTTAACAATTTCTTGAATCTCTTTCATTGCAACCTGTGCTAGAACGCCAGCATTCGCTTGCGAAGGAGAATTCCATGAAAATAGCCCTTTTGGCTCTTGTCTTTTTGTCTACTAATTCAGCATTTGCGGCAGCTCCTCTTTGCCCGTATTTGGAAGGTCAAATTTTTGCGGTGGTTCGCTCCGTGACTCCGGTCAGCGAAAAAAAATGCCGTGTGACTTTTGCGTGGGGACCTAAAGCTGTTTACGCTCCAGCTTATTCTTGCCCTTTAGATATCGATGAAGTCAGCTCATTCGGTGCTGAAACTGCTTATTGCGATGTTAAAGTGGGTGAAGAGATTTCTGGCGTCGTCATTCGTCCAACAGAAGGCACTCCACAAGATATTTTTCTTTACTAATTTTCGTAGGTACGTTGGGGGATTTGTCTGAATCAAAGACCTTGATCTGATATTTCCCCAACCTGATAAAAAAAGGCTTCATTTCTGAAGCCTTTTTTTATGTTTAGTCTTTTTCTAGATCAATCACTTCAAAGTCGATCTTCAGTCCGACGTTTAACCCCTGGTCTTCCCAGTCGATTTCATCACCTAACAAAATAGAATTCGTAGAAGCTTGGAAAACCCAACCTTTCTTAGGATCGTTGGGAATTTCTTGGCTGCCGTAAAAAACCTTAATCGTTTTTGGATTTGGGACGCGTGAAAGCTTCACGGAACCGGTCGCCCGTTTTACGATATCTGCCGCAAAACCTGCTAACTTAGAACCGAAGTTCGTGTCACACAAACTAAGAACATTGTTTTGGTTGGCATCAGCATTGACGACTTTTGCTAAGAAGTCTTCGATTTGTCCATCCAAAGGCTCTACGTCTTTAAAGCAAATATCCTTTTCTTTCAGCTTACGAATAACTCCGTAAGCCAAAACACGCTTAGGATCCACTTTTTTAGTTTTCAAAAACTGCATCAATTCTTCACCTGAAATGCGTGACTGATCCATAGCATCAGTAATGAAAATCACAGCTAAAAAAGCATCCTGGCGATAAAAACCATTATTAAATGTGTTTTCTAAACCGGGGCCCAACGCAGCTTGCACCGGTCCGAAAAGAGCCTCTGTACCACTGCCATTAATACCGACTTCCATTCTGTTTGATAAAACCTCAACAAAATCAGGTGTCGATTTATCTAGATAGCGAGGCAGACCCGTCAGGCGTCCACAATGCATACTGCAGCTATCCATATCCGTAGTAACAACCCCAATATGATAATTGAGGATCGACACTTTAGAAATCGCATCGGCAAACATGAAGGCGTTACGACTGACGTTTTCTTGAGCGTCCATCATACTGCCAGAGTTATCGATCACAAATAAGATATCCACCTTCGGATTGAAAGCTTCAAAGTCTTTTGGTTTTTCGCTGACTTCTTCTTTGGTAATCGTTTCTTTCGGCACTAACAGGTTTCCTGAGGTGTAGGAGCTTCCACAACCCGAAAAAACCATGAAGGCAGAGACAAAACAGAATGCTTGAGTAATTTTATTCACTTCTTACTCCTTTTTCGCCGCAGCAGAGCAACCTTTTTTGACGTCCACTTTAAAATTAGAAAGTTCGTCAAACCAAAGTTCTTTGTCTTTTGCAAAATTCATCGCGTGTTTAACAGAGGTGCCTGTTGTGCCTTTTTTTACTTCGGCACTTGCGTTTTTAAATATTTTTCCAGAAGAGTCCACTTGTTGAATCATTTCCACTTCGACAATGCGCAAGCGTTGCATGACTTGTTTTGAATCTTCTAGCTCAGCCTTTGCCAGCTCTTGAACGCGTTGATAGCCAGAGCTTTTCACCATTTCAGCACGTGTGCGGATTTGGTTCTTTAAGGTTTCAAACTGACCTTGCAGATTTCCATAAGACAAAGACTTACCAAAAAGCTTTTCAGCCAAGTCAGATTCCGCCTGCAAGGATTGCTCTCGCTTCACTAACAAGGTCAAAACTTCGTCTTTAGAAATATTTAATGGCAATGCGTGGGCTTCTTTACCCAATTTTGCAACTGGCACAGGACCGTTCTGAAGTGCCGTCATTAAATTTGCAACTGCTGGCTGACGGGGATCTGCACTTAGTTTTTCTAGAGCTACCAAGTGTTCGCCGAACTGAGACTTGATGGATTTCATCGTCGTCATCACGCCAGCGTAATCACACACTTTCAAGCTGCTGAAAGAGCCTAAAAGGTAAGATTCAATACCCACCCACCCTTTAAAATGTGGGTAAGTTAAAGTCTTGGTCAAAGCCATTGCATTCTGCGGTTCGCCTTTACGCATGTAAGCCCAAGCCATTTCTTCTTGTGCTTGAAACCAGTAATCAGATTTTTTACCGATTTTTTCGTAATATTTTAACGCCGCATCTAGGAAACCATTTTGATAAAGTAAGCGACCCGCTGTGATCGTCATTAGATCTTTATCAATCGGATTGTTCTTAGACTTCATCAAGTGGGCTAACACTTGTGCTGCTTTACCGGCATCACCGCGGATACCCAAATTAAGGACCAACTGCCATTGCAAAATATTTCTTTGCACGGAATCGACGGGAGTTTTTTTGATCAGCTCCGTCAATGCTGTGATGTCTTCAGTCACATAGCTTTTTTGCAAAGCCACAGACATTTCAGCACCCAAACCAAAAGTTTCGGTCCAGAACGGGGCCCAAGTCACATCAACAACGCCCCAGACAGGGTCCTTGTCATTGAGGTTTTCTTTCCAAAGACTGATCACAGTGCTATCAATTTTCGCAGGCTCTGTGATGCTTAAAAGTCCTTCAAAGCCGGTGATCTTTAAACCATTTTTAAAATTTAAAAAGGCTTGTAAAGCTTTACCAGTTTCAGAAGTTTGAAAAGCAGACCCGGTGAAAGCTGTGCTCCACTGGAACAAAGCCTTTTCATAGTTCTTTTCAACTAACGATTGGAAAAACAAATTTTGTTCTGCAGAAGACGGGTTCACAACTTTTTTAAGTTTTGCGACTTCTTCACTTTCTACGAACTGAGCCGCAGATTGCGAAGACTTGCCCTCAAGAATACTCATGAGGTCGTCTTCGGCGTGGGCTGCCGTCGCGCCCACAAGTAACGAAGTTACGACAAGGGATTTTACTAACATCATAACATCCAACCCATTTGTACTGAGGCAACACCTGTTAAGATGTCCTCATTACGGCTATAATATTCAGCTTTATACTGCTGAGCACGGTATTCAAAACGCGTCGTAAGATTTTGGTTCATCCAGAAGCCAATCCCCACACCGGCTGTCATCACAGGCACAGAAGCATTTGATAACTCAAGCGTTCCGTATCCGCCCATTAAGTACGTGTCAAAGTGAGCAACACCCCAGCTGCCAAAGCTTAATTTACCAACGATAGGATACCAGTTGATAAGTCCCAACATCTCGCTTTTTTGGTAAATAACTTGCGGGAAAAGATAATTTGGATCTTTCGGATTTGCTTCCGCCGCGGCAGAGGCCCGCGCGACCATGTTCTTACCTTCTGGTGTCAAATTATTGAAAGAGTAGTTGTACTTCGCGCCCACGCTCCATTTTGGCGTGATGTGATAGTGCACATTCAACCCTGCATTGGTCGTGCGGTTGTATGAGTCACCGCCAAAAACGCCAGAGAACTCGGGTGCAAATTCAAAACGATTCGTGCGGTCTGAAAAGCGGTTTTGCACCACTTCGCTTTCGACCTCAGGATTTAAAGCTTTCGCCTTCATATATAGGGCTTCATTGCCGCCGAAAGAATCTAGTTCCTGTTCAACTTGAGCAAAGGCAATAGAAGATAAAAATAATGCTGTAATTAAAGTTACTGATCTCATGGATTTGCCGCCTTTACTGTAAAGGAAACTACGTGTTCTGTAGTTGATTTAACCATTCTATATCCGCCGACATTGTCGACTTTGTATTTTAAAGAGTACGTCCCTGGAATCGCCGTTGTCGCATCAAAAATACCTGAACAATCAATTTGATATTTTGTGCTATAGAAACGATTGCAGGTAAAATTACTGCCCGGCAAAATTAACGTCACGTCGTCTTGGGAAATCATTTCTAAAGTTCCCAAGCTTGACGGATCATAAATCGTGAAGCTTACCTGCATTCTTTCGCCCACAGTCAAATCTGGCAAATTCTGAAGTGTCATTTTCGTCGGACGCATGCGACCTTCAGCTTCAAATTCCACGTCGTAGACATCTGACATCACACCGTGTTTAGAAACTGTCGAAATTCCGAAACAAAAGCGCCCGCCCACAAGATTGACGGCTTTACTTAGATCCACAGAAACTTCGCCTTGATATTTACCCGGAGCATTCGGCACGTTTGTCACTTTGCCTGCTTTTGCTAGGTAAACTGCAGTTTCACCGTAATAGCTCTTTGTACACTCACTGATAAGAACTTTGACGTCTACGAGAGCCATAGCATCGATGTCCTCAATCGTGAAAGGAAACTTGTAAGTTGCCCCAACAACAATTTTACCTGTTGGTTTCGTGACAGAGTTCACAATCGGCTGAGTGTAAGTGTTAGCAATTGTCATTGGGATCGTTTTTTTCTCGATCATTCTGACTGGATATTTTTCAGAGGGACGAGTCACCAATGTCGCTTGCAAAGTCAGCAAAACAGAATTGGCACTGCCAACTTTTACTTTGGTCGGAGTCCATACGAAATCGCCTGTGACAGGATCATACTTCGCGTCTGGGAACTCGCCCAAGTTATCAATCGTCAAATCAAAATCAAGACCTTCAACCATCACGCGACCTTGAATTTTGAATCCTAAGGATGAACCCACGCGGCCGTTGATAAAGTCTGGAGCATCAATTTGTAAAGCCTCTTTATCAAATGGATCTTCGGGCTTTGGCTTTTGCGCCTCTGGGGGTTTGCCGTTGACGATCGTGTCTGGAGCTCCCTTAATGGGGTTTTGCTCCATTTCGCAACCTGATAAAAGCATCATGCCTGCTAAAATAACAATTAGAAATTTCATTTTTACCCCTGACCTTGTCTACGTAGAACAAATGGATAAGTTACTTTCACGTCCACACCACCTTGCGGTAATGGGAACTTCCATGTTTTTAAACGCATCGTAATACAATCTTCCACGCCCTTATTGGCCATCGAAGAACTTTCAACCGCTGCGGACTTCACTAAACCGTTACCGCCAATAGTGAAACCCATTGCCACGCGACCGTTTAGATTAGGTGTGCCTTGCAGAGCTTGCTCATAACAAAAACGCACTTGACCTAAGTTACGACGGATCACTTCATCGATCGCTGATTTATCAAGACCTTGCGCCACCTCAGCTTCTGCACCTAGTGGCACCGGAGCACCACCGGCCGCGCCGACTAAAGATAAACTGCCATAGCCTGCTTGGCCGCCGCCTTTACCTTTCGTACCGTAACCGCCACCGCCATTGATATTTGCGCCTGTTCCCAACGGAGCTGAGGTAATACCTTTTCCGTACAAAGACGTCTGCACGCCACCGCTGCCCGCAGTACCGCCAAGACCGATTCCTGCTGTGGTGTTAGCAGCGCCCAGATTTAAGCCGCCGCGCTGTTTGCCTGAACGCAAACTGCCTAAAGCTGATAATGCTCCAGAACGTTTCACAAGTTCAGCGCGTTTCGTCGGGGCTTTCACCGCGGTTGGATCCGCTAAATTTGTATTCACCGTGGTTGGCAAAGTCTGCTGTTGCAGCTTTTGCGCTTTGGTGTTCACGATTTTTACGACTTGCTGTTTTAATTCTTCATTCACTTTCGCGTTTTCGCGCGGAGCAAACTGGATAATAGAAAGGATGACCAAAAAGATCCCAGCCGCCATCACCATGGAAGCTTTTAAATCTTTTTTGCCGTCTTCTTTAACTGATCCATCCGTTTGTACCGATGTGACTTCATTTACAACACGTAAAGATCCGAAATTGCCTAATGGCAGCTTTTTCGATGCCAATTCTTCAAAATCCAAATCCGCGATCGTCGAAAATTTAATTTTATTTTTTTCCAGTGCCGCAGTGTCCGTCACGACCTCTAGACGGCGCGTATCCATTCGCTGAATCACCACAGCCTTTTTTTCCGTGACCGGAATTTGCCGTGTGATGTTTCCCGCTTTATCTTCAATAATTAAGCTTAAACTCATTGTGCTTTTACCTCACCTAAAGTCGCTGATTGTTTCATGCGATCTTTAAAGTCCGTGCGGACGCCAATTAAGCTGTTTAATACTTTGTCTTCTTCGACTGTTGTCACAGCCTCGTCAGAGAAGTGATATTGACCGCTGACCAAAAGGTCCTCGAAGTTCATATCTTGAGATTTTTTTGCAGGAGCTTTTGCCGCTTCTGGAGCTGCCCAAGCCATCCCTGCCGTCATCCCTATCATAAGCACCAACATATATTTCATCATTGCTGGATCCCTTTCACTTCACTGTCTTTTTTTGCCAGATTTGCTAAGCGGCCTTCAAGGTATTCCACCATGCTTTTACGCTGAGCTTTTCTTTCCAAAGCAATCACGTCTTGGATTGCACCTGGGGCAAATGGATTTTGTTTCAAATGCGTGCGCGCTTTTTCGAGTTCGGCCAAAGAAGGTCTTTGCACCGTTCCGTTCATTCCCTGCATTTCAGCCAGCGCACCTGACCAAGTTGCTTTTTGCTCTGCTGGCGCAATGGCCGCCAAGGCTTCAACTTCTTCTGTTGTAAATTTAGACCAAGCAAAGTTTTGTGCCGCAAAAGTCTTGTAAGAATCTAAGGCTGCTTTTTGCTCCCAGAATTCTTTCACTTTTGCCTCTGCCATGGTCGCCGTATTTTGGTTCGGCGTTACTTGTTGCGAAAGAATCGACAAGTATTCATTTTCTTGATCTGGAGTTAAGCCTGTCGGCATTGGCAAGGCTAAAGCTTCGTTGTAAAAGCGCCTATTTTCTTTAGCAACCAAGTCCAAACTTAATAATTGAGAAGCCCAATCGCCGGAAGCAATCGCTCGGTTGGCCAAAGCATCTGCTTTTTCTAAGAGTTTCACGCGGGCTTTAAGACCTGTGGCGATGGTCTTTTGGTTTTTCGTATCGATTTGATGAGCTGCCAATTGCGCCGCTAAAGCCTTAGCGTCACCCAAAGTCAGGATCTTTTCGATCATCACGAAAGCGTCTTGTTTTGAAGTGCCTTTGTCTTTGAGGGCTCTTTCTAAAACCTTCTGATCTCGAGTTGCCGCATAGACATCTAAAGACGCGCGTGCAAAAAGACCCGCGTTATTTTTGAAGTACGGTTTGTAAGCTTCTAAATCTTTCACAGGGTTTTTAGACAAGCGGATCAACTGAGTCGCAATCAACGCTTTCTTTTCATCGTCTTTAGATTGTTTTAGATACTGAGAATAATAAACCGCAGGGCTTTTATCCGCCAACTCAGAATAAAGTGCTAGTTTCAAGACTCTTTCATCCTGTGACAAAGTTCCAAACTTCATTTGCTCTGCCGCCGCGAGAGCTGTGGCGAAATCAAGTTCAAGTTCTGCAAACCAAACCTTGCGGCCCAGTGCAAACTCTTTGTCTTCTGCCGTTAAGCCAGGTTCGCGTAAAAGATCTTCTGTGGCGATACGTGCTTCAGTGATCTTACTTACTTTTTCACTAAGAAGGATTTTGTTCTTTAAAAAAGTCTTACGATCTTCAGAGGTCGCTCCAGCCATGTTAAAGCCAGCTAAGGTCGCTAAAGCTTGATCTGGCTGCGCTTCGGCAAGTTTTGCAGACTGAGTTAAGATCGACTTTTGTTGAATATGCTGGAAATCTGCTTTCTTTTCAGCAAACTTCGTTGAAAATTCTGCCGACCAGCTTTGAATGCGCGCGTCGTCCTTTAGTAATGCCAAAGCATCCAAAGACAATTCCGCCGCCTGCAATTTGATTTGCGCAGAGCCCTTGCCATTTACGGCAAGATCTTTTAACTGCTCAGCCGCAACTGAATAGTCCCCTTTTTGATAAATCGCATAGGCTTTTTGATACTGAACATCGAAGGTTTTTTGCTTTAGGATAGAAGTTGTTAGGTACACGTCTTGAGCCGCTAGCAACAATTTTTCATCTTTTGCTTTTTCAGCATTTTCAATTCCCAACAACAAATTTTTCTCTAGCTTTTCAGTCTGTAACTTTTGTTGCGCAGAATCTTTTTCAACAGCGTGTTTAGCTAAGATGACTTTATTTGCGGAAGAGGTCCATTTGTAAGCCAGAGCATAGTTGCCCGCTGTGGCCGCGGCTTGTGCGCCCCATACATACATGTCTTCATCACTTGTGAATACACGGAAGTATTCCTCATAAGCATTTAGTAATTCAGGACTGGCCTTGCTGCCTTCCAAACGATTCCAACCAACGACGAATTGGCGAAGACCTTTGGCAGATTCATCACAGCTTAACATCGTGCAATCCGTTGCCGCCCAAAGGTTGATCGCCCCTTGATAAGATTTCGCAGCAGCCGGTGTATTTTTTAAATCAAATTGCAGCTGTGCCATACGCACAAGTGCTTCTAAGCGAGCTTTCGGATCTGTTTGTTTTTGATAAACAAAATCCCAAGTTTTTAAAGCTTGATCTTTTTGTCCTAAACGCAAGCCCTCGCGAGCAAGCATGGTGATTTGTTGGATCTTGAAAGCTTCTGGAGTCAAATTATAAAGAGTTTCCGCATCACCCTCTTTGATTCCCCGGGTCGCCATAAAGGTGGCCATATCACGGGAAACTTCTTCCAAGAACTGCACATCGGCAACGCCGCGGTTTGAGGCCATACGTGACTGCAGTTTTGGGTTTTTAAGAACTTCTTGAAGTTGCACAATCGCGCCGTCGATATCTGACAAACGGAAAGCGCACCAAGCTTTGCGATAAGCGGCAAGTCCAAGGGATGTCCCTTGACCTGCGCTCAGCATTTTTTCGTAAAGACCTTCGGCAGTTTTAAAGTCCGCTTTTCTAAAGGCCATTTCTGCTAAAGACAATTGCGCTTCGGCGATCTCAATTGGTGAAGCTGACACAGCTAACATGGCATGATAGCTTTTATCAGCCTGCTCAAGGTTGCCTTGCAGTTCGTACAAGCGACCCATTTGTAAATGAATCTTTGCCACAGAGCCTGCTGGCATTTTTGTGATCGCTTCAGAATAAAAATTCAACGCTTTTTCGCGGTCTTTTTCGCCGGCTTTGCAAACCATGCAGCCGTCAGCGATTTCTTTCATAGAAAGTTGGCGTGCACGTTCAGCGTGCAAGTCAGCAAGACGCAAAAGAACGGCTGCGCGCGCTGGATCTGCCGGAGCCAGACCCAGTTGAACTTGAGTTAACTTTTGAATTAGGAGGTCTTGTGTGGACCCAGCCGACGACGGCGATTGCGCGTGCGCCGCTGCTGCCATAGATAAGGAAATTGCTATTATTTTCTTTTTCATCATCGAGACCCCCTCTGTCCCTACTTACTACTTCAATACGACGGCAAATTTAATATCGCTATACCCAGCCTGGTTCATCCCCAGTATCACCTGGTTCAGAAACTCGTATTTCACTCGGCGATCCGCTTGGATGGTTGCCACCCCTGGGAACGCTTCGTTCGGATGAAGCTCTTGATATTTTTTGCGCAGCTCTAAAAGCTCAGCAGTGATCGTATTGGCGTCCACCAATTTATCTTCGACATAAAGTTTACCTTCGTCGATTTTAATAACTGGATTGCGCTCTAAAACAGCGGCCAAACTTGCTTTTGGCAACTCTTGATTTTTACCAATCATCAGGATTTCTCCTGTGCTGGAAAAGTTCATTAAAAGGAAGATCACCAGAATTGAAAAGGCATCAATCAGCGCCGTCAAAAGAAGGTCCGCTGCCACTTGCCTTTTCATCTTTGCTCCGCGCGGACTAATAATAGAGTGTCCCTCTAAAGTCCCCGTCAGAACTGATGTTTTTAAAATACCATCAGAAATCACAAATCACCCCCTATAAAGGAGAAACGCCCAGATCTGTCATCCCGCTTTTTTTCAACTTGTCCATCACGTCGATAATTTCTTCGTACGCAGTGGAAGCTGTCGGCTGAATCAGACCCGTGTTAATAGATGGATCCGCTTGGCGTAAGTTCACCAAAGCTTTTTCCAACTCTTCCCAATTCACTTTACTGTCTTGCTGAGCCACGCGAAATTTACGCAAAGTCGCCGGGATCAAGGAGCTCTGTTGAACTTCAAGATCGAGGTCCCCTTGAGCTGTCATGCGCACCCACACCAAAGGACTTTTTTTCGTGTCCTCTTGGGCTTGGCCGCCGACAGCTTGTTTCACGTCCATCGATCCGACATTCAACCACACTGCTGTGATCAAAAGAAAACAGATCGACACTGACAACAAGTCAATGAACGGGATCAGGTTTACTTCAAAATCTAAATGCTTTTTCGAGTGTTTCATTAAAACCTCTTAAAGCTTACGCGTTTACTTCGTGTTGGCGCTCTGATTTAGAAGTCTTGATTTGGTAAGAAGTGATTGGCTCGTAAGCGTAGCTCAACCAGTTGTAAACTTTCAATCCACCTTGATTCAAATCTTCTGCCAAACGATTGGCGCGATTTTGCAAGATAGCGTAAGCCACCAAGGCTGGAATCGCTGCGATCAAACCGTAAGCCGTCGCATTCATCGCCTCAGAGATACCAGCAGAAAGCAAAGATGCTTTTTCTGCGGGATTCGCAAAAGCCACCGCTGCGAATGATTTGATCATACCTGTGATCGTACCCAAAAGACCCGTTAGAGTCGCAACGTTACCCAACATAGATAGGAACGCTGTTCGGTGATCAAGGTGTGCGTTTTCTTCTAAAAGAACTTCATCCATTTTGCCTTGGATTTCTTCTTTACCACCCAAGTTACGAGCTGCTAAAGCACCCGCTGCAATGGCACGTGCCACTGGATTTACCATCGCTGCTGCTTGCGCTTTGGCGATAACGCCATCCATGTCGCCGCGGCGAATAGACTCTTCAAAGCCCAGAGCAAAATTAGTTTGTGTGATCTTACGACGAACGAAAAGCGCGTACGCTCTTTCGATCATGATTGCGATAGATACAACTTGGATAAGCAAAATTGGCCACATCCAAAATCCACCGTGTTGAAATGCTTGTGCTACTTTTGTTAGAAATTCCATTGTGATTCCCCCCACATGCGAAATATTACAGACCAAGGTCTGGAGCTTGGGCAAGGCAAATGCTTAATGACACGGACCGGTATTAACAAAAACTTAAAAGAAACCTGTCGAAAAGCGCATCAGATGGGAAGAATTTGGGAATGAAAAGCCCATAAAACTTTATTTTTTATGGGCTACAGAAATAAAGACTATTTACTAAAATTTTTTAAATTTTTTGCGACATAAGTGTTCAATTCACTCATCGGAACGCGATCTTGGGTCATTTTATCGCGATGACGTACGGTCACTGCTTGATCGTTGATTGTGTCAAAATCAATGGTCACGCAGTACGGCGTCCCGATTTCATCCTGACGACGATAACGCTTACCAATAGACGCGGCCTCATCATAGGTAACATCAAAGTCTTCGGCCAGCATGTCCCGAACTTTATCCGCAATCGAAGTCAGCTCGACCTTTTTTGAAAGAGGCAGCACGGCCACTTTATAAGGAGCAATTTCCGGATGAAGTCCCAAAACAACGCGAGTATCCTCTTTGCCCGCCTCATCTGTCGTGATTTCTTCGCGATAAGCGTCGCACAGGAATGCCAAGAACAAACGGTCACAACCTACGGCTGTTTCAATCACGTAAGGAATATATTTTTCTTTGTTCGCTTCATCAAAATACTCCAGATTTTTACCTGAAAATTTTGAATGCTGAGTTAAGTCAAAGTCCGTGCGATTATGAATACCTTCAAGTTCTGAAAAACCCATCGGGAATTTGTATTCCACGTCGACCGCGGCGCGGGCATAGTGCGCCAACTTGTCATGGTCTTTGAATTTCAAATTATCTGGCTTGATGCCGTACTTAATATAGAAATTCCAGCGGGTTCCTTTCCACTCTTTAAAGTACTGATCATCAGTGCCTGGCTTCACAAAATATTGCATCTCCATTTGTTCGAATTCACGGGTGCGGAAAATGAAATTTCCTGGCGTGATTTCATTACGGAAGGACTTACCAATCGCCGCGATACCGAACGGGATTTTATAGCGCGAAGCCTGCTGACAGTTTTGGAAATTCACGAAGTGACCTTGCGCTGTTTCCGGACGCAAGTACACCACGCTGGCAGAGTCTTCCAAGGGTCCCATGTGGGTTTTAAACATGAGGTTGAAATTGCGCTCTTCAGAAAGGTTTTTGCTGCCGCAATTAGGGCATTTTTTTTCGTTGATATAAGAGTCTGTGTTGTCAGCTCTGAAGCGAGTTTTACACTCTTTGCAATCCACTAAAGGATCACTGAAACCATCGACGTGACCTGAGGCTTTCCACACTGTCGGATGCATCAAGATCGCGGCGTCTATACCTACGATGTCGGATCGACGAGTCATTGCATTCCACCACGCACGCTTCACGTTCAGCTTCATCAATGAGCCCAAAGGACCATAATCCCAACAACTTCCAAGACCGCCATAGATCTCGCTGGATTGAAATACAAAACCACGACGTTTGCTGAGGGAAACTAGAGTATTTAGATCCTCACAATGCTTAATTTTCATGCTCGCGCTCCAAAGGTGAAAAAATGACCCTCTGTATGGTTACACTTGGGTCTAGAACCAGTCAAGAAAAGGGGTTCTGACTTGATCTCCGACGGGGCCTCACAGAGGATATATTTATGCAGTGCAACCGAAACAAAAAAAGCCCCTGCTTTTCAGGGTTCCACTTTGTCAGTGTCCTTTTTTCTTTGGCGCTTCTTTTGCCCCAAGCCTTGGCAGAATCCGTCACAAACTTCGTTACCAAAGAAGATCAAATTCGGGAAGAAATGATCTCCATTTCCCGACAAATCGGCGTGACTTGCACGGAATGCCATAACGTTCAGAACTTTAGCAATGACTCTAAAAAATCATTTCGCGTCGGCAAAGAACATTTGAAGCTGACTCAAATGCTGAAAGAAAATGGTTTTGACGGCAAGAAGGGACCAGAAGCCACTTGCTATATGTGTCACCGCGGAAAACTTCGCCCCGACTTTAAAGAACCTGAATCGGAAAAAACGCACTAGAACTCAGTCCTCCCAAAAATCCAAAGATTGACTCCTCTTCGGTTTGCGTAAAAATACATTCTCGCAGAGAGGACTCCTATGAATTTGATCGACCTTTCAATTCGCCGCCCCGTCTTTGCCTGGGTTTTGATGTTCGCCTTGATCGTCTTTGGCGCGATCTGCATGAATCGCATGGGAATCAGTCAGTTGCCCGATGTGGACTTCCCTATTGTCAGTGTCTCTGTCGCCTACGAGGGCGCGGCGCCCGAAGTGGTCGAATCTGAACTCATTGACCCCATCGAAGAGCGCCTTCTGGCCATCGAAGGCATCAAAGAAATGCGCTCTTCGGCCCGCCAAGGCTCTGGCACCGTGACCTTAGAATTTGACATCAACCGCAACGTCGATGTGGTCCTGCAAGAAGTTCAAACGGCCCTGGGACAAATGCGCATGCCCCCCGGCGTGGACCCCGCTACTGTCAGAAAACAAAATCCGGAAGAAGACCCCATCGTAATTGTCTCTGTCTTTGGAGATGCCCCACTGAAGGACATGCTGATTTGGACGGAAAACTTTCTTTTGGATCAAGTTCGCTTTCTTCCCGGCGTGGGCGAGGTCAGCATCGGAGGATTCAGTCAGCGCAATCTGCGCATCTGGCTGGATACGAAAAAACTTTCGGACTTGTATCTCACCGTGCGGGACGTGGTCGAAGCCCTAAATACCCAACACTTGGAAAGTGCCGCCGGTCAATTTACCGAAGGAAAGCGCGAGTTGCGAGTCCGCTGGCTCGGCGAGGCCTCTTCCGTGCAACAGGTGCAGAACATTCAGATTCTCCGCCGGGGCGGACAACGCATTCATGATCGACAAATTTATCTGCGAGATATTGCGACAGTCGAAGACGGCCTCTCAGATGTGCGCCGGGTCGCCCGCGTGGATGGACAACAAGCGGTCTCGATGCAAATTCGCAAACAACGTGGGACCAACGAAGTCACCGTCGCAAAAACTGTTCGTGCAAAAATGGAGGAAATCAAAGATCGTTTCCCTCCGGGGTTCAATTATCGTGTGAATGTGGACTTCACCCGCTCCACCGAAGCCACCGTGAATCTCACGATTGAAAAATTGTGGGTGGCAGCCCTGATCACTATTTTGGTCTGCTTCATTTTCCTGGGCAGCATTCCCGCCGCTATCAACATTCTCTTTTCCATTCCCACCTCTATCGTGGGAACTTTTATTATTCTCTATTTTTCAGGCTTTACCCTTAATCTTTTCACCTTGTTGGCTTTAACTCTGTCGATCTCCATCGTCGTGGACGACGCCATCATGCTGCTGGAAAATATTGTGCGCCACTATCGCATGGGAAAAGGCTCGGCCCGCGCCGCCTCTGATGGGTCGAAAGAAGTCCTCCCCGCTGCCATCGCGGCAACTTTGGCGGTCGTCGCCGTTTTCCTGCCGGTCGTTTTCATGGGTGGCATTATCGGAAAGTTCTTCTTCCAATTCGGCGTCACCATGAGTGCGGCGGTTTTGATTTCACTGCTAGAGGCAGTCACAATCACTCCCATGCGGGCGGCCGCCTTCTTAAGTAGCGAACCCAAGGTCTCTAAGCTCGAACATGCCTTGGACGCAGTCTTTGAAAAACTCTCTCACGTCTATCAAAAGATTTTGAAGGGCACCCTGCGCTGGAAATACGTCGTCGTATTTGTTTCCTTAGTTTTCTTTACCGTTTCCCTTTTCTTGATTTCAAAAGTTCGTCAAGAGTTCGTACCGGCGCAAGATCAGGATTTGATTATTGTGACGGCACAAACTCCCCCGGGCACGTCTCTGGAAACAACCAGTGGAAGGGCGAAAGAACTTGAAGCTATTCTGGGAAAAAATAACTCTGTGGCGGGCTTCTTCGTCTCCGTAGGCGGCGGTGGGGGCGGGGGCGGCTCCAACGTCAATCAAATCTTTATGCCGGTGACGTTGGTGTCTCGGGACAAACGCACTTTGCATCACACGGAAGTTATGAGCGAACTCCGCCAAGAGTTCAAAAAACTCAAAGGTCTTCGCGTCACCATGCGAGATATCTCTGCACGTAATTTATCCTCTGGGCGACAAAATCCGTTAGCAATCAATTTACGCGGACCCGATCTTAAGGTTCTTCAACAAAAATCAGAAGAACTGATGGAACGACTGCAAAAAGAAAATCTGGCGGTGGATTTGGATACGGATTTCCGCACGGGAATCCCCGAGTTGGTCTTGACTCCCAATCGCCAGGCCATGGCGGAACGGGGTGTGTCCGTTGAAGATGTGGGACAAATTCTTTCAGCCGGAGTCGGCGGACTGCGCCAGGGTCGTTACACCGCCGACGGTCGACGTTACGACATCCGCTTTAAAATCAAAGAAGATCAGATTCGCACCGCCGCCGACTTTAAAAGACTTTACGTCCGCAACAACTTTGGCAATTTAATTCCTCTTTCGCAACTGGTTCACATCAAAGAAGACAATGCCATTCAAAGCATCAGTCGCGTGAATCGCCAAAGAGCGATTTCTGTCTTTGGCAACCTGGCGCCAGGACAATCTCAAGCCAAAGTTTTAGATCGAGCGGGCGCTATCGCTAAGGAAATTTTGCCCTCGGGTTATTCTTTTGCCCTGGAAGGAGCTTCAGCAGGCTTCGCGGAATCCTTCAAGAGCCTGTACTCAGCACTCTTGGTGGGGATTCTGGTCGCGTACTTAATTCTGGCGGTGCAGTTTAATTCCTTCATCCATCCCGTGTCTGTTCTTGTGGCCCTGCCTTTTAGCGTGAGTGGAGCTTTGGTGGCCCTTTGGATGTTTGACGTCTCATTGAATCTTTTTAGTTTCATCGGGTTGATTGTTTTGATGGGGATTGCGAAAATGAATTCCATCTTACTGGTGGAGTTCACGAACCAAGTGCGACGTCATGGTCAAAGTGATATTCAAAAATCTTTAATCGAGGCCTGCCCCGTGCGCCTTCGCCCGATTCTGATGACCTCGGTGGCAACAATTGCGGCGGCGGCTCCGTTGGTGTTGGGGGCCGGCATCGGCGCGGAAACTCGCTTACCCATGGGACTTGCGATCATTGGGGGAACACTGGTTTCCACATTGCTGACTCTCTTTGTAGTTCCAGCGCTGTATCTGGCACTTTCACCTTTGGAAAGTAAGCAGAAGGAAATTCTGCTTTAGGTGTTGGCCCCCCCCCCCGGTTTTTTTCAGTATGAGCTCAACTGCCCTTAGGTAATCTTCCCTGGGTAAACTTCCGACCAGGGAACTCGCACTTGCTCTGAAGGGTTTGTTTCGGAACGAAGAACTAAGTGTGTCCATTTAAGGTCCGTAATCGTTCCGGAAATCAATTCTTTTTCCGTTTGGATCTTTACCGTCTGGCCGATCTCTAAATGCAAAGACTGCAGTAAGCTCCAACCTAATACAATGTCCCGACTCACTGGAAATAGCGCCACATTGACGGAAATTAAAATAATAAAAAAAGACCATGAACTTAAAAAGGCCACGGGTAGATATTCAGTTCCATACAAAGTTAATGCCCATACGACCACAAAAATACCCAAAACATTCTTCCAGCGTTGTCGAAGAGCGGAGGGCCAATTAGGGAAAAGGGTCTTACTTTCAAAACAGAGACTACCAATCGCATAGATATGGCGAAAAACTAGCAGAATAAAAAATAACTTTAAGAAATAAGTGAACAGGGGATTCCCATAAATGGGAGCCGGAATGTTGTTCGAGAAACTCAGTAACAGGGTACTCAGGATGATAGCATCTAAATGCCATCCTGCTTTTTTAAAGGCCTCGATCTTTCGCAAGGTGGACCATGAGAACCAGATCAGTTGGCGCAGAACCAAAGTCCCCACCACCGCAAAAAGCAAACTGACAATCCATTCCGTCCACGGCCCTGGAGTCAAACCTAGATAAATCACAATCGCTGGTCCCAACATGATGTCACCTCAAACAAAAACTTTTATAAATCACAAATGGGTGCAGAGTAGGAAAGAATGATCAAACCGGCGTTGCCGCCTTTTCCTGGGCCCCCACCTTGCCCCGCTAACGGTGACAACGAAGGCGTTGTCGGCGCCCAGTTATTGGCGCCGAGTCCTTTCGATCCTGTAGGCAGCCCATCGCTTCCACTGGACCCGCCACTCGAAGTAGAACCATTGGAGTTCCCGCCACCACCGCTACCGAATCCGCCGCCGCCACCAGCATAGTAGCTACCAGCACATGGGGTCCCCTGACTCCCCCCGGTCAAGGAACTGCCTCCCGCGCCACCAATGTAAAAGCTGCCGCAAGTAGATGTCCCATTACCGCCACTAAAGGACGCTCCTGATGTTGCGGGACTTGCTCCGCTATTACCTGCGCTACCTCCAGAATTAGTTCCTCCGCCACCACCTGTTGATAGTCCACCACCGCCGCCTCCAAAGTATCCAGCGCCGCCACCGCCACCATAATGATTGCCACCGTCAGAGATGCCAGCACCTCCACCCCCACCAACATAGGCCGCAAAGGTCTGTCCGGCGAGGATGGTGAACGTTCCATTCTTCTGAATTCCCGCACTGCCAGCCGCAGATGAACCGCCACCGCCTCCACCACTGGCGACGATGGGTGTTCCAGCAACAACAAGGGCAGAGCTCCCGCCCCCACCGCCTCCACCTGCAGCAGCACCGCCCCCACCGCCTCCGCCGCCAGCCATAATATAAGCCACTGTGAGGTTACGAGATGCCGTAATGGATTTTGTGGTAGGAATGATAGATACACAATTAAAGTTCGTGGGGTTAGAAGTCGTACCCGCCCCAGTGCTCACTTTTCGCCAAGTCGGGGCGCCATAGGACACGGAACTTAGTCCAAACCCCAAACTAAAGACAAGCAGACTGGATATTTTAAAAGTTTTAATTAAGGCAGACATATAGATTTCCTCCTTCATCCACGGTGAGAGCTCCGACTCCTAAGGTTGAGCACACGGATCCTTCAAGTTGAGTTGGTACGTCATCACAAACTAACAAATCGCCATCGACATTAGTTGCTAATTGGCCGATGGTTGTACAAGCCGTCCCCAGTGTCGCCAACAACGTCACGGGGGATTGAATCCCGCCCGCGGCTCCTGAGGCAGAGATTGTCAGCGCTCCGTCTGAAGGGCTTAGCGAAATCCCCGAACCCGCCACTAGAGTTTTATATTCGATAGAGGAGCCGGCATTGTTGACACTTAAAAATTGATGGGAAGATCCTATGGCAGTGAGTCCCGTCCCCCCTTTGGAAACAGGAACGGTATTCAACGTCACTGCTGTAGAACCTGCCGTGGACGTTACATCCCCACTCAAAGCTGGCATCCTCGCCGCACTTATGGTTCCTGTTGAACCACTATTAAAGGTGCTCCAATCCGCCGAGGATAAATATCCATCCGTTGTCGCATTCGCTTTAGACAGGGAAATATTCGGGGTTGTGCCTCCACTTGAAGTGAGCGGCGCCGTCGCCGTTACACTTGTCACAGTTCCAGAGCTCATGTTTGCACAAACCCAGCCTGTTCCAGGAGTGTAACTTAACGTCTGACCGCTGGAACAAGCGACATTGTTCGGGCGGTAGTCGAAGTATTTTGTTGCCGCGTTCGTGATCTTATCGATCGTTGTCGTGATATTAAGTAAAGCAGAGCCATCCACATTTGGTAATTTGCTGGTACCGTCCAATTTGACGATTTGATTAGGCCCCGTACCTGAATTCAAAGTGAGCACCGGAGCGGTTGTTCCGTTGGCCACATCAATATCTGCGTTGGCAGAAGAAACACCGCCAATGCCACCAGCACTTGCTTCAGCCAACGGCTCCCAAGCAGTACCACTGTCACGATAAATCTTTTTCGTATCACCGGCGATATATAGACGTCCTGGTATCCCGAAGGCTGGCTTCGCCAGATCGTCCCCAGTTTCAATACTAGGAGTATTGCCCGCGTTTTGAATCGCGCCCACAATTCGCGCATCGTCACCTGCAGCAACTGTCCCCACACCGGTTCCTATGTTCCGAGTCGATGCATTACCTAATCCTAAATTAGTTCGAGCAGTGGCGGAGTTCGCCACATCACTGAGGTTGTTGGCAGGATTAAGTGGCGTAAAGCCCAAAGCGGCTTGTTTACTATTGAAGGTATTCCAATCTGTTGACGTAATATATCCATCTGTCGTCGAGTTTGCTTGTGACATGCGAATATCCAGACCACTCACACTTAATGGAGCTGCCAAACCTAATCCCGCATAGGTGTTAGACCCGGTTTTTTGCAAAATTCCCAGCGTCGCTAAACCCGCTAACGCCGTCAATTCTGAATTTGCTGCCTGCTTCCCGTTAAAGGTATTCCAATCCGCCGAAGATAAATATCCATCCGTTGTCGCATTTGCTTTAGACACGGAAATATTCGGGGTCGAGCCTCCACTTGAGGTGAGCGGCGCCGTCGCCGTCACATCAGTAACGGTGCCACCACCGGCCGCCACAGTATCCCAAACCAACTGAGCGTTATCCCCTGTCACACTTGCTATTTTTAAAACTTGGTTGGCAGTCCCAATGGATAGTGGCATGGTCAACGTGTATCGATCACCGCTGGTCATAGAATTAGAGGCGGTGATTCCAACATAGTCCGGCCCCACTCCCCCGTTGTTATAAAGAAAAAGACGATTGGCAGTAATATCCTTAGTCGTTTGGATATTGTTTGTCGTCGAGATGGCTCCCGAGGTCGAGATGCTGGCCGTATTACTTAATCCGCTCGCCAGGACTCCTGTTAGTTTTGAACCATCAAGGGCTGGCAGTTTCCCGTCAGAACCTATTTGCACAATCTGATTTGCTCCCGTACCGACATCGACAGATAACTCACCAGAGGTCGTGATCGCAGCATTACCCGCTTGATCCGTCTTTAAACCAAGTCCGGCCGCTACACTGGTCATCGTCGCCGCATTTCCGGCAGGCAAATTGATACAGTCAAAGCCACTGCCGTCACCTTTTGGTTTCAAGTATTGATTAGCGCCACAACTTGGAAGATCTGATTTGGCAAAGGACTTCACACTGGGATCTGATTCTGAAGTCAGGGGCGTGTACTTGGTCCAAGCACCACCGCTCCAGCGCAAAGCTTCCCCATTTGCAAGACCTGCTGGTAAAGCGCCACCCGCAAGCTCTCCCGTTTTTGTATACTGGGAAGTAGTTCCATTGAGAACTTTTAGTAACTCTACAAAGTTTCCGGCAGTCAACGCCGTGGGAGTTGTGCCGTCGACTCTTAAGTACTGCGCAGCAGCCGTGCCACCTAAATTTTGTGCATCATAGGAGTTCACGGAAAATGGAACAAAGTTAATATCCATGTTGGGAAGAGTTTGGACACCATTCGCACTATTATTATCTTTAAACGAAACCACCAACTGACGTTGATCCAGGACCTGCGGCGTAAATACGTTGCCGCCACTATTGCAGTTGAATTTTGGATATTTACTGACATTGAACTGAAAATTAGGATCGTTGGAAAAAACTTTTTCTATGGAAATATTGGGATCGCTATTAGATCTGGCGCCGTTACCATCCCCAATCGGAATAACAAAAATCCCATCCGTACCCACCATCGAAATAGTCCGTACTTCTTCGTACATCAAACACTTTCCAGGATTCGGACTTAATATCTGAATTTTAAAAGTAACACTGCTACTTTCCAGGGGGCTCCCCGTATTGTCTAAAATACGGCCATGATACGTAATAACCGCCCCGGCGTGGGCCCACGAGGATATAAATAAACTTATCAAAAGAAAAAACGTACTGCATTTCACTGAGCTACTCCTTTTTAAAGAGTGTGGACTGAACTCCGGATTCGGCCCGATACCCATCTAATGTCGTTGTCTTCTTACCCCCGGAATGAAAATTGACGGAAGACTGCACAAAATATCCGTCAGTCGTAACCACGTTCTGATTACTTGCAGGAAGAATTTCTTTATTAGACATCTTCGTTTGAAGCACTTCGTCTATCGCCGACTGCAAAGTATCAATAGAGGCATCCATGGAACATCCCACAGAACCAAGACAAATTACCAATGTGATTGTCAGTGTCTTAAAAAGAGTCATTTCTCTAACCATACTCCCGTGCAACAACTTTAAGGGCGCACCCCACTGACGTTTCGGAATCTGCAAGCCGATCCTTAAGGAATCTTCACAAAATGCGCTCCCAAATCCCCCCTCCGAGGAGCATCTACATTTCCCTGTTGATTCGACTACCTACACTGCGAATAAAAAATGAATCAGACGGATGGGAGCAATTTTTCAAAAACAGGCATAAATAATATCTTTTTTTAATCCGTTATATGTTTGCAGGTGTTGTGGCCGTCGGATGAATCCGTGAGCCAAAATGAAACATACAGACCGCCAAATGGATTTGGGTTTGTAGAAACCACTCTAAAGGAATATTCTCAATATATGGGGAAACTAAAAATCAATTCACGCGTTGTTCAACGAGCCTCGTTTGTCGGTGTTCCTATTCTATTGAGTTTACTCTTCTTTCAAAATTGCCAACCAGGATTTCAAGCCTTGGACTCGCACTCATTTTTAAGTGCAAGCTCTTCATCCTTGGAATTTACCAATAGCTCAAATGCCGATGATCGCAGTCAACTGTGTCACCGCTGGGTGAACGGAAATGATCAGAATGGAGTTCCCACATGGGGACCGCCCATTGGTAATTGCGACAACAAATCCTTGCCCCTTCTTTTTAGTGTGACTCACGAAAATGAATGCAATACGCATATGCCGTGCAAGGGATACTCCTATGACCTCAACTACAAGGACAATATTCTTGCCTACATGGCAGACTATGATCCGAAAGATATCGGTCAGTGGATAAAATATTCGGCTGTAGGTAACTCCACAGCAAACCAAATCGAATTCGCTCTGGATACCATCAACTATGCCAACAACAAGTCCCCCACAGGACGACCCGTTTCAAATGGATATATCTTTTTTGGGATGGCCAATCTTGAGTTTAACGGAAAAGTTAATCTCAATGAAGAACTCTGGGTGGAGTTTGAGTACAATGTCGCCGCCTCCGAAACCGGGGACCCGATAAAAGCCGGTAATCGCTTAATGCTTGCCGCCGCTCTCAACTGGGATGAACCCGGAAGAGCCAATAAAGCCCACTATTTTGAGGTCAATCTTTATAAAACTAAGGACTATCACAAAGCGCACTTCGATATTAATCAGTGTACCAAGGACGCGAATTACGATCACTGCTACTATGACTCAAATGGAAAATGGGCTGAAGGAAAATATATTTCTGCGGCCATGGCATTTGGCGAACCGGGGCCCACGGTGCCTGATGGTCAATGGCGCAAAGTACGGATAGATCTTTTTAAACTGGCAAAAAAATTTCAATGGTTCCATCCACCAAGTGATTGGAGCCAAGCGAAAACAGATGGACTCTATATAGGCTTAGAATCCAAGGACCTTTCTCGTATTTACGCAAAAATACGCAATCTTCGCATCTGGAAAGGTTCAACTCCGCCATCACCTTCCGAAACTCCTATCGCTGTAAATGGAGGATGGTCTTCTTGGAATGACCAAGGTTCCTGCTCAAAAAGTTGTGGCGGTGGCCTGATCACTCAATTTCGCACTTGCACAAATCCGGCTCCGGCCAATGGTGGTGCATCTTGTACTGGAGCCTCCACACAACAGGTGGCCTGCAATACGATGGCCTGCCCAACAAATCAAGGCCCGCTCCCGGTCAATGGGGGATGGTCTGCTTGGAAAGATCAAGGTTCCTGCTCAAAAAGTTGTGGCGGTGGCTTGATCACTCAAATTCGCACTTGCACAAATCCGGCTCCGGCCAACGGAGGCGCATCTTGTTCTGGAGCCTCCAGCCAACAGGTGGCTTGCAATACGATGGCCTGCCCAACAAACTCAAACAACAACATAAGTACTATAAACTCGACAACTCATCCCATCGGTCTATTCCGAGATGGGTACAGTGGATTTAAAAGTAACGGAGTCAGTTACTGCGTGTTTAATAGCGGTTCAGACATGATCGCCAGTGGTTACTCTCAGGCGGACTATGATAGTGCTCGGCAAATCACTCAAAGTAAAATTACCTTGCCCTTTGCCGGAGCCTGCTCCGACACAACAAGAATGGGAATCCTACGCCAAGGCTCTGCGGGACTAATACGTCACCAAAATGGATTCTGTGTCCTGGCGTCTGGCGAACATTTGCAGAAGTGTGGATATCGCCAACAGGACTATGATACAGCTCCGCAAGGAAATATTGGGGATCTGGCTAACTTGCCTTTGTGCCCATGCGAATGATCACTTGCTGAATTTGAGAATTTTTAAGTATTGTAGAAGT